>DDYL01000012.1:1667-7892 GCA_002347925.1 Chloroflexi bacterium UBA2235 | reverse complement strand
ATCATCGCGAAGATTGAGCGCCCCGAAGCCCTAGAAGTCATTTCCGAAATCCTCGCCGAAGCTGACGGCATCATGGTCGCCCGCGGTGATCTTGGGGTCGAGATACCCCTCGAACGGGTTCCGCAGGCGCAAAAGCGTCTCCTCGATCAATGCAATCAAGCCGCAAAGCCAGCAATCACCGCGACGCAGATGCTGGAGTCGATGATCAATCAAGCCCGGCCAACGCGGGCCGAAGCGACGGATGTACACGTCGCAGTCACCGAGTTGACCGATGCGGTGATGCTTTCCGGAGAGACGGCCGCCGGAAAGTTTCCACTCGAGGCGGTCCAGGCGATGGCTGCAATCTCACACGCTGCCGAGCAGGTTGTGACAGACGCAGATCATTCCCTTAACGCCCGCCGAGACAAAGCTAGGACCGCAACCGAAGCTGTTGCCCAGGCAGTTGTCGAGATCGCTATGGAACTTGGCGCCCGTGCAATTGTCACGGCAACGAGTTCTGGAGGCACTCCGAGGCTCGTCGCCAAGTACCGGCCACAAGCGCCCATCCTTGCACTGTCGTCACATTTGGGAGTTCTCCGCCGACTGCTTCTGACGTGGGGGGTCACGCCAGTTCTCGCTCCGCCATTCACTTCGACCGATGAACTATTTCGCCACGCTGTTCAGGCAACGGTCGAGTTGGGAATTGCAAAGGAAGGGGATTTGATCGTCATCACCGCTGGCGTACCGCTTGGTGTAACCGGCCGTACGAACCTCATCAAGGTTCACCGAATTGGCGAACCACTCCCCGGAAGTCATTGAGGCCAACACATCCCCGGTCCATGGATAAAATGGTTCCATCGAATATCACCAGTGCAACGCGCATCGGGTGGAACTGATTGGGGTTCGTATACTCAAATCCACCATAGTCCCCACTGTGGAAACTCCGTCCGAGGCCGGCATATTGCCGGGTGCCGGGAAAGGCGCAGGATGAGCGAACGTGCCCGTGCGGTCTGGAACCTCTGGCGCATAGATTCTGAAATCCAACAACTTGAATCACGGATCACCCAATTGACTTCCCAACTCGGGGACCAAGTCAAGGTGAAAGCCGGAGACATTGCAATCCGCCGGGCTAAGGACACCGTCGCGAAAGCGCTTTCCCGTCAACGCGATCAGGAGTTCGAACTCGCCCAACTGGAAGCACGGATCAAGGAACTGGACACTCGGCTGTGGTCAGGCAAGGGCACTCCGCGGGACCTGGAGATGCTCAGGGTCGAGTTGGACCGGGAACGCACGCGCCGAAACGGGATTGAGGAACAGACCCTCGGCGCGATGGAGGCAACCGAGCGGACCCAGCGGGATTTGGCACGGGTTGAAGCCGCCGTCGCCGCTGCGATTGCCAGTCTTCAGTCAGGCAACGTGCAACGGGTCGCCGAACGAACCTCGGCGACATCCCGGCGCGATGCCCTGGCAGCGGATCGGACTGCTCTCATTCAAGGGATGCCTCCGGAGGATGTCGAGGCCTACAACCGGCAAAGAAGTAAGTCGTCCGACGGCGTACCGGTCGCCGAACTTACGGGTTCCCAGTGTCAAGGATGCCGCACTGATATTCCGTCTGGCGATGCCCAGCGCGCGCGCCGTTCGGAAGCACCGTTTCCGTGCCCTTCGTGCGGGCGACTGCTGTTCATTCCCAATGCGTGAGAACCTGCCTATTGGCCCAGACTCTCCCGACATCGCTTCCTGGACTGCAGTTGGGGCACGTTGGTGAGTCAGCTGGACGAGTCGCACTCCCATGTGCCAGTTCTGCTAAACCAGGTCATTTCGCTGCTGGCGCCTAGACCAGGTGGGCGATATGTGGACGCCACCGCAGGTGCGGGAGGCCACCTGGAGGCGATCCTCACTGAATCCGCCCCAGACGGGCAATGTCTCGGACTTGACCGAGATGGATCGGCACTGGAACTTTGCCGGTCGCGCTTGAGCCGGTTTGGATCCCGGGTGAAGTTCGTACGGGACGACTTTCGCAACCTTGGGCAGGTGCTCGATAGGATCGGGTGGGGCGAGCCTCAAACGTTGGACGGGCTCCTTCTCGACATTGGCGTCTCATCGATGCACTTGGACCAACCCAGTCGCGGATTCTCCTTTCGCACTTCCGGACCCCTGGACATGCGAATGGACCAGACCCAAGGGCCAACCGCCTCAGACCTTGTCAACGACCTGGATGAGCGATCCTTGGCAGACCTCATCGACGGTCTCGGCGAGGAGCGGTTCGCCCGGCGTGTAGCGCGAGCCATCGTTGATCGCCGATCCTACCGCGCATTCGAGGAGACCACCGATCTCGCCGACTGTATTGCAAACGCGATTCCGAGGCAGCGACGCCAGTCTCCCGGAGGCACTCCGACCATACACCCGGCGACGCGGACATTTCAGGCTTTACGCATCGCGGTCAATGGTGAACTAGACGCCCTGGGGTCCGTCATTCCCCAAGCGTTGCGCGCCGTCAGGCCTGGTGGCCGGATCGCAATCATTTCGTTCCACTCACTTGAAGACCGGATCGTGAAACTGGCGTTCTCACGGGCTGCTGGACGCTGTGAATGTCCGCCCCGTCTCCCGGTCTGTATCTGCGGCGCCACCGCCTCGGTAAGAGTCCTTACGCCCAAACCCCTCGTTGCAACTGAGGATGAGTCCAATCAGAACCCGAGGAGTCGCAGTGCCCGACTCCGGGTCGTTGAAGTCGGTGCGGGCTAAGAGACCCAAGGGCCACGACGCGATTGGTGATGCTGCGATCGGGCACTTCTCGGGTTGCGTCCTCGTCCGCGAAACAAAATCGCTCAATGACGGACGTCGAACAGAATGAAGGCATCATCATCGGCGGGCGAAGATCAGACGATCCGCCGTCTGATCTCCGGGTTCGTGACGAACCTTGAAACAATCATCACCCCGGTTCTTCCGGTCCTCTCCATTGCCTTCATCGTCGCAGTCATCGTGATCCTTTACCTCACCGGGGCATCAAGGGTCGCCGCAACTGGCTACGACATACGTGACTTCGAACAACGTCGGGTGCGTCTCGAACGTGAAGAACAACGTCTCTTGAACCGCGCTTCAGAACTCCAGGCCTTCACCCGCATCGAGCGTGATGCAACGATACGCCTTGGTCTCATCCCTGCAACGTCCCCGGATTACGTCCGTTCACGCCCCTCTCCAATCGACATCGACCAGCGCCTTCGCGATGCGGAGGCGCGGACCCACCTCGAAAACCTGTCAGTGTTGGATTCGTTGCGCGTCACGCTTCACCTTCCCGGTGTCTCAGAAGAGCCACTACTCGTCACGCAACCAGAAACGAAGGTCGACCTGACTCCTCGAGAGATCTGGGATGCACTCACAGGAAACCTAGATCAGACCCGAACCCGTCTCCCTCGTCTGAATGCCGGGGAGACCCCAACGCGAGGTGCCAGGCCGTGACCAATATAAGACGGGCACCTGACTACTGCATGGATCAAGCATCTGACAGAGCTTCTGCGCATTCCCACTTGACCGGGAGGCGTTCTTGATCACTAGCTATGCGCCCTATCGTCCGCGTGACCGGTCTACACCACAGGCAGCACCACGCCCGCGCACGACTCGGACCTCTCCGCCACCTGGTGGAGGTGCCTCCACACCTGGCAACGAGCATGAGGCACCCATCCCACGCCGGTGGAGCTGGCGGTGGGTCTGGAGCAGGCATGGCGTACTGACTTTGGTTCCTCTGTTCTTAGCATTCTTGATCGCCTTGCGACTTGTACATTGGCAAGTTCTGGAATCAAGTAAGTTGACGGTCCAGCTGAACGCGCAACATTCCCTTGATACCGCAGTGCCGGCAAGGCGGGGCAACATCCGCGATACCGCCGGCGAACTCCTTGCCGGAAACCTCGCGGTTGACTTCATCTTTGCCGTGCCTGACCAGATTCGTCGTCCGGAAGAAGTCGCGGCGAAACTCGCGCCGGTTCTCGGGGTCGACACCGATGAACTTCTCCCTCTTCTTTCCGACAAGACAAAACCATATGTGCGACTCATCGGCGGCAAGCGTGTCGACCAGACCATTTCTGACCAAGTCATCGCTTTGGCCCTGCCCGGCATATTCCTCGAGCCAACGACGCGCCGAACGTATCCCGAGCGTTCACTCGGATCGCACGTCCTCGGATTCGTTGACGGGGACGGAAATGGGAACTACGGGATTGAAGGTGCATGGGACAAGGCGCTAGCTGGGCTGCCCGGACACCTTCGCGCTGAGCGGGACACTGCCGGAAACGAGATCGGCTTCAGCGACCGCGACTGGCGACCACCATTGGACGGCATGGATCTCATACTCACCATTGACCGGACCATTCAGTACATCGCGGAACGTGAACTCGAGCGGTCGGTTATCGAACACAAGGCTGACGGTGGCACGGTAATCGTGATGAACCCAAAGACCGGTGAAATCCTCGCAATGGCGAACCATCCGACCTTCGACCCAAACAGGTATGCCGAAGCGGCCCGCACGCCGGAACTCCTGACAAACCCCGCAATCACTTTCGCGTACGAACCAGGGTCAACCTTCAAGGTCATCACCATGGCAGCCGCGCTCAATGAACGGCTGGTCACTCCTGATACGACGATGGACGATAACGGCGCACTGTCCATCGGCGGCTTCACAATCAGGAACTGGGACTTCAAAGCGAACGGGCGGATCACCATGACGCAGCTGCTTGAGAAAAGCAGCAACATCGGCGCGAGCTGGACAGCCTTTCGCCTTGGCAAGACGCTTTTTTACCGCTACGTCACCGCGTTCGGGTTTGGCGCACCTACGAGAGTTGACCTTCAGGGGGAAGGTACCGGTATCGTCAAAAATCCCAAGTCCGCGGACTGGTCTGAATCCGACTTGGCGACCAACGCATTCGGCCAAGCCATCGCCGTGACACCAATGCAAATGGTCACCGCCGTGTCCGCGGTGGCCAACGGAGGCCTCCTGATGCGGCCTCACGTTGTGAAGGCCCTTGTCAACTCAGTCACCGGGGAAACAGTTGAGCAAGTCCGACCTCAGATTGTGCGTCAGGCAATCTCCCGTGAGACTGCCGCGACTCTTTTGCAGATGCTGTTTCGGTCAGCAGAAAACGGCGAGACACGAGGCACATTGGTCCCGGGCTTCCAGGTCGCAGGCAAGACCGGGACGGCAAGCATTCCCGTCAATGGTGGGTACGACTCTAACCAGACAATTGCTTCATTCATCGGCGCCGTACCTGCAGCAGATCCTCAGTTCGTGATCCTCGTGAAGATTGATCGGCCCAAGGATGAACCTTGGGGATCACTCATCGCGAAGCCTGCCTTTGCAATTATCGGTCAGGAACTTACGCGGTACCTGAAGCTGCCCAGGACCGAAGCTATCCCACCTGGCGTCGCAACCGCCGAAGCACGATCGATCGCAAACGCACTGACGACACCCACAGCCACACCACGACTGAGTGACGCCAGCAGCCGTGAACCAGTTCCCGCAGGTCCGGCGATTGTCCGAAATGGTATGACCCAAGCGGCGCCCGACCAGCAGCTAATTCCAACGCAATCAACTCGAATACCCCAGTCAACCCCTCGGGTGGTTTCAACCGAAGTCATTACCCCGCAAGCCGCAATTCGTGGAACAACCCCTGTTGCGGACAGGCAATCCTTGCCACCTGCACGTCCATCTGCGACCGCAACGAACGCACAGATCGTCGAGACTGCCACCGCCCAGGCAATCCGCACGCCCGTCCGCGCCCGGTGAACAAGGGCGCACAGGCGGGATCAGGTGCACGCCTGCGGATGTGGAGATGACTACCGCGCGGCCTCCCTCCACCGTTCTACGGGGCGATGAAACCCGCCGAAGACATCAATGATCTAGCGAGCGATGTGGGGGTTCTCACGGTGCGACCACGGATGTTCGGCCTTGACGACCTCGTCTCTTGGGCGGGGAACTCCGTGGAGGCCCTACGCAGCGTCTCATCAATGTTCCGTGTGGACGCCCGGTTTCAATCCGTCTCAATGTCGTCAAGGACAGACGGACACCCCCCCATGGGACCCAATGGGCTGTTCATCGCTATCCGCGGTTCGCAACGTGACGGGCACGACTTCGTTGCGGATGCCTTTGCAAACGGGGCGATAGCCGCTCTCGTGGATCACATTCCAGCGAACCTCGAGAAACACGTTTCCGACGGTCGAATCGTCGTGATTAGCGCTAATCCAGACCGGCTTGACCACAAA
>DDYL01000012.1:0-1648 GCA_002347925.1 Chloroflexi bacterium UBA2235 | reverse complement strand
GATTTACCAGAACACGTGCTGATCCTGGTTGATCGCGAAACAGGGACAATGACAGCGCTGCAGGACCTTGCTATATGGTGGCGCCAAAGCCTTTCGACACCAATCGTGGCCATTGCGGGGAGCGTCGGCAAGACAACCACAAAGGATCTCGTCGCGGCGGTCCTTGGATCCCGGTACCACGTACTGGGTACAGCGGGCAATTTCAATAACGAACTCGGTCTGCCGTTCAGCCTCCTACGCCTGACAAGTGAACACACCATTGCAGCCTTGGAAATAGGAATATCTGCAATTGGTGAAATGGTTCGGTTCGCAGAAATTGCCGGCCCGACAATGGCGGTGATTACTCGGATCGACGCCGAACACCTCCATCAGTTGAACGATATCGATACAGTGGAGCTCGAAGAGGGTCGGCTCGTTGAGGCCCTGCCAGCCGACGGACACGCAATCCTGAACGCCGATGACCCACGTGTCGCACGAATGGCATCAAGAACGGTCGCGAACGTCGTTACATTCGGCGAGGCCGGAGATGCAATGGTTCGCGCGACTGACGTCGAGGTGGTTGGACTCGAGGGAACGCATTTCACTCTCGTGTACCAGGGGCATCATCGCCGGGTCAGGCTCCCGTTGATCGGACGCCACTTCCTGACCGGGGCCCTTGCAGCGGCATCGGTGGGGTTCGTCGCTGGGTGTTCCTGGGAGGGGATTGTCGAGTCACTTGAGCAACCGCTTGAAGCACCCCGAATCCGGGCGCTAGCAATTTCTACCCAGATCATGGTCCTCGATGACACGTATAACGCCAGTCCGGCATCGTGCATCGCTGCGCTTGATGTCCTGGCTGCGCAACCCGGTCTTCGAATCGCGGTCCTTGGAGACATGTTCGAACTCGGTGATTTCGAAGCCGAGGCACACCGGATTGTGGGTGAGGCGTTGAAAGGTCGCGCCGATCTGCTCGTAGCAACTGGATCAGCAGCCACAGGAATTTCACGCGAGGCTGCTCGGAACGGGATGGACCAAAGCGCAATCCTGCATGTCGCAGCCTCGCAGGATGTGGTGCCCGCGATGACTTCCTGGAATTGTTTGGCTGGCCGCGCAGGGCCATGGACCGTTCTGGTTAAAGGGTCGCGGGGCATGCGTATGGAACGTGTCGTGGCCATGTTGCAACAAGCATTCGGGGCAGCGTCCAACAGCATTTCCAGTGCGTCTTCAATTGCCGGGTAGAACCCAGCCCGAACCTGAACCACACACTTTCGATCAGGAGACGAAGCCCTGGGAACTCCGTTAGCACTCGCACTTGTCACGTTCGTTTTTGGATTGTCCCTTGGACCCAAGTGGCTCGGGTTCCTCCAGCGACGGCAATTCGGCAAGCAACTCAATCCGAGCGAACCCGCAGAACATGCACATAAGGCGGGCACGCCGACGATGGGTGGCATCGTCTTCCTGGTGCCTGGCCTGACGGTGATTTCCGTTTACGGCCTGATTGCGCGACATTGGGATGTGTTGATCCCAGTCGCAGTCGCACTCGCATTCGGGGCACTCGGCGTCGTCGATGACTTGAGGACGCTTGTCGGCAAGACTCGCTCTGCTGGTCTATCACCCGCGTTCAAGTGGGTGGTCCAAATTGCCGTGAGCCTGTTGGCTGCATACGCAA
>DDYL01000028.1:41580-43046 GCA_002347925.1 Chloroflexi bacterium UBA2235 | reverse complement strand
CTTCGGGCAGTTACAGATCCGGGTAGGTATGGGCCACGGCGTTAGACCTCGCTGGTTCAAGGGGTTGGAGTGGCCGCACGGACAGTTCGACCTGTCGACCACGCCGCCCAAACGCCGGCGATTGTGAGGATCAGGCCTGTGACGACAAACGTTGCCCGCAAGCCCAATGTCGTGGCGGCTGCCGCTCCGGCCATCGGACCGGCGGCATTGCCCAGTGCGGTTGCCGTCGTCGTCAGTCCGAATACCCATCCTCGGTGGGCCGATGGTGTGCGCAGGGCTACGATCGCCATGGTCCCTGGCATCAGGCCTCCGGTGAACAGTCCCAGCAGCCCGCGCCAAGCCAGCAACTCAAATGGGCTGGTTACGAGCGCTTGAGGAATGTAGAGGATGCCTCCGATGATTGCGCAGACCGCCATCATGCGCCCATGCCCGTACCTGTCGCCGATTCGGCCGCCGAACCCGGCCGCAAGCGCGCTCGTCACCGCCGTGATCCCAAGGACGAGACCCGCCATCGAGGCAATTTGGGTATGTGCGTCGGCCACCAATGTCTTCACAAACAGGGGAAGGACCGGCCCCATGGCGTTCTGAGCAGCTGAGACCAGGAAAAGGGTCACGATCACCGCACTGAGGCCGGGGGTCCGTTCGATCATCGCAACGGCATCTCGCCAACCGTGCCGGGCGTTTGCATCGGCCGCGACGGGTGGAGTGAAATTTTCCCGCACGAAGACCATGACGATGATCCCTGAGATGGCAAGGAGGGCGCCGGTGGCCAGGAATGACACCTTGTAACCCGCCGCATCAGAGATGAAACCGCCGAGGAGTGGCCCAAAACTGTTCCCGACGAAGACGGCCGTTTGCATGATGCCGAGGGTGAAGCCGAGTTGCGATGCGGGGACAACGCTCGTTAGCAGCGTGCGGGTCGCAGCGACGGTTCCCGAAAATCCACCCTGTAGCGTCCGGAGGCCAAAGAGTTCCAAGGGAGTACGCGCAAGGGCCATGGCGCCGACGATCAGCCCGCCGCCGAAGCACGCCCGTGCAACCATTGGCTTCCGACCGCGCCGGTCAGCCATCACCCCCCAGAACGGTGCCACGGCAGCCATGACAAGCATTCCGGTGGTGGACATCACGCCCGCCCAACGGATTGCGTCGCCCTCGTCGCTAACCCCGAGGGTCTGGACGTACAAGGGGAGGAATGGCAACGCCATCCCGAACGCAACCATTGACATGGTCTGCGCGATGATGAGTGCGATGAAGGTCCTGCGCCAACCGGACATGCCGTCACCGGTCACGACTGCGTCAGGTTGGGTTTCGCGCAGGTCCTGGCCAGCTGCTTTGGCGTCACTTTCGTGGTTGGGCGCACCGGTCCCGTGAAACGGTTCATCCGTCGTTGCCGGCGGTGTGGCAGGTCCGCGCGTCACCATCCGCTCAGAATACCTACCCGCCCGTGCGACGCAAGGACGTTTGCA
>DDYL01000028.1:32478-41489 GCA_002347925.1 Chloroflexi bacterium UBA2235 | reverse complement strand
TTGCCCGGGAACCTGTTCTAAAGGAGTGCGAATGTCACCGTCGACGCAACGCCACACACCTGACCCAACTGGGGAGTCGGCAAATCCTTCGGTCCTTCGCGCTCAGTTCGCGTACCTCCCAGATGTGATAGCGGAACTTGAGCGGTCGATCCCTTATGCCTCGGCTCTGGCGACCTCGTCAAGTGGGGTGAGGCTCGCCCTGCGGGATTCCGAACAGGGTGTATCTAGAAGGGACCCGTCTGCGGGGGTTGTGCTTACGGCGTCCGACGGTTATGAGATCGAGGAAGTCGCGGTCGGCGCCACTGATGAGGCGAGCGTCCGTGATGCCTCCCGTCGCTTGCTCGAGGGGTTGCGTCGCACGCGCGGTGGCGGGCGCGAACGGAATCGTTTGCCACTCAATCTTGAGCCTGGAGATCGACTGTCCGCCGATTATGTCACTCCGGTGGTTATTTCACCGGACAGTCTTTCTCTTGCAGAAAAGCTTGCGCGCTTCGAGGACCTTCGGCAACGGGCACGCAAGATCGACAGCCGGGTTGTCCAAGCGATGGCACGTTACGGAGACGCGGTCGAGACAAAGGTGTTCGTGAATCGCGCCCGCTTCATAACGGAAGTGGTGCACCGTGCGACGCTGAATGTCACCGTATTTGTTTCTGATGGGAACGCGCGACGCTACAACTGGCTCAGCCGTGGAGGCACCGGCGGGTTGGAAAGCCTCGAGGTGGACGAGGGGGCCCTTGCAAACGTCACCGAAATTGCCGTCGCCTTGCTTGGTGCCAAACCGATGGAACCCGGTGTCTACGATTCGGTGGTCGACCCAAGCGTGGCAGGCATTCTCGCGCACGAGGCGTTCGGCCATGGTGTCGAGACAGACATGTTCCTGAAAGGGCGCGCGCGCGGTGCACACTACATTGGCAAGCGGGTCGGGTCCGACCTTGTCACCATCGTTGACGATCCTACGGTCCCCGGTGCAAATGGCACCTACTTCATCGACGATGAGGGCCAGTCTGCGTCTCCCACCTGCATCATTCGCGACGGAATCCTGTTGGGTGGTCTATCCGACCTTTATTCGGCAACCCGACTGGGGATTGCCCGGACCGCGAACGGTCGGCGCGAAAGTTTTGAACGCAAGCCGTATGCGCGCATGTCCAACACCTTCTTCACCCCGGGCAAACACTCCGTCGAGGAGGTCCTCGCAAGCCTTGATCATGGCATGTACATCTGTCAGGGCGCCAACGGAATGGAGGACCCGAAGGGATGGGGCATCCAGGTTGGCGCACACTTCGCACGCGAGTACCGTCATGGCAAGCCGACCGGTGTCCTGTACGCCCCCGTAAGCATCACGGGATATGTTCCCGATGTACTCGGCGACGTGACCATGGTCGCCAATGACTTCCACCTTCACCCGGGTGGATGCGGCAAGGGCTGGAAGGAATACATCACCGTAGGGGACGGCGGGCCGCACGTTCGCACGCGCTTGCAGTTGGCGTAGTCGATTTCAGGACGACGGAGGATCCCAATGGTCACCAGAACGCTTACTGCCGACACCATCGTGCAAGCCTTGGCGCGACGCCCGGAGATCGCCGGTTGGACCCTGACGAGGCGTCGACGGCACGGAACACAACTCTATGTGATCGGCCGAGACGTGGAGAACACGCGAGAGGTGACGACCGAGGATTTCACGATCACGGTCTTCCATGACCATCCGTGGCCGGTTGGTCGTGAAACCGGAACTGCCGGTCATGCCCGAGGGGTCTCGTCAGTGAAACTCGTTCCCGGCGATACCGCACATCTGGAGTCGCGACTGGATGAAGTCATCATGATGGCTTCCCTGGTACACAACCCAGCCTACGAACTCCCGTCACCCGAAACACTTCCCAACGTTGCGCTGTCTGACCCGCTGATCACTGCACTGGACGGTACGCGCCGGGCGGTCTGGGAGATGGCGGAGGAGGTCTGGGAAGCGTGTGACCGTGAGGCATCAACCGGTGTCCGACTCTCAGCGGGCGAGTTTTTTGTCACGGTCTCTGATCGAGAGTTCCGGACAAGCAAGGGCATCCATGCCTCGTCGGAAACAACCCACGTAGCCGTCGAGATTGCATTGCTTGCGCGGGGCGCTAGTGATGATCCAACGCTTGAGGCGGAGACGTTCAGGCCGGTCGAGGCACGTCGCGTCGTGGACCTTCGGCTTGCCTCTCAGGTGGCAGAGGCATCGAGGTTCGCACGGGACACTTTGCGCGCGCAGCCGACCGAGACGCGTGATGGTCCGGTCGTCGTCAGCGGTTCCGCCTTGCCCCCATTCTTTGACCCGTTCGTTTTTCACTCCGGTGCGCAGGCTGCGTACATGAAATTATCGAGGTTCACTCCGGATCACTCAGTATTTGGCGACCACGCAATGACTGGTGATCCCTTGCATGTGTCGTCGCACGCGCTGCGCCCGTTTGGCCTTAGCAGTCACTCATTTGACGGGGATGGCGTTCCGGGACGTGACACCGACATGATTGTTGGCGGAACCCTCTTTGCCAGGCACGCGACCTCACGATATGCGCAGTATCTCGGGGTTCCGGTAACGGGTGAGCCGGGTGCGGTGGTGGTGCGCGCGGGGACGACACCATTGGTCGAGCTGTTGAGGGATCCGGGTAGTCCGGTAGTCGAGATAGTCGCGTTCTCCTCACCGAACGTCGATGACATCACCGGGGACGTTGGCTGTGAGATCCGGCTGGGCTACGAGCACCTGCCAAATGGAGAGGTTCGCCCGATCAAGGGTGGCGCACTTGCGGGAAACGTGTTCGATGCGTTCGCATCGGTGAGGTTTTCACAGGAGACTCAGGAGGCATTGATCTCCGGCTTCGGCGGCGGAGGGTTGTACGTCGGCCCTCGTGGTGCGCGGTTCGAGGGGATGCGCGTCGCTGGCGGGTGAGCGAGTGCTGGCGGGTCAGGGTTCGCCGAGTTCGTCCAGGGTCATGGCGAAGCTCGGGGCGCAGTGCCGGAGGAAGTATTCGACCTCCGGCATGTCGAGGTCCGCGACAGCACGTTCGAGTTGCCTTCGCGCGACAGCGAACTCCGGATTGCCAGCTGCGACTTCGGTGAGGCACTTCAGGTAGGCGTCAAGCTTGTCGGCTGCCTTGACCCACCGGTACGCCTCGGCATCGTGCTCACCAGGCGTGATCAAGGAGCGGTAGGTGTCGCGGGTCGGTGACGGGGCGAGTCCGGTGAGTTGTTCGGCCGCCAGGTGTTCAAGTTCACGCAGGCTCGCGTGAACTCGTGGATTGTGGTGCTTCACTGGCGTCGGGATGTCTCCCGTGATGACTTCGGTTGCGTCGTGGAAGAGGGCCAAGGTGATTGCCCGGTCGATGGGGACATCGGTCCGCCCGAAGACGTCGTGCGAGATCGTCGCGAGCGCGTGGGTCAGGATCGCGACTTGGTAGGTGTGTTCGGCGACATTCTCGGGAACCGTGCTTCTCATCAGGCCCCATCGTCCGATTAGGCGCAAGCGGTACAAGTAGGCGAAGAGGTGCGCTCGCTCGGCTGGGACGGCGTTTTCGGTCACGGCGACCCCACTTTCGATCCTTGGTCCATCTGGCAGTGACGCCTGAGAGATGATGTCACTGTCGCAGTAGTTCCCGGCATATCGCCCCTGGCAATGCTGGCCCCGCATAGACCATTCCCGTGTACACCTGCACGAGGGTTGCGCCCGCCTCCAGCCTCTGACGCGCGTCTTGCGCAGTCATGATGCCGCCTACGGACACCACCGGCAGGGTTGACCCGGCTTCGCGAACCAACCAGTCGAGTACCGTCCGCGAGCGGTTGGACAAGGGCGCTCCGCTGAGTCCACCGGTCTCTCCTCGGTGTCGGGACATCAAGCCCTCCCGGTTGGTGGTCGTGTTGGTCGCGATCACGCCATCGATGCCCGTGTCCCGGCATGCCTCGATGACGGCCGCGAGAGACGCTTCGTCGAGGTCCGGAGAAATCTTGACGAGGACCGGTATCCGTCGGCCAATTGCTCGACGGGCCAGGTCACGGCGGGCGATCACTGCGCCGGCAATCGTGGTCAAGGCATCCCGCGCCTGCAGCGTTCGAAGACCCTGTGTGTTTGGCGAACTCACGTTGATCGCGACATATCCGGCCAAGTCGTAGATTGCGTCGAAGACCGCGACGTAGTCTGTTGTGGCAGCTTCAAGTGGTGTCGAGGAGTTCTTGCCGATGTTGATCCCGAGGATGGCGCCACCGGGTAGGCCATCGCGCCACTTCCAGAGGCGTGCCCGCACGCGTTCCACGCCAACACCCGGGAACCCGAGCCGGTTGATGAGCCCTGCATCTTCGATGAGCCGGAACATGCGTGGTCGAGGGTTACCGGGTTGTGGCAGTGGCGTCACCGTCCCTGCTTCGACGAACCCGCATCCCATCGCCGCGAACGCGCCGGGCGCGTGGGCATCCTTGTCCAGGCCAGCGGCCAGTCCAACCGGGTTCGGGAACCGCAGTCCGAAAGCAGTGACCGCAAGGCGTGGGTCGCGGACTGCGAACGCCCTCTCAAGAAGCTCGGTTCCAAGCTGTCCGGGAATGCACTCGCAAAAATGAAGGGCTTGGAGTGCCCGACGGTGCGCAGTCTCCGGATCGATCGAGCGAAGCAGGGGCCAAATAATGCTGTATGGATCGCTCATGCCCTGCCTGCAGGAGCTGTCGTGGTACCCGACGATGCAAGATCCTTGCCGTACTGCTGCTTGTAGTACTCCCTGAACGCACCAGACTTGATCGGTCGCCACCAGGCCTCGTTGCGCGAGTACCAACCTACGGTCGCGTCCATCGTCGCGGGCAAGTCATAGGCGCGCCGCCACCCCAGTGCCCGCAGTTTGGTGCTGTCGATCGCATAGCGAAGGTCGTGCCCCGGCCGGTCGGTGACAAATGTCATCAACGCTTCGGGTTTCCCGAGGCGCGTGAGGATGTGTTGCGCCAGGTCAACCGTATTCAAGGCATCCTCGCTGCCGACGTTGTATGCCTCACCCGGCGTCCCATGGTGCAGGACCAGGTCTATGGCAGCGGCGTGGTCGTCAACGTAGAGGTAGTCACGGATCGCGGTGCCCCTGCCGTAGATGGGCATGGGGAGATTGTCGATCGCATTGGTCACGAAGAGTGGCGTCGCCTTCTCCGGGTATTGGTAGGGACCTATCGTGTTTGATCCGCGGGTGACCATGACCGGCAATCCGAAGTTGGTGAAGTAGGAGAATGCGAGCAGTTCGGCGCCGGCCTTGCTTGCCGAATATGGATTCCGGGGCTTCAGTGGGGCATCTTCAGCGGCTGCTCCGGTCGCGACATGCCCATAGACCTCGTCGGTGCTGATGTGCACAAAGCGCGCTACCTCAGCGGCACGGGCGGCGCGAAGCAATGTGTTCGTTCCGAGAACGTTTGTCCTGACGAAAACGTCAGGATCGCTCAGGGACCGATCCACATGGCTTTCCGCCGCGAAGTTGACGACCGCATCTGCGTGCGCAACAAGGGGTGCGATCGAATCAAAATCGCAGATATCTGCCTGGACAAACCTGAACCGGGGGTTCTCCCAAATTGGAGCAAGATTGCTCAGGTTGCCCGCATAGGTCAGCTTGTCAACGACTGTGACGCGGGAATTTGGATGCCAGACCACGAAGTTCCGTGCAAACGCACTGCCGATGAACCCGGCGCCTCCGGTCACGAGCACGTGGGACAAGGTGCGGGACTTCTCCGGTTCAGTTGTTGCCGACATTGAGGGCCTCGTGTGCGTGTTCTAGACGATGTGATTGCACGGCGCACCTTCGCGGTCCGCTCCAGCCTTCACCCGCTATGCGGAGTGTGCATCACAGTGTCGCGAAAGTCCGTTGAGACGCGCGTCCCGTCGCTCAGGTGAGGGCCTAGTTTGCGATGGTGCGGGCATATCAACTACGCCACCCGCTCGTGTTTCCGGCTCTCACTTGGAACGAGTGATGACAAGGCGCGGGTTCTTCGCCTGTTCTCGCCGAACANNGATGACCAATACTCCTTCCATGCAGAACGGCCACGAGCCCGTTTCACCCGCGGCGGCCGCCGGTTCTCTTCCGGGCGTGAACGATCAGGGTCCATCAAGCCGGAGACCCGGTGGACCGCGCATCCCGACACCCCCTCCCCCGGCTCCAATTCCGCTGATTGCCGTCGGCACGTCCTCACCTACGAACGCTGACGCGGAAGACTTCAGCCGCCGGATCGGCAATTGGGGGACAGCCGCGCGGGATATCGGTGACCGATGGGAAGTCGTCGGTCCCGACCTTTTGCGTAGACGCCTTCCGTGGTCTGTCCCCACCGGCGGTGGGCGATCAATGCAGGTCGTCTCCATTCTCTGTCTCGACTCTGGGCAGTCAGGCCAAATCCTCCAGAGAGCCGGGGTATCTGCTCCCGACTTGCTCCTGATTGGCCAGATTGCAACGTCGTCGGGTCCGAAACTCGCCTTGCGGGCCACAGACCTGAAGGTCAGCCTTGACACGGCCGATCGAGCTCAAACTTCCCAGGTGCGATTGCAGGCATGCTTCGGACGCATCGCTTCCGGGTTTCCTGCGGTCGAGAATGCGCTCCTCGCCGAGGCGACGGCTTCTGGTGAAGGAAGTGGAATGGCCGTTGAAGCCATTCGATCGGCGCTTGCCGCCGATTGGGACACCGTAGCGATCACTGAGGGGTTGTTCGTCGCGCCAGATTCCGGGTTCAACCGCTGGTTTCTCGAAGAAGTTGAACAGCGTCGCCGAAGTGGCCGTCCGCCTCCAAGGCTTTCGTACAGGAGCCGCCGACGTGACGAACCTTCCGGCGCACCGGACGCGGGTGCGTCGCTCGGCTTTCAGGCACATTTGGAGCCGATCGCTGCGCGCGACTTCCTGGGTGGTCTTGCTGGGTGGCCTGAGGCGGCGATTGTCGCCAAATGTGATGGAATTGACCTTGACGCCGTCGACATTGCCGTCGCCGAACGCTGCTGGCGGGTTGGAAACGGCTTGCGAGGCGCACTCTTGGCCATCAGCCGGCGTCTTTTCCTCCCGCCCACTGAACACGTGGATGCATCCGGGAACCCGCGTGATGTGGTCTCGGTGCTGAGACAAGTCGCCGCCCACCATTCTGGCACGTCCGAGGCCCTGATCGAGGCGATTTCAACGGCGCTCGAGGCACGTCGCGCTCGATGGGACGCCGAGGCCTCACTGCTTGCCTTTCCCGTTCCCTACGCGACGTGGGCGCAGCGGTTCGAGGAAGTACGGCGAGACGGGACAGGTGGTGATGGGGCGTCTCTGGTTGATGAAGTTGCCGAGTTGCTGGCCTCCGACGGTTCCGACCAGCTCTCTGCCTCAGGCGAAGAGGATGCAGCGCGTCGATTGATCGCACGGTCGACGCGAACGGCACATCGCGAAGCGCATCAGCGGCACCGTGAACGCGTCCTCGCCGAAGCACGCCTCCTGATCGAGTCCGGAGTAGATGAAACCGGGATGATCGCCCAGCTTGAGGCACGCCGTGATGACTGGTCGTCACACGTGATGGACGATGCCGGTGTCCTCGCCCGGCCTTCGACACCTTAGGGCCTCACCTTGCGTTTCTCCCCGTCCGAGGGTCTCCATAGGCGCGCGATGGCTTAGCCCGCCAAGAGGGTCCTGGTCTGCAATTGAATCGGTGCGCCCACCCGGTGGTCGGAGGCCGTGGGCGCTTCGATCCATGCAGGCACGCCGGCGAAGAGGCGTGTCCCGCGCGTGCAGTTCGACACGCGGGTATCATCGCCGCTCGAAGGAAATGTGATCGTGGTTGCGAAACATCCTGCTGGTTCCTTGATCAGCCGCCTCGGCGTCTCGCCGGTAATCAATGGTATTGGCACCGTCACCAAGCTTGGCGGTTCGCTGATGCCTCCCCCAGTATTGGATGCGATGCGTGACGCTGCGTCTGCCTACGTACCGCTTGATCAGTTGCAGACGGCGGTTGGACGACGCATCGCCGAACTGACGCGCAACGATGCCGCGTATGTCTGTTCAGGTGCAGCTGCCGGATTGGTGCTTGCGACTGCTGCCTGCATAAGTGGTGACGACCCGGAGATCATGGCCTCGCTGCCTCGCCCGGAACGTATCGCTGGGGCACCCACGCGTGTGGTCATGCATCGTTGCCAGAGGATTGGGTACGACTTTGCCGTCCGTTCGACAGGGGTCGAGATTGTGGAGATCGGTCCTTCGCGGCAGGCCGCGGCGCACGGTGCAGTGACAACGACCGACGATCTGGAGTTTGTCCTCAACGATGCCACGGCGGCGGTGTTGTACATCGCAGGTTCGCCACACGCACCGGGAGCACTCCCTCTGGAAAAGGTGATCGAGTTGGCGCACTCCCATGGTGTTCCGGTGATTGTTGATGCCGCCGCCCAGATCCCCGCAGTGGAGAACCTGTGGCACTTCAGCGGTCACGGCGGCCCTGCCCTATGGGCGCGCGCTCTCCATTCGGCCGGTGTGACCGAAGACTCTCCGCAGTCTGTCCTAGGCCTCGGTGCCGACCTTGCGATCTTCTCCGGCGGGAAGGGGCTTTGCGGCCCGCAGTCGGCTGGCCTCATCCTTGGCCGACGAGACCTGATCGACGCGGTCGGGCGCCAAGGCAATCCGAATGCGCTCATCGGGCGCCCCATGAAGGTGGGCAAGGAAGAACTCTGCGGGATGGTGGCGGCCGTCGAGTGGTACCTGGGCCTTGATCACGTTGCGCTTGTCCGAAAGTACGAAGCCGATGTGAAGACCATCGTGGACGCGGTGCAAGGTCTACCGGGCGTAACCGCGGTCCGCACATGGCCCAATGAGGCCGGGCAGCCATTGGCACGGGCTGAAGTCACCCTCGCTGACGAGTCCCGACTTTCAAGAAATGACTTGCAGGTGCGCTTGCGGGCTGGTTCACCATCCATTGAACTCAGCGATGCCGGCGACCATGGCGTGTACGTGAATCCTCAGAACCTTCATGACGGTGAGGCCGTCGCCATCGGAGACGCGCTGCGCCAGCACCTCAGGTAGCTTGAG
>DDYL01000028.1:27037-32444 GCA_002347925.1 Chloroflexi bacterium UBA2235 | reverse complement strand
CGCATGCTCTGGTGGTGGTCGTCTGGCCAACGTCGACATTCGCGTCCGGCCAATGTGGCTCCCCGACGGACGTGATTGGACCCCCACGTCACATTCCGATGGGTGCCGGCCACACTGGAGAAGTGCCGGGACAGTTTGACCCCGTGGAATCGGCGGAGTATGGGGAGAGGTAGGCGCGCGCATGGTCGCGAGTATCATCGGCGCGCGAGGAAGGATGACTGACTGTGGTTGCCGAACCGACTACCCCTCCAGATGGACCCCGAGCGCTTGGTAGTGATGAATGGCCCCTGCTCGACCATCTTGTCTCCACCGTCTTTCGTCCCGAGATGTTCCACGACTACCCGCAATTGTTCAACGCCTCGAACCGGGCGAACTTGCGCGTCATCCGCGAAGGTGGCCAGTTAGTCACGCATGTTGGGTTCACTATCCGTCCGGCGGTCCTCCTTGGACCGGTCATTACCGTCGCGTGCATCGGTGCCGTCGCGACCGCACCAGAGGCGCGTGGGCGGGGGTTGGGTTCAGTTTGCGTCCAGGATGCTTTCGATCATGCGTCCGCCTCCGGGGTCGACCTCATGATGATCTCGGGTGGTCGAGGGTTATATACGCGGGTTGGATGTCGGGAAGTAGGTGCCGATCACCGGTTCACTCTTGAGGCTGGAAATGCCGCCAGTCGACGTGCGGTTACTAGGCCGGGCTTGACGCTTGTGCCGCTGACCGCACATGACATTCCGGCACTCGGTGCTATCCATGAACGTGAGGCGGTCCGTTTCGTTCGGCCCCGAGATGACTGGGAACGGGCGTTCGATTGCGGGATTGTGATGAATACGCCGTCGGACTTCTGGGGGGTTTCAGATGGCTCCGGCACGGTTGCGTATGTCGTTGTTCACCGCCCGGACCGGGTCCGAAACCGAAAGGATGGGGACGTCCTGTTCGTGCGCGTCGTGGAACACGCCGGGTCTCGGGATGCCGTCGCGCATGCATTGTCTGCACTGATAGACCAGTATGGTGCCGGCCGCGCAGAAGTCCACGTCGGTGGTCACGATGCGGATTTGGGCAGGGTACTTCGTCATGCGGGCTTGCAAGGAGTTCCGGAACCGTCATCGGGAACGATCCGTGTCATTGACTTTCCGGGTCTGATGGGGAAGGTTCGCCCACTGATTGCGGGACGTATTGGTCACGACTTGGCGTCCAGATTGGTCTTCGAAGCTGACGAACGTGCGGGGAACGCGCGAGGAGGGTTCACCATCGGCGATGGAAGCCGGACAATCCGGCTGGCCGATCACGGGGCACTCGGTCCCTGGTTGTTCGGCGACCCCGGCGACACTCATCCAGAACCGGATGGCGACCGGTCCCTCGCTGCGGAATTGGCGTCGGCGCTGCCACTCCCTGCGCTCTGGTACGG
This sequence comes from Chloroflexi bacterium UBA2235, assembly GCA_002347925.1. Taxonomy (GTDB): domain Bacteria; phylum Chloroflexota; class UBA11872; order UBA12225; family UBA12225; genus UBA12225. The sequence continues at coordinate 31,042 of DDYL01000028.1, read as the reverse complement.
AGTGAACTATGTCTGAAGCCGATGGCCTGTTGCCTCCGCCTCCATCTGTGCGTGGGGAAGTGCGTGAAACCTGGACCCGCCCTCGTGGCGGCACCGCCTTGGTTGTCGGGATCTGTGGGGGCACATCGTCTGGAAAGACCACGTTTGCGCGTGCCCTGATCGAGACATTGCGCGCAAGCGACCCGAGTCTCGCCCCGGTTCTGATCCGTCAGGATGAGTACTTCCAGGATTACCTTCATTTGCCTGAGGATGCGCGTCCGGCGGCGCGGACCGCGAACCGTCCCGATGCGATTGCGTGGCCAGCCCTGCGCGAGGCTCTGACGCTTCTCAAGCAGGGCACGTCCACCCCATTTCCTGGACGGGGCACCGGCTTGGCTCAGCGTGCGCCGGATATTCGCGAGATTGGTCCAACGCGGCTAGTGATCGTCGAGGGGCATCTTCTCTTCGTCGATGCGCCAGTCCAGGCACTATTGGATGTGAAAGTCTTCCTTGATTGTGACGTTGAGGAACGGGTCCTGCGACGCATCAAGCGAGACACCACTACTTCGGGCCGGACCATCGAGCAGTCGCTTGAATGGTTTCTACGAGACGTACAGCCGAATAACCAGCACTACACTGATTGGCAGCGCCGACAGGCCGACATCGTCATCCCCCATGATCGACCTAACCCGGTTGCAACCGCGGTTCTCGCTGACGCAATACGCTCTCGCCTCATGTACGCGTGATCCGGCACGAGCGAGCCTGCCCGTTTACGACGAGACCCAAGGTTTGACCCCCGGAACGACATGGGCAAACGTGGCAGGCTGCCGGTGCTTCGAGTTTCTAGTTCGGCAGGCGAACTCGAGGCTACTTGATGACATGGCGTACCAGATCATCTGCCATGCCAATGTAGGTGGCGGGTGCCAGTTCGAGCAGGCGTGTTCGCGCGTCATCTGGCAATGGAAGCGAAGCGATCACGTCACGCAGCTCATTGGGCTCGACGCGGGCGCCACGGGTCAGGAGTTTCATTTGCTCGTACGCCTCGGTGATGCCGTGGGCGCGCAACACAGTCTGGATTGCCTCTGCGAGGACTTCCCAATGGTCATCAAGTTCCCGCATCATCGCGTCGTGATCTGGCGCGACCCGGCCAAGACCTCGCGTTGCCGAAGCCAGCGCAACAGCCGAATACCCTATTGCTGATCCGAGATTCCGCAGTGCACTCGAGTCCGACAAGTCGCGTTGCAGCCGCGACACGGTGAGTTTCAGTGCCAAGTGATCGAGGAGTGCCGATGCTAGACCGAGGTTTGCCTCGGCATTCTCGAAGTCGATCGGGTTGACCTTGTGGGGCATGGTCGACGATCCGACTTCGCCTGCAACGGTCCGCTGCCGGAGGACCCCTCGGGAAATGTACGTCCACATGTCTCGCGCGAAGTCGAGCGTGACCTGACCGAACCGGATCAGACCATGGCATGTCTCCGCAATCCAATCATGCGGCTCGATTTGTGTCGTGAGTGGCGCATACGTCAGACCGAGGCCTTCGACAAATCCGCGTGAGATTTCTTCCCACGGTGCGTCAGGATATGCAATCAGGTGTGCGCCGAAGGTCCCGGTCGCGCCATTGCACTTGCCGAGGTACTCCTGTCGGTCGATGTGAGCGAGTTGCCTCTCCCATCTGGCGACGAAGACCGCAAGTTCCTTGCCGAGAGTCGTTGGCGTGGCCGGTTGTCCGTGGGTCAGTGCAAGAAGTGGCGCCGAACGGGTCGCGACGGCCAGATCCCTCGTTGTCTCGATGAGAGCGGTCGCACGCGACCGCCATGCGCCCCGGACACCATTTGCCATGAGCAGTGCATGGGAAAGGTTATTCACGTCCTCTGAAGTGAGTGCGAAATGAAGGAACGGGACCCTGTCGGCCAATCCGAGGCTCGCGAGATGTTCGGCGAGGTAGTACTCGACGGCCTTCACATCGTGCCTGGTGCGAGCCTCAATCGCTTTCACGCGTTCAGCGTCGGTGCCGTTGAACTGATTGACAATCTCGCGAAGCGACGCTGTTTCCCCTGTGGTGAAGGGCGCGATTCCTGGTATCGCCGTGTGCGAGGCCAGGCAGATGAGCCACTCCACTTCCACACGAACCCGTGCCCTGATGAGCGCAGCTTCAGAAAATGCCGACGACACGTCGGCGAGTTGCGATGCGTAGCGACCATCAAGCGGGGAAAGTGCATCAACCGGAAGCATGCCGAAAACGGTCTCCTCGCGCTACTTGTATATGTAAAGTATATTACAAAGAAAAGGAAAAAAGATTACCGATCCGTTATCATGTTGATTCTGGATCGTACTGAAACTCTCTCAATTCTTGTGGGCATCGGCACCCGACGGCTATTTTCGCCGCCCACTGTATCGCTTCTTCCCTTGTAGCGACTTCAAGAACGGTAAACCCACCATTAAATTCTCTCGTTTGAGGGTATGTCTCTGAAGAGACAGTGCAATCACCAGCCACCATGATCGACGGCACGTCCTCGTTGATCCCTCCACCGAAGATCCAGACGCCGGCCCGCTTGGCTTCACGCACTACTTCATGCGACGCCTCGGAAACGGCGGGAAAGTCCTCTGGTGGAATGTGATTCATCGCCGAACCAGGAAACGAAATCAAGTATTTTGTCATGATGTAATAACTCTTTTTCTTGTAACCCTAAAGAGAAACAATATCAAAAACTGCAAACCAATCATTTCAACGTGGGTCAGGACGTGATGCTTGCTTGAGTGAAGTTGCCAAGCAAGTCACACCTCTCGGGTGAAAACGATAGGGAACCTCGCAGACGTTCACGAAATCCACCCTGAACGCACACGCCTTCACTCACCAAGATTTTTTCATCGAAAATCGTGTTGCCGTGACCATGTCGGGGTGGAACTCGGCGCTGACGGGCCATGAGCCATCCGGTTCTTTCCGTCTGGCTCCCTCGGCAAAAGACCGTCCCGGCCTAGTGCTTCCACACATCCGGGTTTACCAAAAATGGTGGGCGATGCCCGTGAAGGACGGCGATGATGTTCTCGCAGGCAAGTCGCGACATCTTTGACCGCGTTGCGAACGTGGCACTCCCGAGATGCGGTGCGAACACTGCGTTATCGCACGCGAGCAGTGCATCATCCGGTGCAATCGGTTCAACCTCGAACACATCAATTGCCGCCCCGGCAATTGTCCCTGAATTGAGAGCCGCCGCCAGTTCGGCCTGCTTGACAATTGCTCCGCGCGCGCTATTGACCAGGATTGCGGTCCGCTTCATCAGCCCCAGTTCACGGGAGCCAATCAGCCCGCGTGTTTCCGCATTCAGCGCACAGTTGATGCTCACGAAGTCCGATTGGGCAAGGAGCTCATCCATCGGCACATATGTCGCACCAGTTTCCGCCTCGGCTTCCAGTCGTCGGGTGCGTCCCGAATACAGGATGCGCATGCCGAAGCCCTTCCCTCGACGCGCCACAGCGGTGCCAATCGCGCCCATGCCGATGACCCCGAGAGTTGCACCGTGGATGTCCGTACCAAGCAACAACGCCGGTTCGTACTTCTTCCATTCGCCAGAACGCACGTACCGGTCTCCCTTGGGGACATGGCGTGCCATTCCCAGCATGAGTGCCCATGCCTGGTCGGCGGTTGTCTCGGTCAAGGTTCCGGGTGTGTTGCAGACCGCGATGCCTCGCTTGGTTGCCTCGGCGACGTCAACGTAGTCAAAGCCAACGCCGAAACCTGAGATGACTTTGAGGTTGGGCGCCATCGCCATCGCTTCAGGGTTCAGACGGTCCGATGGAGGCAGTGCCAGAACGGCCGCCGCGCCATCTGCCAACTCCTTGAGCAGGACTTCACGTGGTGCGCCATCCGGCCCATCCCACACGTGTACGTTGAAGTGTTCCCTGAGCAACGAAATCCCAGCTTCCGGGAACCCCCATGAACAGAACACCACCGGACGCGTGTCAGCCATCGTAGAGCACCTCCGCCGCGATGGTACCGCCCGCGCCTACCATTCGCCTCACGCGCAT
>DDYL01000028.1:19608-27002 GCA_002347925.1 Chloroflexi bacterium UBA2235 | reverse complement strand
GAAGGCTTGCGGGGAAGGTCTCGGTCATTACCGGGGTTGCTTCCGGGATCGGGCGCGCAACCGCGCTTGCATTCGCGCGGGAGGGTGCGCATGTGTTTGGCGGTGACCAAGATGATGCAGGCGGGCTCGAAACCGTCAGGCTAATCAGGGACGCTACTGGCGAGACCATGGACTTCCTGGCAACCGATGTACGGTTGGGAAGCGATGTTGCGCGGCTTATCCAGGCAGCCGTGGATGCTCATGGGCATCTCGACGCACTTTTCAACAACGTCGGGGTCAACCTCGTACGGATGGTGCCCGATGTCACTGAAGAAGAGTGGGATGCGACCATCGACACCAACCTAAAGTCGGTGTTCCTGGGGTGCAAGTTTGCGATACCGCATCTGGCCCGGGTCGGCGGAGGTGCCATCGTCAACAACGCGTCCAATGCAGGGATCATTGGACGACCTGGCGATCCGGTCTACTGCGCCAGCAAGCACGGCATCATTGGTTTGACCCGAAGCCTCGCCCTCGGCCATGGGCCTCAGGGAATCCGTGTCAATGCGATTTGTCCCGGGCCGATAGAAACGCCAATGATCGGCGCCATGCGGGAAAACGCCCCTGATGCAGCCGCATTCGACCGCAACGTAGCCGGTCAGACCGCGCTGAAGCGGATCGGCACCGCAGACGAAGTGGCCGAGCTCGTGGTGTTCCTCTGTTCAGATAGCGCGAGAAACATCACCGGTACTGCCATCCCTATCGATGGAGGCAAGGCTGCGGGCATGATCCCGGGCATGATCGTGGCTCCCTGACCCGTTTGGAGGGTTGTACAAGTCTCTCAGGTCCGAACAACTGGGGCCCGTCGGGTTAAGCCCTGACACGCTCTCTATCGCGGATTCGTTAACCTACTGCAATCCACGGTTCGCACTGCGGTGATACTTCTCGGCAAGGCCGTGGGGTATGCAAATCACATCGAGACACGTGGGGGTGGGGCGGGGATTGGTTACACGGTTGCCGGCATCCGGCAACCGTTGCTTCGTGGCGGTATCTGCCACATTAAGGATCGACCCTTGACGTCAGCAAACCTGATCCCGTCACTCGAACCGAAGATGCGCGAGCTCTTGGAGCGCCATCGCGAGCGGACCGCCAAGGTCGACTGGGCGTACCACGAGTTCCTTCCGCTCAAGGAATTGCGTGCCAATCCAGACTTCTTGCCGAAACTGTCCCCGACGGTATATCTAGCAGTCGAGACCGCGCTCTTCACCGAGGTCAACCTTCCTTGGTTTACAAGTGGCTTGACCCAGATATTCAAGGGTTCTCTTGCTCCAATGCAGGAGTTCATTCACGACTGGACTTCCGAGGAAGACCAGCATGGCTTGCTGCTTGAGACCTATCTACTTCTTGGAGACAACGGCGATCACCGCGAGCGTTCGAGATTGCGTAAGCAGATCGTCCGGGTTGGGTGGGAGCCTCACATCGAGGATCATTTCCAGGCGATTGCCTACACCGCAATGCAGGAGTTGGCCACGCAGGTTTTCTACCTCCGCGTTGCGCATTTCTGCCAGGACGAGGATCCGCTGCTGGCGCGAGCCCTGCGACGCCTTGCACGTGACGAAGTCCTTCACATGGCGTTCTACCGAGATGCGGTGAAGGCACATCTTGAAGTTGAGCCAGATTACGTCGAGCCTCTCGTCAAGATCATGCTTGAATTCGCGATGCCGGGTGCCGGGATGAAGGATTACGCAACCCGTTCAGCGATCTTGGCGCGTCAGGGTGTCTATGGCCCGGACCACTACTTCAATCTTGTCGTCGACAAGTTGTGGAAGGAATGGGATGTTCCGGCACTGATGCCGAAGGCGGAGACAGCGCGGGCAGCACAAAGGAAAATCATCTCTCAGCATGAGAAGCTCGGGCGGATTGCTGCCCGATATGCGGTGCGGGCGGCTCCGGGCACCCGTGAGAAGGACGCCGCCCGGATTGCCCTGCAACAGCAAGAAGACATGCTTGCTGTTGCCGAGAACTAGAAAACGGTTTCCCCACACTACGCCAGTGAGGGGAAACCGGACTTACTTGGCAAGTTGATAGGCAAGCTCGCGTGGGTCGTTGGTTGGCAACTGACACGAGAACTGTTCGCACACGTATGCCGTAGGTCGATCCGCAATTGCGATGCGCTCCGCAAGCAAAGGCACGATTTCGGCTGCGATTACGACGTCCATGTCTCCGCGTGCGATCCCAATGATCCTGTTTGGGCAGTACACGCGATGGACTTCCCGGATCAGTGACGTTGCGCCGGGGTCGTCGTCCGTTCCGATGATCGCCACCTGAACCGGCTTTGCAACGGCGAAGTCCAGTGCGCAGAGAAGATGCCCGAAAGCCCCTGGGTGAGTGGCCATGGGCTTGGCGAGGCGGGCCAGAAGATCCCGTGCGACGGTGGCGTCGGTGTCGTCGCCCGTAAACGCAGCTAGGCGGAGGATCAGTTCGCACGCGACTGATGACCCTGAAGGGACGGCGTTGTCGTAAAGGTCCTTCGGACGGGTTACTAGTGTTTCGTGAAAGTCGCTGGTGTCAAAGAACCCACCATGTTCGGTGTCACGAAAGTGTTTCATGATTGTTGAGGCACAGGCTTGCGACGCAAGGAACCAGCGAACCTCCCCCGTGGCCTCGTACAGGGCAAGCAGGCCTGCGCCGAGGCACGCATAGTCTTCGAGGAAGGCATTCACGCGCGATTGCGCATCCTTGAACGTGCGGTGAAGCCGGAACTCTCCCGATGGATCGCTTTCGTCCCCTGCGAACGCCATCGTGTTGAGGATGAACTCGGAGGCGTGTCGCGCTGCGTCCAGATAATTGGCGTCTTCAAGGACTGCGCCGGCCTCGGCGAAGGCCCGGATCATCAAGCCATTCCATGCCACGATAACCTTGTCGTCGCGGGAAGGTTTCACGCGGGATTCTCGAGCCTGATAAAGGGTTTCGCGAACACGAGTGATTGTGCTGTCAAGTTGGGCGACGGTGATGCCGAGTTCCTTCGCAACGACTTCCCGATCACGAGCGGTATGCAGAATATTCTTGTGTTCGAAGTTTCCACGATCCGTGACATCGAACCAGGCACAGACGACGCGTGCATCGTCTTCGCCGACGACCTCTGCAACTTCCGCCGGCGTCCACACGAAGAACTTGCCCTCGATACCCTCCGAGTCGGCGTCCTGCGTGGCGTGGAACCCCCCGTCTGGGGCAGTCATTTCCCGGAGGACATAATCGAGGATTTCGCGGCAGACATCTCGGTGGAAGGCGTTCCCTGTTGCCTGCCATGAGGCGAGATAGACCCGGGCCAACTGGGCATTGTCGTAGAGCATCTTTTCAAAGTGCGGCACAAGCCACACCGCATCTACCGAGTACCGGTGGAACCCTCCGCCGAGGTGGTCGTACATCCCCCCTTGTGCCATTCGGTCAAGGGTGAGCGTTGCCATCTGGAGGGTCGCGGGGTTTGCGGTATGGCGCCAGATGCGAAGCAAGGCCTCCAGGTTGGCAGGCTGCGGGAACTTTGGCGCACGTCCGAACCCACCTTCAACGTCGTCGAACGTTTTCGCGTATGCACTTTCGGCGGCGCGAAGGACATCAAGCGAGAGACCTGACGCATCTGCGGGCGCAAGGTTCGCCGGTGCAATCATCTCACGGAGCTGCTTTCCGCTTTGAAGCACGTCAGCCCGTTGCGTTCGGTAAGCGTTGGCGACAGACGTCAGCACGTCCCGGAAAGCTGGCATGCCGTGGCGTCGTTCGGGCGGGAAGTAGGTCCCGCCATAGAATGGCGTGCCATCGGGCAGGAGGAACACGGTCATTGGCCAACCGCCATGACCGGTTAGTGACTGCACCGCCTGCATGTAGACGCTGTCAAGGTCGGGGCGTTCCTCACGGTCCACCTTTATGTTCACGTAGAGTGAGTTCATCAGGCGTGCGGTGGCATCGTCCTCGAACGACTCGCGTTCCATCACGTGGCACCAATGGCATGCCGAGTAACCAATCGACAGCATGATTGGCCTGTCTGACTGCCTTGCCAGCGCGAGTGCGGTTTCCCCCCACGGGTACCAATCAACGGGGTTGTACGCGTGTTGAAGCAGGTATGGACTCGTCTCGTGGATCAACCGATTGGGGGTGCGGCTGCCAGTCTGGTGCGTTGGTGTTGACATGGTTGCACCTCCGCGCAAAGGATACGCGGTTGTCTGCACGGCAATTGGGGCGCGGTCATGACCAGAATTCGACGCATCCTGAGATCGTCGCGGGCTCGGATTTGGTCAGCGCAGTCAACTCACGAGAGATGAGCAACGATGCAGGTTCAGGATTGAGCAGCCCTGTCAGACCGCGTATGCCCGGCGCAGCATCCCTTCAATGTGGGAGGCGACTTCCGTCACTTGACGGTTGGCGCGCAATCTCTGATAGCGCGATGAACGCCAGAAGAGGGCCAGACTGAAGCGATGGCACAACTCTAGTACAAGTCTGCCGAAAGCCGGACGGAGACCCGGTCGGCGCTGTGTCTCGCTCTCTAAACCGAACGCATACCGAGGCGCCAGTTCCAAGTGTCCATCAAGGATCGCCTGAGTAAGGACCGCGGCGACCGCCGCGTTTCGCCGTGCTGTCCGCGACTCGTCCCGAGGGGCGCGTCCATCCACGTAGGCGAGGTGGCTCGTGAACGCCCTTGCGGTGCCTGCGGATGTCTGAGTTGGACCGAACGCCGCCGACCAGATTGGCTTTAGAACACTCCGGGCGCGGACATCCAGATTCTCAACCATTGCACGGGCAAGAAGATTGGCAAACAGGTCAAGACGCTCGTCATCGGATAACCGTTCGGAAACGGTGATCTCCGCGCCCCGGGGCGAAGCGATCAGGAACCCTTTTAGGTCCTCCATTGAAGGTGTCGTTCCGCAATGCACGCCGCCTTCTTCAAGTGATCGCTGGACAATCCATGCAATTTCTGAAGCCCTGCCCGCGCGACCGCCCGTGCGCGAACGTGCATGTCGCAACCGGTCGGAAATCAACCGGGCGAGTTGGCCTGGCGGGAGCATCACCACACTCATCCTGACGCTCGCACTGAGGCTCCCGCGGGTCGTCGGCTGTCGTTTACGCTCCGGTAGCAAGGTTCCCCGCCACTGCCATCATCTTTGGTCGTCACACTCAGTCCGAGGACATGCCAGAGTAGGCTTCGCCGAAACACGATTTGGTCGGGAAGCGGAAGTGCGCGGTACCGCACGAGCAACTGGTCAAACCGCTCCAAGTCGCCGATTGACCACGGCAAGCTGAACCCGACGAGCGACATGAGGTCCATGAACATCGGTGCCGATAGCCCTTGGCAACACAACGCCCAACCCGCGAGGCGTTCGAGCGAAAGAGGTGCATCCAGGATGCCTTGCTCGTACCGTGAGACCATGCTTTGGGTCATGCGGTACCCAAGGGCTTCCAAGTCAGTGGACAGCCGTGCCTGACTCGTCGCACCGGATTGGAGACGCAGGCCCCGTAGGTGCATCCCGACCTGTTCCCGGATGGCCTGCCAGCGTGCCGTCTGGACTTCGTCTCGATCTGCCACTTGGGCGCCACCTCTCCCGTGGACCGTTGGACAGCGTCGCCGGACTGGCCGTCCCTTGCGTTACAACCATACTACAGGGGCCGCGAATGCCCTCGTGATGCATGCGGTGCATTGCGTCGACGAAAACCGGATGCGTACAGTTCTATCAAGCAGAGCGCTGGGAGCATTGCGGGCGACGCGGTCGGTTTTTGCCTTCCGTTTGACTTCTGCAGCGTTCCAAGACAGCATGATTGTAGGCCTCGAAGCGCTGGGTCTCTCCGGGCTGCTTCCGAGTGCAATGCGGATTCAAAACACTTGGATGTTCTGTACAACCTTGTCGCGATCCTGCCAGTCTTGACGGACAGGCATTCGGGGTAGTCAAGTGGGCATTGCAACTCGTCCTCCAATCAAATCAGTGTCATTCGGTGGCCATGCTAACGGCCAGAGCGATGGCAACGAGTCCTCTTCTGGCGCTTCATCCGACAAGGTTTCCCATGGGATGATGCGCACGCTGACGCGGACAATACCCGTTGGGTCTTCCAAGCACACCCAGTTTGTCGACATCACCGATCAGGTGGCGCAAGCGGTTGCCTCGTCCGGAGTTTCGGACGGGTTTGTCGTGGTTTACTCACGACATACGACTTCGCGCATCCATATCAACGAGCACGAGCCTCTGCTTTTGCAGGATCTCGGCCTGTTGCTTGAGCGCTTGGTTCCACGCGATGCCTTCTATCATCACGATGATTTCTCGGTTCGTACCGTTAATCTGACTCCCGGTGAGCGTGTAAACGGTCATTCCCACTGCCGTGGCCTGTTTATCGGCGCTAGCGAACATATCCCTGTGACCGATGGGATGATGATGCTGGGACGTTGGCAGAGGGTTTTCATGGTTGAGCTTGATGGGCCGCAGACCCGCGAGGTGGCCGTGAAGGTTGTTGGCGTCTAGAACCCGGCGATTTCCCTGATCCGGGAGATATCCAGACTGGCCCGCGCAACGTTTCCGAGCCGATCGAGTTCGCCTTCCATGCCTGAACTCATCCCCCACGATTCAGGTGGCCCAACGGTTTCAGTCCGGAGCCGCAAGACGGACGTCAGGATTGCCCGGCGCACTTGGCCGGTGTCAAAAAGGCCATGCATGTATGTCCCGAGGATCCAACCGGTTTCGTCGAGACACCCCTCGCCGGTCTGATCGGGGTCTGAGGGTATCCGGCCCTCACGCGAGGCAATTGTGAATGGATGCGGTACCGGAGGATTGTTGTTCGTACCGGTCCGAAAAGTGTGTCCCATGTGGATTTCATAGCCGGTTAGTTCTGCCCCGCGCACCCCTGAAAGAAGTCCCCGCGGGTCTCGGACCTGCGCGCGGACGAGGCAGGTCGTCTTCACGCTAGCAAATGTCGTGGTTACTCCCAGCAATCCAAGGCCCGTAATCCGCATCCCGGCCGGCGCCTCGACGCCATGATTGTCCTCGACCGCGTCACCAAGGATCTGGAAACCGCCGCAGATCCCGATGATTGGTGTCCCTACTCCCCCTGCATTCTTTGGGTGGACGAGATCGGTGATTCGTCCCGCCAGTCCTGACGACCTCAACCATTCCAAGGCGGCGATCGTCGTCTTTGTTCCCGGGACGACGATCAGGTCTGGCGATCCCAAATCGACTGCTCGATCAACCCAGCGAACACGCACACCTTCCTCGCGATTTAGAGGATCGAGGTCATCAGCGTTCGACACGTGGGGCAGGGCGATTGCCGCGACATCGAGGATTGTCGACGACGCCACACCCAATAAGCGGGCATCACCTAGCGATATCGAGGCCTTGCCTACCCGGTCTTCGAGCGCGACCGAATCCTCATCAGGGATCGAGAGG
>DDYL01000028.1:18841-19521 GCA_002347925.1 Chloroflexi bacterium UBA2235 | reverse complement strand
TTCAAGCAACTCTAGTGTTCCTACCAGATGTGCGAAGACGCCGCCTCGGTCGATGTCGCCGACGAGGATCACCGGTGCATTGGCCATCCTGGCAATCGCCATGTTGACCAGTTCCCCATCATTGAGATTGATCTCAGCAGGACTTCCCGCGCCCTCGATCACCACGACGTCATGTTGCGCCCGCAGGCGTGCAAGGCTGCCGCTGACGATTCCAATCAACTCGTCCCGTCGGGATCGGTATTCACCGAACCCCATCCGTCCCCAGACACGACCCTCGACAATCACTTGGGAACGGAAGTCGGCTTCGGGCTTGAGCAGAATCGGGTTCATGTCGGAGTGTGGCGGAACACCCGCAGCCATCGCCTGGACCACCTGTGCCCGGCCCATCTCGCCCCCGTCTGCATCGACGTAGGAATTGAGCGACATGTTCTGGGACTTGAATGGCGCGACCCGGAATCCGTCGTCGTGGAAGATCCTGCAAAGCGCGCTGACCAGAAGCGACTTTCCGACGTTGGACGCGGTGCCCTGGATCATCAGGGTCCGCGCCACGGGGGACCTCGAACTCCCGTGGGCAGATGAGAGCGGGTCGGCCATGGCATGGAGTGTACGGAAGGTCCTACTCGCCTCCCCCAAGGGTTTTCAGAACGATGGGGGCCTGAGCCAGCGTTCGATCAGTGATG
>DDYL01000028.1:6364-18806 GCA_002347925.1 Chloroflexi bacterium UBA2235 | reverse complement strand
CGAAAACCCGCTACCGGTGACTGACCGAAACGCCTCTGCTGGCCAACATGGATCGAGGGCATACGCAACCGCCGGTCCGGACCAGACCGGCACTCCGGCGAAGACCCCGGCGGTTGGATGGTGGAGGTGGCCTGCGAGGATGCCGATCACGTCAGTTCCGTTGATCGTGTCGTGGAAATCCTCGGTATCTAACAGGAGGATTTGGTTCAACGCATCCACACCACCTCGGGTCGGAGGATGGTGCATTACCACGATGGTCCCTGCCTCGGCACGGGTCCCGAGTTGCAGCTTGAGCCAACCAAGTTGATCGTGTCCGAGACTCCCGTATGGCCTGCCGGGAACAAGGGTGTCGAGCACTATGATGCGTAGCGGACCGACGGTGACGATGTCGTTGTGCAGTTCTGTCGATGACGGGCGTTTGAGCAGGTCATTGCGAAACGCTTCGCGCGCGTCGTGGTTGCCTAGTGCCAACGCGACCGGAACGCCGTACGCCTCTTGAAGTTCCTCTACGACGACGGCCAATCTCTGGTAGCTCCCTGGTTCGCCACCGTTCGCCAGGTCACCCGCGAAGATGAACCCATCCGGCCTGATTCGACTTGCGGCAATGCGGGCAAGGACAGCCTTGAGGTTTGCAAACGTGTCCTCGCCGTCCAAGCGATCATCGAGTTCCGGCTGGATATGCGTGTCGGCTATCAGGACTAGGGTCTGGTCTGCCGCCATCTCTGGTCTCTCCAGTTCTTGGGTGATTGTTCATATTTTTCGATTACGGGGTACCACTGCTCAACGTCACCCGTGGGTTCCTTGGACGTGATCCGGGTCGAAGTGCCCTAGGAACGCGATTTCACACAGTGACATCGCTTCCGCGTCGGCCAGGCGTGGCCCAGATCGGACGGCGCCACGTCCGTGCATCATCTGATAAGTGCTGACACGGGCGTTGTAGCGCGCACCGCCGTCAACCCGTCCAGTCTTGCAGTAATCCCCGGTGCACTCGATAGACAGATCTCATGAGATTTCCGGCGTTTCGCCCCCGTGCCGATGCAACGTAGTTGGGCTGCCCTTGCCTGTGAAAATCGCCGCGGGACGCACGTGATGTACCCCGCCGGGTCCGGGTTCGGGCACGTGAGTCCTTGATGGACCGCTGATCGCTGGATGAATGTTCCAACAGGTCCGTTGCCATTTGCGCCATATGCGGGCCAACTACTCCGGGACCCCGGGCAATCGACGTTGATCATTGGCAGACGGTCGACTGGGTGGCGCTTCGTTCGCGGCTGAAAATACTGCCGCCATATCGCGACACGCTCTTCGTCGCTCCGTTTAAACACGGAAGGCCATCTCCGGCTGCGGGTTGCCCGTTTCGATGTAACCGCACTGAAACGGAGCGGTATCGACCACCGGTCACCTTGACAGTACCATCTGATTTAGATCATGCCTCGCCCTTCACTCATATCGTCATTGTGCGTAATCTGCCTCTCGGTGGTGTCGGCCGCGGGGTGGATGGGCGTGCGTTTGGACGGCCCCTCGCCAACACGTGCGGCATCCACATCGCCGGTCCGTCCGGCTAGCGGGGTAGACCAAGGACTGACTTCCGAGGGGCGCCGCCGAGATGCATGGCAGCCGTCCCCCGTGCCTGCCGGGGTCTCTGGGGGCCAGAAGGCGCCAACCGACACGTCTCGGTCAGCAGGCAATAACGATGCCGCTCCAGACGCGCGTCGCCGTGATGCCTGGCAACCGTCCCCAGTGCCTGCGCAGGGCAGTGGGGCAGGCAACGGAACGGTAGCAAGACCACTTGCGGTTGGTGCCGTCCAGGCGCTGCCGGCTGCAGTTCCGGTAGTCGTTCCCGGCCGCACTGACGCGAGCAGCGTAGTTCCGGCGGGCGACGCATCCAACGCCCAGCCGAGCGGGATCTGGACCGTGCTTAGCCGTGCCGTTTCGGTCATCCAGGATCCATCTCGCGACGTGGCACGGATCGTTCACCTCATCGCCAACGTGATCACCGACACGAGTGGTGATGGTGAACCGCTTTCGGGCATGACGTATCTCAACTACGACGATTTGTTCACCACCGAGCGCCTCGAGGCCCTCTACGGCAAGGGTGTCTTGCCGAAGCGTCGCGGCGAATGGCATTACGAACAGATTGATAGTCGTGCCCTTGGGTCGAGTCAGCAACTATTGGTGTGGACACCCGCCGGATACGAGAGCTCGGTTTCCAAATTACCGACTCTTTATCTCCTTCACGGGGCGGGCGGGCCAGGAGGGTTTGGGGTGGACGAATGGCTTGGGTATGCCATTACGGAGGATCTCGATCGCTTGATCGATCAGCGAATGATCGAACCGATGATTGTTGTCCTCCCAGACGGCCAACAGGGCTACTGGACCAATCAGGCTAATGGTGGTCCCCAGTGGGCTGATTTCATTACCGAAGATGTCGTTCCTTACGTCGATACACACTTCCGGACCGATGCGCGCCGCGAGCGGCGCGCGATAGGCGGGCTCTCAATGGGTGCTCACGGGGCAATGCAGATTGCCTACCGGAGACCTGAGCTTTTCTCGGTCGCTGGCGCACATAGCCCAACAATCAGGCCATTTGAGGACAGTCCGGAGTTTTTCGGAGACCAGGCGCACTTCCGCCTCTACGATCCATTGACGCTAGTCCGGACGTCCAACAACGCCAAACGGGTCCTGACGTGGATTGACCTAGGCAACGAAGACAAGTTCCGAGCTACCACGGCCGAGATGAGGCAGGCACTTCTGGCCCGCGAAGCCCCCCTAGAGTTCCACGTATTCCAGGGGGAGCATGAAGGGTGGTACTGGATGGGGTATTTGCCGGAGTACCTCCGCTTTTACTCACGTGCACTGTATTCCAAGACTTTCACACCCGACGGCGCTCCTGACCTTGAGGATGACACGATCCTCCTCACGGCTTCAGCGCAGCCTGGACGGTGAAATCGTTCCCCGACCACCCGGAAGCCCTTCCGGAGGGCATTTGGGAGTGAGGCGGGTGCGTTCAAGTGACGGGTGATACCGTTTGTCGCGACCGATCATCCTTCGAAGCGTCCAGGGGCCGATCCGCCAAACCACCATACGTGCGCTAAACCCGTTCCAACCAAGACCTCTTCATGACCGCATCGCAATCGAATGGTGGCGACAAGGACCCGAACCGGCGCGTGAGCCGGGGTGGCGGGAAGCCGGCATCCGCGGGGTCAACGTTCGTCCCCCGTTTTCCAGGTGATCGCCCGGGTCTCGACGACATTTCGGTCCGGCTGCCGACGCCGTTTCAAACCACCGATTTCGCGGCGGTTGCACCAACCGAGCCGGGACCCGCAGTGACCGAACAGGTTGCGAGGCCAAAGGCCCCGGCGACGGTCTCAGTCGTCCCCTCGGGGCGAGACCTTCGCCTGGATGCGCTTCGCGGGTGGTGTGCACTGGCAATGGTGATCGACCATTTTGGCGGTGCATCGTGGTTGTATGTATTCACCGGTGGCAATACATTCTTTGCTTCGGCTGCCGAGGGGTTCATCTTTCTGTCTGGCCTCTTGGTGGGTCAGATCTACGGCGCAAGGATTGTCCGGGATGGGCTTGCGTCGGTCCAACTACGGCTACTGGGGCGCGCCGCGACCTTGTATGGGATGACCATTGGTCTCACGTTCCTGTTCATTGGACTGTCACGATTCGCGTCAATGCCGTGGTTGCAGGACGAGACGCCTGTTTCACCAAAACTCGTTGTGAGCCTGATAACACTTCATCACACCTATTATCTCGTAGATGTGATGTTGTTGTATACAATCCTTATGTTACTTGCGCCGGGAGCGCTACTTTTACTTCACACCAAGAACACCCACTGGGTCGCTGGACTGACTGTTGGCCTCTGGGGTGTCTATCAAGTGTTTCCGGTCCAGGCACAGTTTCCCTGGTCAATCGTCAACAACGACACGTTCCAGGTGCCTGCGTGGCAACTCTGGTTCTTCGTCGGCATGATCGTCGGCTACCACCGTGACGTCGTACGCCAACGGGTGCGCCAATTTCCGCTCCCCGTCGTCACCGGAATACTGGCCGTGCTCGCCCTGATGACCGTCTGGCTCTATGCAACAGATGGCGCATTCCTAGCGGAGGTCCTTCAGGCACCGAGTGGGCGGGAAGTCCTTGCAGTGCTGTTCGACAAGCACGTTGCGCGTGTCGGAAGGGTGGTGGCGTTCGGTATCTGGTTCCCACTCCTCTACCTGATACTGACGTTGGCTGGGAGGCCAATCCTTCGGGGTCTCGGGTGGTTGCTGGTGCCATTCGGCCAGAACGCCCTGTATGTGTACGCCCTCCACTTATTCGCGGTGTACCTCGGTGCTCTCGCCCTCCCCTACGTCGCCGGGTTCGACCGCTTCAACCCGTTGCACAACACGCCGATGCAGGTCCTGGCAGTTGCCCTCATCTGGATGGCAGTGCGCTTCAGGCTGTTCTTCGACGTCGTACCTAGGTAGCGCCTGGTTCAGAGGCTTCTAAGGAGGGGCCGATACGGTTACGCGTCGGGATACCCGTACTGCCCGCTTGCGCGTGTGTGACTCGCGCCTTGCAGAGGGCCGACATCTTCGGGGACCAGTGTCCACCTCAGGCTATTGGGCGATGTAGCGGCCTACCAAGCGCCAAAACAGGTTGGACGGGTCGCGCGCCTTGTCACTAGTCGTGGGGGCAACCCGGACGGGCATTCTTCCTGACTGGAGTG
The DNA here is from genome assembly GCA_002347925.1 of Chloroflexi bacterium UBA2235. GTDB lineage: Bacteria > Chloroflexota > UBA11872 > UBA12225 > UBA12225 > UBA12225. The sequence goes on along the minus strand of DDYL01000028.1, from coordinate 14,095 downwards.
GCATGAAACTGGAAAGGGTGATCATGGTGTCACCCGAGATATCCCGGGGCCACGGCGCAACCGATGAGGTGCGGGAGGGCGGAGGGGTACTGAGCATGGGAGGGAGCCCGGGCATCGCCAATCCTCCCGACGTGACTTGGCTGGGATCAACCGGCAAGACACGGACGGCGTGGGCACCGGTTCGTGCCAGATCCGCGTCGACGGTTGCCGAAAGGAACCTGACCGCATCGTCGATCGCACGTGGTGGGAGTTCGTGACCTACTCCCGTGGTCTTGAATAGCCGGGTCACACATCCCGCATCTTGAACGGCGCGTGCGAACCTCTCAGCGCGTTCAAGTCGGTTCTTGCCTTGGTAAGTGTCCCATTGGCGGGGTACATCGGCATCCTTGCTGTCGAGCTCACCCACACCGATCCAGTAGCTGACCTTCTTGACGGCGTCAATGATCACCGGTCGTCCGAGCTTCTGCTCAATCCCATCGGACCCAAAAGGAAAAGGCGCGGGGATGGGCCCCGAAGGAGAGGGAACGGTGCGGGTGGGCAACGTGTAGGTTCCGGCAGAGGCAGCTCCAACGCCAATGACGCGGTCAGGGTAGATCATTCCGAGCCGCGTGGCAGTCTGGGCTCCGCGCGAAAATCCGAACGTGATGAACCGGGGCTGAATTGGCACCCCGGTGACCTCTTTGAAGTGGTCTACGACGTCGATGACTTGCCGAACAATCCTGGGTTCGGACTTGACCAACTGGTCTGGGTCACGCCATTCACCGTAATCGAGTGTCGGGGCGATGATGACCCAGTTCCGAGCCTGTGCGAACGGCATCAGTTGACCGCCAATTGCATCGCCCTTCTGCCCCATCCCGTGGAGGGCGATGACGGCGACACGCGGAACGTTCGGTCCGGATGGTACGAAGCACCAGAATGCAGGTCTCTCCCCGTTGGCTGGTATATCCCGTCCCGAGCATGCGGTTTGCATCACCGCCCCGACTTCCTGGACTTCGAACCCGAAGTCGGCATCCCCGACGGCCATTGCGTAGGAGGTCGTGGCCGTGAACCACACGGACGCAATGAATGCGAACGCAACCGCCGCAATAGATGAAAGGAATGGTCGGAATACTGATGTTGCTGACCGCGGGTCGGCGTGAATGTCAGCTCCACGAGGATCATCCATGTTCGTTCTGACTTTCACGCGCTACTCTCAAGCGCGACCTTGGCGCCCTCGGAGCCACCGATGATCNNGCGGGGTCGATTGCAACGCTTTTGTAACCGTGTGGTGAACGATCAGGGATCACGGCCCAGCTGCTTCGCACGTCTGGGGTCACATCATTTAACGGCGCGGCATTCGGGGCGGTTCGACGGGGCCGATTGCGCACGTTGGCAGCGCGTGCGGGGCCAGATGGGTACCGGCGGATACCGGTCAATGGCCGGTGTTACACTCAATCTACGTGCAGGCGTTTGACGCCTCGCTGTTGCGTCCCGCACATGGTATGCGGGGCGGGTGGGATGCCGGGACACGGCTTCCCCGCACACCGCCGCAAGGCAAGGAGTAGTTGCGCTGTCGTACGAGGACCGGACCATCACATGCGTCGATTGCGGGAAGCCATTCATCTTCACCGCGGGTGAGCAAGCATTCTTTGCCGAGAAGGGTTTCGGTGGTGGACCGAAACGATGCCCGCAATGTCGGGCTGCACGACGCGCTGAACGTGAGGGTGGTGCCCCCGCACCCGCCCGCCCGCCCGGTGCGCCTGGTATTGCTCCGCCCGGTGCGCCACCTTCCGGTCCTCGTCCTGTCGGTGTTGGCCCACGTCCTGGTGGGTTCGGAGGTCCGCGTCCGGGCGGCGTCGGCGGCCCTAGGCCGGCTGGCGCGGGGGTCGGCGGTGTTCCTGCCCCATTCATGCGTGGGCGCGGAGGCCCGCGTGCAATCGTTCCTGTCGATGAGCCTTTCCGGGTAAATGACCGGATTCGGGTGCCAGAAGTCCGGGTGATTCTGGAGGACGACGACGGCAACGAGGAGAACCTCGGTGTCATGCCAACGTATCAGGCACGACGTCTCGCCGAGGAACGCGACCTCGACCTCGTCGAGGTGGCCCCTCAGGCACAGCCGCCCGTCTGCAAGGTGATGGACTACGGCCGGTTCAAGTATTCCTTGGAACGCAAGCAGCGTGAGGCACATCGTGCCGGGCGCGCCGGGCGTGCGGCCTCGGAAATGAAGGACGTCCAGCTTTCGCCTCGAATAGACGACCATGACTTGCAAGTGAAGGTTGATCGTGCCCTGGAGTTCCTGACTGATGGTCATCCGGTCCGGATGGTGGTGCGGTTCCTCGGGCGCGATATGCGTCACCCCGAGAACGGTATGCGCGCCCTCCAGACGGCCCTCGATGCCCTCGGCAAGGAAATCGCCATCCGGGTTGACCAAGCCCCACGGATGGAAGGCCGGCAGCTTTTCGCACTCGTGCGTGTCGACAAGGGCGCGCGTGCCCGAACCGACAAGCCAGCGGATGAGAAGACCGGGGCTGACGGAGAGACGAACGAGACTGATTCGCCAATGGTCGCGCTGGATACCCCTTCGGAAGCGACTGGGCCAGTGGCCGTGGTCCCGGTGGTCGCTCCAGAACCTATCGCGGAGTCCGCTGAACCGGTCGCAACCGCGTAGTTCACCCCTCAATCAGGGAAAGCGCCGAAAAGGCCCTCACCAATTTGGTAAGGGCCTTTCGTTTTTCTCCCTATGCGCGAACAATTGATTCACCCAGAGGCCACCTGGGCCACCGGATCCGACGGTCCAACCGTGGATGACGTCCACCTTGTTTGGAAGAAGTCTCGAGTTTCGGTTGCGTCCTAAGCGGGTCGTTCGGGCTCGTCGTCGTCCGGGTCGGTGTGTCCACCTTGTGCACGGCGTCGTAGGAAGTCTTCCAACTCGCGCACAACTTCGTGCGGATCAACTTCAAGCGGGTGGTAATCGGGGTCTGGATCGGGTGCTGGCTCTGGTTCGGTCCGACGCAGGCTTTCCCCAGGCGCTAGGGGCATCCCCTGGGCGTCATATTGGACCTCAAGGCGCTCCACATGCTCACGAAGTTCGGCTCGCTCTGTCACGGCATGATTTGCCTGCCCGATCAATTGGTCACCTGTTTCACGAAGCGGTGCCAAGTTGATCGCCAAGTCGAAGACGGCGCAAAGGCGACGCAGCAGCGCGAATGAAAGATTGGCATTCGGAACCGGCAGATAGTGTGGTCCATTGCTGAAGAGGCTGACGCAGGAAATGCCCGCGTTACGCAGGGCTTCGATCGCGGCCGATTGCATGCTTGATGGGCCCTGATAAGGGGAGAACGGCACCCCTAGGGTCTCGAGGCGTACCCGCAGTCCGGGATCGGTCGCCCAGCCGGTGACTAGCGGTGGACGGGTATGGGGTACATCAGCAAAGGCTGACCCGAAGAAGGACGCATGCGTGACACCGCAGGAGTGTGCAAACGTCGCGAGTTCGCGCGAATACGTGCGCCAACGTAAGCGTGGTTCGGGCGCGATGAAGAGCAGGAGGCTTCGGGTCGCTGGGGCATCTCCGTCGTCTTCGCGATCCGAAAGTGAGGGGGCGGTCGCGCGTCCTCCCAACGCAGTCGGCACGTCTCGGACCACCCAGAACTCGCCGTGAGGCCAATCCAGGGTGCGGTCTCTCGCCCCGACCGTCCTGGACACTGGGCGAAGTTCGACGAAATCATAGAATTCGTCCCCGTCCCATGTCGCGAGCCTCTCGGCCCCGAGTGCCTCGATTAGGAACCGCACGGCACCGGACGCACCGACCGATGCGTCGGCCCATCCGGTGAACGCGCCGATCATCACGGGTGAATGAAGCTCGAGGTCAGCAAGTTTAAGGTGGAGTTCCAGATTCATGTAGGGTCCCGGTTCACGGCGCCAATTGACGAGGTCATGCACCGGACCGGGGGTGACAATCACCGCCTACCCACCGGATGGCGACTTGGTAACGTGGTTAGATGGTACCGCCCCATGGGACAGTTCCAGCGATTGGGTGACTGGCGCACTGGGTGTCTTGTTCTTCTGGCTAGCTACGCAGGTGCCCGGTGCCACGCAGGAGGGTTTCCTGGACCACGACTTCGTGCGTAAGCGGACGGTCGGCCCGTTGCTCGCCGCGAAGGACAGGTATCAGGCCCTCAACCTCAAGTTCGTAGAGGCGTTGGCGTCCAAGTCCGGCCAACGGAACATGCTGAATGCCTGGCGAGTAGGAACCCCATGCCCTGGTCAGTACCAGACGGAGCGAATCGGCGGGTTCAAAAGGCTCCATCGTCACCGAGCCGTGCGTGCCGTACACCTCGAATCGGCGCGCCATCGGCGACGGTTCCATCGCCGCGATGTCGACGGTGGCAAACGCCTTCCCAAACTCGAACACCCCGAGGGTGTTGTCTGAGAACGCGGGCACTTCGGGCGTCGTGTCATTCCTGAGAAAGCTCGTGACGCGGGCTGGCCGTTCGTCGCGCATTACCCATAAAACCTGGTCGAGCATGTGACCCCCGAGGTCGAAAAGCATGCCCCCAAGATGTGACGAGATTGCCTCACGGGTATTGTTCGAGGGCCACGCGGTCACCGGGATATTGGTGCTCATGTGGGCACGGACGCTGAAAACGTCGCCAAGCGCACCCTCTCGTGCAAGATGTGAGATGAGGTTGAAGCCATCGTGGTAGCGGTACATGTAGCCCATTTGCAGCAGGAGCTCGTGGGCCTCCGCCTGCTCGGCAATCCACTTGAACCCGGCCCAGTCATCGCCCGCCGGCTTGTCCCACCACACATGCTTCCGCGCAGATACGGAGTGACGGGCCATCTCAAGACTCTCGGTATTGCGACCTTCGACGGCGACGGCCGGGATGGACGCATCTCCCAGAAATTCGTCTGGGTGCGCGTACCAGTGGATGTCCGAATAGGCCGGGTCCGCCTTGGCCCTCGCCCGGACTTCATCGTCTGCCTCGAATACCCCGACGAGTTCGGTTGCCGGATTGGCCCGGAGGGCAAGTGCCTTGCCTGACGCGTGCCCGTGCTGGACGCCCCATTGTGCAAATCTGATCCGCGACATTGATATCTCTCCCCCTCGCATCGCGGGGCGCACGTCTTTCAACGCCCCGACGCACGATGATGGATGATAGGGAACCACGGAGGCCCGCGGTGTTCGGAGTTGCCGGTACCTGGTAATGAAGCCTGATGGCGACATGGTACGCAAGGGTGACGGCTACCATGGTCCAGACCGTGGTTGGACCTTCACTGCCGTATGGCACCCACGGGCACCCGATCATGTCTTGGCAGACCGGTGTAACCAGACTCACTGGCAAGGCCGGGATATTCTGTAATGTACACGTTTAGGAGTAGGGATAATGGCGGCAACTTCCGGATCTGGCGGGTGGCTTGCAGTCACCGGCGCACGAATCTTGACCATGGCCGGCGACGACATTCCGGATGGAGTGTTGCTGATCCGCGATGGGTTGGTGGTTGAAGTCGGCTCTCACGTGGCGATCCCCGGCAACGCCACGATTGTNNGACGATCACACCGGGTTTCATTGACGCCCACACGCACCTTGGAATCCACGAGGAAGCCGTCGGGCGCGAGGGTGACGACACCAACGACATGACTGATCCACTGACGCCGCACTTGAGGGCGCTTGATGGGATCAATCCTGAAGAATCCGGTTTGCGGAATGCTGCTTCCCACGGCGTTTCTTCGGCGGTCGTCCTGCCGGGAAGTGGGAACGTGATCGGCGGCCTCGGGACGCTGGTCAAGACGTGGGGCGACTGCGTCGACAACATGGTCGTTCGCGACCCGTGCGGCCTGAAGATTGCGTTCGGTGAAAACCCCAAGCGCGTCTATGGTGACCAGCGGAAGATGCCGTCGACCCGAATGGGCACCGCGGCGCTCCTTCGCGAGGCATTCGTCAAGGCTCAGGAATATGCCCGCAAACTGGATGCTGGCGTTGAAGATTCCTCGAAGTCGCCCGATCGTGATTTGCGCCAGGAGTCCCTTGTGCGCGTGCTGCGCCACGAGTTTCCGTTGCTGGCGCATAGCCATCGGGCCGATGACATGCATACCGCAATGCGCATCGCCACCGAATTCGGGGTTGGGGTAGTGCTGCAACACGCGACCGAGTCGCACCTCATGGCCGACTTGCTCGCATCGCGCAACATTCCATGTGTTGTGGGACCAACCTTCGGTTCACCCCCGAAGGTCGAGACCCGCGCCAAGACGTTTGCGACGCCTGGAATTCTTGCCCGCGCAGGCGTGAAAGTCGCAATCTGTTCGGATCATCCGGTTACCCCGAGCGCCCACTTGCGCCTCTACGCCCTCCTCGCAGTCCGCGAAGGGATGGCGCATCGGGACGCACTTTCAGCGATGACCACCTGGCCCGCGCAGATCAGTGGTGTTGCGAACCGTATCGGGAGCCTCGCACCCGGGCTTGATGCCGATTTCACGATCTATTCGGGCGACCCGCTGGACGCCGGATCCGTAGTGATCGGTGCGTACCAGAATGGTGTCAAGGTTCCGATGGAAGCCCGGAGCTGAGGTACCGCCCGCAGGCGAGAGGTGCAGCCATGCGTGTACCTCTCAGATTTCTGGTGCCCGCGGGTTCGCCGGTTGGAAATCCTAGCCCTGCGTACGGTCATGCACGGTTACGGATTTGTCCGCAGCTCTGTCTTTGCAACCATCGTCAGGAAGTCCTGCACCTTTGTCAGGAACGTTGCTGGGTACTCACCGAACACCCGGATTTCATATCCCCAGTTGCCACGGATCACGAAGAGGTGGATTGCCACCCATTCGTGCTGGACAAGCGTCTGCGTGCAACCGCTGCAACCGTCCCAGTATTCGATTCGCGTCCGGGTGTCGTAGCGAAGCGCCGGGAAGCCTCCGATGGTCGTCGTACCGGACGGGGCGTCGGTACCAGTACACGTCGTTGATCCCGTGCAATAGAACGACAGCACCTTCCGCGCCAAGTCAGTGGTCGTCACAACCTCCTTGTTGTAGTCAAGATTGGTTGCCACCACGCGCGCGAAAATCGGGTCGCCACCGGAAACCACGGTCCACTCGTGAAGCACGTGGGACGAGTAGATGGTGTCAAACCGGTGGTCTTTCGAGTTTATGCCGGTCCCCTCAGTCCACGAGGCACCGGTTCCAAGCGTGATGTCTCCATCCGGTCCGAGGCGAGGCGTACGGTTGAGGCGGTAGGTTTCGGACCGGACGTCAATTGTCGGTGTGGTCGTTGCCACTGTAGTGACGGTTCCCGAACCGGGCGCGCTATTCGACACCACAACTGGAGGGGTCGTGGCCGGGCTTGGGCTTGCCCCCAGTGAGGCGACGGGCGCCAGGATGCCCCGCGCCAGGGAAGCCGCACTGATCCCGAAGCGTCGTTCCCAGAGTGCTTGGTCGTAGACGAGGGCCCCCCAGTTGTCGCCTGAAATACCGAAGAGCTCCACGTCAGCAATTGACTGAATGTGCAAGAGTGTCGGGGAGGTTTCGGATGTCTCCCACTTCACCAAGTAGATTGGATCAGCGAGTTTCAGCAGGCCCGATGACAGCCATGGGCCACCGCGTCTGTACTGGGTGATTTCTTCACGCGTGACTTCCCGCTTTGCATCCCAGTCGACTCGTTTCCCGGCAAAGGCGCGGGTGTCGCCAACCCAATGAAGCACGCCATCGTCGTCCGCGACCCAGATATGCGCGGTTCCACGGAGTACCACGACCGCCCCCGGGGA
>DDYL01000028.1:6126-6318 GCA_002347925.1 Chloroflexi bacterium UBA2235 | reverse complement strand
AGCCAATTCCGCGCCAGTATCCGATCATCACTTCACCTCCAGGTGTTGTTGCACCGATCCGACGTCCACCGAGATGCCGGTCAGCCCCGTTGTATTCATTGTCGCGCATGGGTGAGATTGGTGTGGGGCAGGCAGACGGTATCGGAGCGCTGAGAGGCGACACGGTCACGACTACACAGTCGTGGGTCTGGA
>DDYL01000028.1:0-6057 GCA_002347925.1 Chloroflexi bacterium UBA2235 | reverse complement strand
ATGTCTGACGGTGGACGCCCCATCGAGCCGGGGCAGGCTGTCGCCAAAGGCGAACGGACAGAGGTTCCGGAAATCTTCGGGAAAAAAGGGACCGGGCCTGGATTCTTTGATGGCCCGATCGCCCTATCCGCGCTCCCCGACGGGACGATCCTGGTCGTCGATGCCGGCAACTCCCGTATCCAGCATGTATCCGCAAACGGCGACCCCCTCGGCGTCTTTGGGTCAATCGGGTCGGCACCCGGCCAGATCCGGTTTCCCGAGGGCATCGCCTATCTCCCGGATGGGTCGGTAGTTGTATCGGACGGTGGCAACAACCGAATCCAGGTCTTCACCGCGGATGGCCGGGTCCGTGGGGTTTGGGGTCGTTCCGGAGCGGGGCCCGATGGGTTTGCGGTTCCGCGTGGGGTGGTTATCTCTCATGCCGGCATCGTGCTTGTTGCAGACTCCCGAAATCACCGGATCCAGAGGCTCACCACCGAGGGGCGTTTCCTCGGTGCCTTGGGTGGCCCTGGGGATGGCGCTGGCGAATTCGATGCACCCATCGGTCTCGCTGTGGACCGAAGCGGAAACGTGGCAGTTGCGGACTCGGGAAACCATCGGGTCCAAGTGTTTGATCCGGATGGTCGGCATCGGTGGACGGTGGGTGGGATCGGAAGTCAACCTGGCCAATTCCGTGGGCCTGAAGGCGTGCTGTTTGATGGCCAGGGACGCCTCGTTGTGGCCGATACCAGCAACGATCGGATCCAGATTTTCGGTCTTTCGGATCGTGTTGATCCCGTTCCCGAACATGTGATTGGTCGCCGTGGGAAGGGCGTCCGCGAATTTGATGAGCCCATCGGATTGGCGGTCAATGTCCAAGGCGATCTGCTGGTCTCCGAGTACGGGAACCACCGGATCCAACGCGTGGTGATCCCGTGACCGGGATGCGAGTGAAGACTTAGCGCCCCTCCACTTTGCGCGGGTCGAGGGCATCGCGTAGCCCGTCTCCGATCGAATTCACGGCCACGACCGTAAGGAAGATCATCAGGCCCGGAAAGATTGCCGTCCATGGGGCCCGCACCATCTGATCCTGGGCGTTGCGGAGCATGTTTCCCCAACTTGCCATCGGCGGTTGGATGCCGAGACCTAGGTAGCTCAGGCTCGACTCGGCGAGGATTGCACCCGAGATGCCAAGGGTCGATGCCACAATGATCGGCCCGACCGCATTCGGCAAGAGATGGCGAAGGATGATCCGGGCGGGGGAGGCGCCGAGGCACCGTGCCGCTTCGACGAACTCGCGTTCACGCAAACTCAGGAAGGCGCCGCGGACCTGTCTGGCGGTCCCCATCCATCGTAGCCCACCGATCACGATCACCAGGGTCACCGGATTAGTCCCGTAGATCGTTGCCAAGAGGATCAGCACGAAGATCGATGGCAACGCGATCATGAAGTCGACGACCCTCATTAGGATGTTGTCTACCCATCCTCCGTAGAAACCCGCAATCGCACCGACGGTCGATCCGATAGACACCGCGAGTGCGACGGCAAGGAACCCAACGGCAAGGGACACACGCCCACCATGCAGGATGCGCGTGAAGAGGTCACGTCCGAGTTCGTCCGTTCCCATGGGATGTGCAGGCGACGGACGGTCAAGCATCTCGACGAGCGATGTCTTGATCGGCGAGTACGGTGAAATCCAGTTCGCCAGCAACGATCCCGACGCAAGGATCAGCAGGATTCCCAGGCCAACGAGTGCCATCCGGTGACGCCGGAACCGTCGCCAAGCCAGGCTCCAGAGGCCAATTGGTTTTGCTGCGGAAGGCGTTGCAAGGCCCGATGATGAAGCCGGTGCGTGGCGGGAGCGGCCCTCGGAAGCCGGCCATAGATCAGGCTGGCCCGCCATTTATCGGTACCGGATTCGCGGGTCCAGCCACGCGTACGCCACGTCGGCCAGAAGATTGCTGGCAATGACCAGGGTGGATGCGACAGTGAAGATTCCCATGAGAACGGGGTAATCGACTCGCCCCGATGCCTCCCAGAACAGGCGCCCCATTCCCGGCCAGGCGAAGATCGTTTCGGTGATCAGCGCGCCGCTGAAAAGTTGGGGAAGGTCAATCGCGATCACGGTGACGAGCGGGATTGCGGCATTGCGCAATGCATGTCGACGAAGGACCGTCGTTCCGTCAAGCCCTTTGGCATGCGCCACGCGGATGTAATCCTGCCGGATCACGTCAAGGAGCGACGATCGCAAGTACCGGATGTAGTGGGTCGCATCAAAGATGGCCAAGGTGGTTACGGGCAGGATCAGGTACTTCAGCCGATCTCCGAATGAATAGGGTTCGCCCAGGGTGTACATGCCCCCGGCGGGAAGCCAACGTAGGCCGACGGCGAAGACCATGATCAGCATCAGGCCAATCCAGAAAGTTGGGAGCGAGTTCCCGGCAAAGGCGATGGTGGTCGCGACGTGGTCGAACCACGAGTACTGTCGCATTGCGGAGATGATGGCGATCGGAACCGCGATTGCGAGGGTCATGACGAATGTGATGGACATCAGCAGGAGGGTGTTCGGCAGTCGTTCGAGGATCATCACCGTGACCGGGCGCTTCGTGACGAGCGACCAACCCCAATCACCCGAGACCATCGCGCCAAGCCAGCGGAGGTATTGGAGGGGCACTGGTTGGTCCAGACCCATCTGGGCGCGAAGCCGGGCGAGGTCTTCGGGCGTCACCGTCGGGTCAGCCTCATACATGGACAGCGGCCCGCCAGGCGTGGCCCGCAGGAGGATGAACACGACGAGTGTCATGAACAGCAGCAGTGGCACCGCCTGCACAGTTCGGCGTGCCAGATACCGGGTCATCAAGGCGCCTCTTTGCTCTCGTCGTGCCTCAGGATCTGGCTGCAGGCGTTGCCACGTGCCAAGTCAGGCCACGTCCACTTGATGGCATTCGGCCCTTACCCCGTCGGTCACGTTTCAATCGGTGCTGACACCATTATTTGGCCGGTCGGAAGGTACGCAGGATTCAATAGGTCAACGCAACATGCAGCGGTGCGCCGGCACCTCAACGGACCCGCCTACTTGCTGAGCCACCAGTTCTCGAGGTCCCACGCGAGGTTGTCCCATGGATTGTGGGTGCGACCCATCACGTACTTCCGTGCGCCATCAACGTCCAGTCGGTTGTAGAGAAAGATGTGCGCGCGTGACGCGGTGACCGCCTTGACGGCCCGCTCGAACGCGGCTTTGCGTCTGTCCAGATCCGGCGTCGAACCTGCCTCGTCGAGCGACTTGTCGACGGTGTCATCCTTCAGGCGAGCGTAGTTCTGGCCCTCACCCTTGTTTGAGTCGGTCGGGATCTGCGATGAATGGAAATAGCTGAACAGGTGAAAGTGCGGGTCGATGCCCGGATTTGTCGTCCACATGTTGATGTCGAATGTGCCTTTGGCGCGAGGTGCATTGTCCGCCCATGTCCCAAGAAGTGAGGCAGAAGGGATGTTCTTGATCTCAAGCGCAATTCCGACTTCCTTGAGCATCTCCTGCACGACTTGCTGGGCCATCTCCCGCAACTTGTCGCCAGACGTCGTCTGATAGGTCAGGCTTGCCTTCACACCGTCCTTGACACGTGTCCCGTCCGGCCCGGCCTTCCACCCAGCATCTTCAAGAAGCTTCTTGGCCTTCTCGGGATTGAACTCGCTCGCGGGGATTGCCGGAGCGGCCCAACCGGTGGACAGCGGTGACGTGCCGACGGTCGTCTTGCCATAGAGGAGCTTATCAACGATGAGCTTCTTGTTGATCGCGAGTTCGATCGCCTCGCGGACCTTGGGATCGCTGAGTACCGGGTGCTTGGTCGTCGGGTCACCCGCCCTTTCGCCGGTCGGCGTGCTGAAGTTCAGGACAAGGCGTTCCACGCCCACGCCCGGCTTGGCCCACACGTCGATTTCCTTGTCACCCTCGAACTCGGGTATCTGGGCTTCGATCAGGTTCCAGACCACATCGACCTCGCCGGTCTTGAGTTGGGCGATCCCGACCTCTCGGCTGGGCGTGATCCGGAATATCACCTGGTCAATGTAGGGCTTGTCCTTGACGTAGTAATCCGGGTTCTTGGCAACCGTGATGTGATCGCCGGACGCCCATTCCACAAACCTGTACGGGCCGGTGCCGATCGGTTTCCGGTTGAAGTCGGATTTGTCAATCGCGGTCTTGCCCTCGAATGCGTGCGCTGGCAGGATTGCGCCAAAGAGTGATATGAACGGCGCAAAGAACGTCTTGAACCGGACCTCGAAGGTGTATTGATCCTTCATGGTGAACGACTCGATGTCACGGTAGCCCAACCGTGACGTCACCGGGTTCGCCGGATCCATGATCACGTCAAAGGTGAACCTCACGTCCTTGGCCGTGAACGGCTTTCCATCGTGCCACTTGACGTCCTGGCGGAGCTTGTACGTGACAGTCTTGCCGTCCGCGGAGACCAGGCCATTCTTGGTTGTGGGCACTTCCTTGGCGAGGTCCGGAACGTATTCGCCCTTTTCATTTGGTCGAACCATGCCACCGAAGATCGTGTTCCGGACCACGTTACCGGCGTTCTGCACATTCAGGTACGGATTGAGGTTCCCGGGTTCCTGGTAAAGGGCAATCTTGATGGTTCCACCCGNNTTTTGGAGCTCCGGTGGACGGCGCTGCTGGTGCAGGGACGGGCGTGGAAGCCACCGCGACGGGCTTCGCCGTCTCTCCCTTGGCCGCCTCAGGCGCCTTGGTTGGCGAGGCCTTAGGTGTCTGTTCGCCACATGCCGCAAGAAGCAATCCAGGGAGGCTTACCATCGCGCCTGCCTGCCCGAGACGGGCCAACATGATGCGTCGCGTCGTCATGTAACTGCTCCTTCGCGGTGGCGTGCTGCGGCACGGAGAACACTTGGGTAGTCCCACGATCACGTTGGCGAGTGCCACCGTTGGGAGGGGTGTTCCGCCCCGGTCGGCCATCGTTGCCGTACTCTACCAGTCATTTTGGCACTGAATTCCGGGGCCCCCACCATGGCGGCTGTTCCCGTTGATCATTACGCGAGGGTTGCAGGACGTACCGATATTCTTCATGAATTTGAGAAAGAGTTTCCGGAACTTGGGTAATTGGATCTATCGGATACGGTCATGAGGATCGTGACATCTGGCGTCTGGCCGTCACGTACTCCGAGACCGGGCCGGCGGGTAATAGGTCGGCATCCTGAGCAGATGCAAGCATCCACGCCACCGAACTCGCACGGGCCATTGCCATCCTTCACCTGCGGAAGCGCAGGACGTGGCGCGTCAGTGTGGTTGTCCAGAACACCGGTTGGCTGCCGACCCGAGTGACAAGGCGGGCACGCGACATCCAGGTGGTCGGGGGTGTGTGCGACGAACTCGAAATTCCTGACGGTCAAAGGTCTGTTTCGGTGAACCTGCAGGACGATGCGGGCCAAGCTGAGGACCGGGCGAACAAGGCATTGGCTCCTACCCGGCGCCCGTGTGACCCAACCGACGACCGGGCGAAGTTGGAATGGGTGGTCATTGGCATTGTGGGACAGTCCGTCTGCATCGTCGCGAGCCACCCCCGTGCTGAGAAGGCCCGGGCTTCGATGATCCTCACCTGACCACCCACCGCTTTGGGGACGTTGTCCAGGAAAGGTCATCCGGAAATGCCGGGCCTACTTTCCGGTCTGGCGGACAAATCCAGTGGCGTCAACCGGTGCATCTGCGGGCACACCTGCTTCGACGATCAGGTACGTCGCACCGCCAATGTAGAAGTAGCCGGGTGGGTCGCCGCCAAAGAGATCGAAATGGCGCGAGGCAGGCGGAAGGCTCACCACAAGGCGTCCGTCTCCATCAGCCGCCAACGGGGTTTCACGGCCCTCACTGTCGATCAGAATGGCCGAACCGCCGGATGCTTTCAGGGAAACAGTTGACACCTCATCGGTGCCGTTCCACACTACCGAGGCACGCTTGTCTCCTTGGTGAAAGACGGCCAGATGTTGTGCCCACTCAAAGCGGGACGCGTATTGCGCCTGCTTCTTCGGGTCGGGCCTCTTGCGGACATGCAGTTCCATCCTTGACGC
>DDYL01000177.1 GCA_002347925.1 Chloroflexi bacterium UBA2235 | reverse complement strand
GAACGGCGCGAGGCGCTGGGCAGGGATGCCCGCGGACCGGACGGTGCTCCGATGGCCCCTGATGTATCGACGCCTCGCTTGGCATGGGCCCCGAACCCCTGTGTCTGGATACGCCTGTGTCGTCGCACAGAATTGTGCCCGCAACTACCACCACCCCGCCTGATTGAAATATGCTTCGCTTCCGTTGCACCTCTCCCGCGCTGTGTCGGGAGAGGCGTGACACGGGTCAGGCAGCATACGCACGAGAGGCCCACACGGATTGGTCCGGCATGTTGGCTTCGAGACCTTGACGCCGTTCGTCGTCTGCCCCCCATTGCCCCTGATTGCAAGACGCTGCGCTTCCGGTGTCACGGAATGCGGGTCAGTGGTGCGAGGCCAGTCGAAAGCTTCTTGACCCCGACGGTGTCGAACTTCACCTGGATCATGACTTCGGTTCCGCGACCCGGTTCGATCTGGATGACCGTGCCATCCCCGAATGAGGGGTGACGGACACGCTCGTCAAGACCGTAGGTCGGCGATGGAGGCGCGGGGGGCGCCGGAGGTGTTTGGCCCTGGCGGATACCCGGTGCAAGGTCGCTTGCCCGACGCAGTCCGGGAATGTTTTCCAACCCGGGTCGCAGTGGGGTGGGAGTGGGGCCATTGAAGGGTCGGTTGCCGGGAGTGCCTGGCCCGGACAGTCCCGGTGAAGCCTGGCGGGTTGCGGGAGGGCCTCCGACCCGTGTGGCTTGACCGGACCATGGCCGGATAGGCGTGGGCGCGCCCGGTGAGAGCGAACGATTGGGATCGACGGGACGACTCGGGAGATTGGATGGTGATCCGGTGGCGCTGCCTCCGCCCCATGATCCGGCAGCGCGTGATGTGCCGTGGCCGGGCCACGCGCCGGACTGCATCGCCATGACCCGTGCCGCATCGAGGCGGAAGCCATTTCCATCGACCCACCGGACGAGTTCTCCGGGAAGTTCCCCGAGGAACCGCGAAGGGTCGTTTTCGACGAACATTCCTCGGAACGAACGCGAGCGGCAGCCAACGAGATAGAGTGCCTGCATCGCCCGCGTGATCCCGACGTAGCAGAGGCGTCGTTCCTCGTCGATATTGCCTTCCTCAAGGGCGCGGGAGTGGGGAAAGATGCCCTCCTCCATGCCGACGATGAAGACCGCGGGGAACTCGAGTCCCTTGGCGGTGTGAAGGGTCATCAGGGTCACGACGTCATCACGTGGACCCGCCCGGATTGTGTCTGCATCCGACACAAGGGCTGCATTTTCCAGGAAGAGACGTAGGCCCTCGTCGGCACCCGATGCCCCGTACTCCGTGACCACGGACTTGAGTTCCTGGACATTCTCCCACCGCTCCTCGCCGTTGTCGTCACGGTGTTCCAGGAGGTACTCCCGGAAACCGGTCCGCTTGAGGAGCAGGTCGAGGAGGTCGGGAAGTGAAAGGGTACGGAGACCGGTGATCAGTGCGTCAAGGTCGCGCGCATAGGCGAGGAGGAGTTCGTGGGCACGTCGGTTCCACGGCAATGGGCCCGAGCCCCACCCCACCGCCCCATCACCCCTTGATTTCACATGGCCCATCGCCCCTGATTCAGATGCGCTTCGCTCGGCCCCGGGCTTTTCGTCCGGGTCTGGCGATTCGGCTTGGGTGATCAATGGGGCCGTACGTTCGGAGGCTTCCGCTCGGAGCAGTGAGATCAGTCCATCCACGACTGGGCGCGATGTCTCGGCCGCCCAGTCGACGAACTTGTCGATGGTCGTGTCGCCAAGCCCCTTGCGGGTTGCGCCAGCACGCCGGAACGCATCGGTGTCATACGGATTGATCAGGAGGTGCAGGTAGGCGATGACCTCCTTGATCTCTCTCCGATCGTAGAACCGGGTACCTCCAACCATCTGGAATGGCAGGCGACGGCGTACCAACTGTTCCTCGAGGACACGGGACTGCGCGTTGGTTCGGTAGAGGATTGCGATCTGGCGGTAGGCGATCCCGGTGCCGATGAGGCGGTCGATCTCCCGGATCACGAACTGGGCTTCGTCAGTCTCGTTCCCGGCCACGACGCCGGTGATCGGGTCGCCCTTCCGGTTTGCCGTCCACAGTTCCTTGGCGTGACGTTTTGTCAGACCGGCCTCGATGGCTTGGGCGGCGACAAGGATCGTCTGGGTCGAGCGGTAGTTCTGTTCGAGGCGGACCGTGGTGCACTCGGAGAAGTCCTGTTCGAACTGCAGGATGTAACGGACGTCTGCGCCACGCCATCCGTAGATCGCTTGCGAGTCGTCACCAACGACGGTCAGGTTGCGGTGGTCGCCGGCGATGGCCTTGACGAGGCGGTACTGGGCTTCGTTGACGTCCTGGTACTCGTCGACGAGGACATGCCGGTACCTGTTGGCGTAGCGTTGCCGAACGTCCGGGAAGTTCTCGAGCAACTGCAGCATGAGATTGATCAGATCGCCGAAGTCGACCGCGTTGGCCGCCTCGAGGGCGTCCTGATAGCGCCGGTAGAGGGTTGCGACGGCGGTCTCGAAGGGGTTGTGGGACTCGCTCGCACTGGCAGCCTGCGCCGGGCTGACCAGTCGGTCCTTCAGTCGCCCGATTGCGCCCAGGACGGCGTTCGGGCTGACGAGTTTCGGGTTGAGTCCGGCCTCGGCGAACTGCCTCTTGAGGACGCGCAACTGATCGTCGGTGTCGTAGATGGTGAAGTTCCGGTCGTAGCGCCGGCCAAGCAGTTCGATATCCGACCGCAGAAAGCGGGCACAAAGTCCGTGGAAGGTTCCCATCCTGACTTGGCGTGCCTGATCCTCGCCGGTGAGTTCGGTCACGCGGTGGGTAAGTTCGCGGGCGGCCTTGTTGGTGAATGTGACGGCGAGGATCTGCCATGGTGGGATCTGGCGCTCCCGGATGATGTAGGCGATCCGGTAGGCGATGACCCTGGTCTTGCCCGATCCGGCGCCTGCAAGGATCAGGAGGGGGCCATCCCCGTGGGTGACGGCATCCATCTGGGGTGGATTGAGTTGGGTGGCAAGGAACTGCCGGATGTCCGGTGATGGTGCCGGCGCGGGGGTGGGTTCGTACGTACGTTCCATATCGGGCCTGTGGCACTAGTCTACGGGTCGCTTCCGCCGTTTCCGGGGCCGCATTTGAACGGTCGCGGTCGAGTCGGCGGGTTCGCGTGACGGTGCGTACACTGCAAAGGCCGGTCAGACAGACCCTTGCCGAGGGTGCTGCGACCGGTGCGGACGGTGGGTCCGCAAGTGTATGACGGGCGAATGAGGGAGTTCCGGTGGCGACGACGATTGCGCATGGCGCGCTGATGCAGGCCGCGTTTTTTCTCGGTCCGAACCAGATGGAATTGCGCGAGGCCCCAGTGCCGGTGCCTGGTCTGGGCGAGGTCCTTCTCAGGGTCAACGCCTGCGCCGTGTGCGGAACCGACTTACGGATCCTCGGTGGAGGCAAGACGCGTGGCGTCTACCCGCCGCGCGTACTTGGACACGAGATTGCGGCGCATATCGTCTCGTTCGGCGAAGGCGCGGAGGCAGCGGTTGGTCTGCCTATCGGCCAACGGGTGGTCTTTCCGCCGGGGATCACGTGCGGCGCCTGTCGCTTCTGCGTGATCGGGATGGAAAACCACTGCAAGCGTCGTGAGGCTTTTGGCTACAAGTACGACGGCGGGTTTGCCGAGTACATGGTTGTGCCGGCGCATGCGGCACGTCGGGGCATCCTCATGGCTATCCCGGACACGCTTGCCGATGCCGAGGCGTCGCTTGCCGAACCACTGGCGTGTGTGGTGAATGGGCAGCGGCAGAGCCAGGTGGGTGTCGGGGATGTGGTGGTGGTGGCCGGCGCCGGTCCGATTGGCCTGATGCACGTCCAGATGTCCCGTCTGGCCGGCGCACGGGCCATCATCGTGAGCGAGCCATCGACCGCGCGACGTGAACAGGCGATGGCGATGGGCGCGACAATGGCGCTCGATCCGACTCATGATGAAGTGCTGGATGTTGTGCGTTCGGTAACCGGAGGTGATGGGGCCGACGTGGCGATTGCCGCGATCGGGGTGCCGGGTCTGGTGCATGACCTGTTGCGGTGGGTGCGCCCCGGAGGTCGGGTGAACCTGTTCGCCGGGTATCCCGGGTCCGGTGACGCCACGATCTCGGCCAACCTGATCCATTACGGCGAACTGATCGTCACTGGCACCAGTGCGTGCACGAGTGAGGATTTCCGGGTGGCGCTCAGCCTTCTGGCGAGCGGCAGGTTCGACGCATCCGCCCTGGTCTCGCACCAGTTTCCCCTTGCCCAAGTGCAGGAGGCCTTTGACGTCACTCGCCGAGGTGAGGGCCTTCGGGTGGTTGTCACGCCGTAGTCCGGGTTTGCCCAACGTCCGACTATGCCAAGCGGGTCATTCGCGGAGGTCCTTGCGGAACTCGCACATTGCGACCTCCCGAATGAATCCGAAACGTTCGTTGATGGAAATCATGCGTGGATTGCGCTGACTGTTCCACGTCCTGATTTCCTGGATGCCTTCGGCCCGCGCCCATTCGATGCCCGCCACCTTGAGGGCGGTCGCAATGCCCAGGCCCCGCGCTTGGCGGGTCACTCCGGTCAAGGCTTGCGACAGGATGTAGGGAAGTCCGGGAACCCGGCGCAAATACGTGAGGCCGACATATTCCTCGCCCCGGCACGCGATCAGGAAGGCCTCTGGAATTGTCGTGGGATGATCGGTCACTTGCCAGGTAAAGGTCTCAATTGAAACTGCGTTTGCTTGGACCGGTCGGGGTACGTCAGCCTCAATCCCGGTATGGAGGGCATGAAGCCTTTCGATGCAATCTGGAATGCGCAATCGCTCGTTCGCCAAAGTTCTGATGGTGACGCCGGCGGAGGCGGTCCGGGCAATCTGAGCAGAGAACCGTGACGGGTCGAACAGCGCGACATCGAGGTGCGACTCCCATAGCCGGTGCGTTTCCTCGAACCCGTGCTTGCCAAGGAAGGCAAGGCTGCCGACCGCGTTTGCCTTTGCCTCTCCGATGAATTCGCGAGCACCCAGCGGTTTCAGGACCGCTTCGGCATGGCGAAGCAGGCGTGTCCCCCATCCCCGTCGTTGGTGGCTTGGTGAGACGAAGACGAGGACGCTGTACCGGCTTGGGTCGAACTGATTGGGCACGTGCCTGGCATCGCAGCATCCGATCACGTCGCCGTCGCTGGAAACGGCCACCCATCTGTGGGCACGGTACGTGTCTCCCGGCCATCCCTCATCCTGGGTGCGGAGTGCCTCGACCGTCAGGCCGTCCTCACCTTGGATCTGGTTGAAGATCCGAACCGTCTCAGGGTAGTCATTCCCGGTGGCACTGAAGTCGCGGATCAGTCCGAATGGTTCATCCATTTGGCGATCATAGGCCACCGAGGAGTCCGCGCGGTCGATGACGGGCAGGGTTTACTCGCTGTCGGTTCCTGCGTCCAGTTCATCGCCTGAGATACCCGGCGGGTCGCGGTCGTCTACGGATGAGGCGTAGGCATCTCGGACAACCGCGGTGACGATAGACGCGCGGAACCCACGCCGGGCGAGGAACGATCCCAGGCGTCGCGAGAATGCTTCCCGGTCCAAACCGGCGAGGGAACCGACCCGTCTCTCGATGGCGGCCCTGGCACGGGTCAGCTCCTCGCCATCGTCGACGACCGCGAGGGTGATGGTCTCAGGGGCGACGCCACGTTGCGCCAAGTCGTGGCGGAGGCGAACCTCGCCATGCAGGCGGTGTTCACGCCGGGTTGCGACCCAGGCGTCGGCGTAAGTCCCATCGTTCAGGTATCCGAGTTCCAGCAATCGTGCCACCGTATCGGTGACCACCTCGTCTTCGAAACCGGCGCGGATCAATCTGGTTCTCATCTGCTTCACGGTATGCGCGCGTGAGGCGAGGGCGTCAAACGCACGCGCGGCGGCGCGAGGACGCGGGTCGACAGTCGGTTCTGCCGGTGGACCNNGTCACGGGGCGTTGGTCTGCCCCCGGTATCCGCCTCCCAAGACTGATGCGGGGCGACTTCGACAGGACTGGTGTGCGACGGAAGGTGGGAGATACCGTCACCCTGCGGTTCATCCAACCACGGGGAGAGGTCAGAGATGGATAACGGGATGGGTGCGGGCGCGTCCGGGTCGCGTCCGGCACGCATGAAACGTCGGCGGATCATTGCGAACAAGTGTACCATGATGTGAGTACATATGTTCTAATCCTTGACGGCCTGAGAGTTGGCGGAGCCGCAATGTGCCAGTTCTATCTGGTGTCTCGGTGAGCAAGGATGTCTCGGAGCCGTTGATACCTCGCGAAGACGCGAGTGGGTGGTTCGATCGGTTCCATCCACTCACGGGTGCGTTGCCATCCACCGGGATAGGTCTGGTGCAGTCGGGTGCGGCTTCGAAGGATTGGTCGCAGTCCCCGAAGCGCGGCGATGCGTCCGCGAAGAGGACTGAGATCGCGACGGGTGACCATCGTGTACGGCAATGATGCGAGGTCGTAGCCGATGATGGCCGGCAGGTATTCCAGAAGCCCGGGTGCCGGATAGCACCGCGCGATTGTCCAGACCTTGTTTCGTCCCAGGTGCCAGTTCTTGAACGGTGATCCCTCTCCGGCACTGGCGGAGTGAGCGTGACGGATTACCGAAGTTGGGGCGACGACGCTCTCCCATCCCGCTAGGCGGGCGCGCCACGCGAGATCGACATCCTCGAGGTACATGAAGTACGACGGATCGAAGCCACCAAGTTGGCGAAGCATTGCCCGCCGATAGAGTGCCGCACCTGCACTTGCGCCGAAGACGGGCACAGGTGGGCCCGGCTTCATGCGGGGATCGCCGGATCCCCGGTCCCACGCGATGCCGGCNNCGGTCGATCCGGATCCCGGCTGACTGAATCGTTTCCGGGTCGTGGGCAAAGACCATCTGGCTTGCGACGCTGCCGATCCGCGCATCTGAGGCAGCAACTGAGACCAGGGCGTCCAACCATCCTGGTTC
>DDYL01000178.1 GCA_002347925.1 Chloroflexi bacterium UBA2235 | reverse complement strand
GAACATCACTTGGTGCTATGACGGGATGGACGTTGCCATGGGGTAGATTACGGGCGCCCCGCTAACGTGCCCCGGGCAAGCGAAGCGTGGACGAACTGGGAGGTGATGGGGAGCGAAGCGAGGGCAAGCGAAGAGTATTTGCATCAGGCGGGGCGATAGGGTGATGAGGAAGGCAGGAGTGTCATGAAGGTTGTGATGGCGTGGTCCCACGGGGCTGACGTTCCCGCGTTGCGCGCGGCGTACCCGGGACTTGAGATTGTGGAAGTGGAGCGTGCCTCGCTCGTTGATGTGATCGGGGACGCGGATGTGGTCTACGGCGGCGGCTTGACCGGGACGGAGTTGCGGGCGGCGCATCGCCTGAAGTGGATCCATTCGCCCGGGGCAGGTGTGGAGTGGGTCCACGCTTGCGATGGCCTGGCAGATTCCGGTGTCACGGTGACGAATACGCGCGGTGCGCATGCCCAGACGATTGCAGAACACACCTTCGCGATGCTTCTCTACTTCACTCGGGGACTCGGGCGCCTGATCGACGCGCAACGCGAGCATCGGTGGGCTGGCAACTTCCTCGATAACGTCGGGATCTCGGGCATGACCTTCGGCGTGATCGGCCTTGGGCGCATCGGCACGGAGATTGCCAAACGGGCCCATGCATTCGACATGCGCGTGATCGCCCTCGACGCGAATGACGTGCCCCGCCCTTCGTTTGTGGACCGCGTGCTTCGCGTGGATGGGTTGCCGACCCTCGTGGCCGAGTCTGACGTGATCGCGGTCGCCATTCCGATTACCCCGGAGACGCGAGGCTTCTATCACGCGGGGCATATCAAGGCGATGCGTCCACGGTCCTACCTGATGGTGCTTTCGCGCGGTGGGATCGTTGACGAGGCTGCGGTCGCCTCGGCACTGCATTCGGGCCACCTTGCGGGTGCTGGCCTGGACGTCTTTGGCAACGAGCCCCTGGAGGAAGGTAGCCCACTCTGGGGTGCGCCGAACGTCCTGCTGACACCGCACGTGTCTGGCACTTCGCACCAGACGACGAGTCTCAACTGGGGGATGTTCGTGGAGAATGTCGGCCGGTTCGAGAAGGGCGAGGCACTGCAGAACGTGATCGACGTGCGTCGCGGCTACTAGGACCGCGAATCGGGTGGGTCAATCGGATAGCAAGTGATCGGGGGCGACGGGGTCTGGTGAAGCGACGCGTATTGAAACACGGGGGCTATGGGTTGGGGCGGTGACCTCGCCGCCCATGGCCCACCGTGTACGCCGGTACCGAGGCCTTACCCCACCACCACCCCGCGTGGTACACACGCGCTTCGCCACCGCCCCACCACCCCGCTTGGTTCGCAGCGGCTACGTTTCGCGTCCGATTTGCGGACATTTCGGCTGAAGAACGAGGGTGTCAGGTACATTCGGACTGTGTCACGCGAACGCCTCGGTCCGTTGCCGCATTCCGATCCGGCTCATTCTGTCCTCGTCCGCCACGTCTTCCCCCAGCTTGGGGTGAACGGCGACCGTGCCCGCATCCGGGCGTACCGCCTTGGTGGGTCGAATGCGGTCTTCGAGTATGAGGACCGTGAGAGCGGCGCAAAGGTGATCGGCAAGTTCTATGGTCGCCCGGGCGTCCCGGCGTCGGGGGCGATCACGAACCGCATGTTGCGCGAGTTCCGGGCAATCGAGAGGATGCGTGGGATCGGACTGGACGGGCATCCGCACCAGGTGATGCGGGCATTTGCGGCCGTTCCGGAGATCGGCGGGGCACTCTTCCTTGAGTATTTGGAGGGGGAAACCCTTGGTGTCGTGCTTGATGCCGTCGCGAAGGGCAGGCAGTCGTCAGGCGACCTGTATTCCCGTCTGACGGCGCTGGCGTACTTCCTGGCCACAATGCACAACCGGACGGCACGCGAGGAACCGGTGGCTTTTGCCACGGATGTGAAGTACTTGCGGAAGCTGTCGCGGACTTTGCGCGAACTCGGGCACCTTGGGGAATCGGGCGACAGAGAGTTCCGCGCCCTCGGGGAACGGTGGATGGGGTTCGGGCCAATGTGGGAGGATCGCAAGGTGCTCCTCCATGGTGATGCGACCCCGGCGAACTTCCTGTTCAGGGATGGCATGTGGGTTGGCGGTATCGACTTCGAACGCAGTCATTTCGGTGACCGTTCATACGACGTCGGGCGGATTGCCGGGGAGCTGCAGCATGCATTCCTCCGCAACCGGGGTTCGCGTCGGGCAGCCGAACCGTTCATCGGGCACTTCCTGTGGGAGTACGCCTGCCACTTTCCGGATCGCCACGATGCC
The DNA here is from genome assembly GCA_002347925.1 of Chloroflexi bacterium UBA2235. Lineage (GTDB taxonomy): Bacteria > Chloroflexota > UBA11872 > UBA12225 > UBA12225 > UBA12225. Next base: position 211 of record DDYL01000178.1, on the reverse strand, counting down.
TTCGCGCATATCTGCGCACGCATCCCGTTCCATCTCGCCACGACCCTCCTGCGGATTGCGCGCAACAAATGGGTAGCCGACGATTATCGCGCCGTCCTGCTCGATAGTGCGCGTGATGCACTTTCGTCGGTCGGCCGGTAGCAATCGGACTGGATAGGCCACGGGGGCTCCGCCCCGCCCCACCCCATCGCCCCTGATGTGAATGCGCTTC
>DDYL01000066.1:1226-5164 GCA_002347925.1 Chloroflexi bacterium UBA2235 | reverse complement strand
GCAAACCGATTGCGTGAGGATGGCATTCGCGTGCGGACCTTGGTGCTGACGAGACCGGTGGTGACGGATGCCATTTCTGAGGTCGTGTCTACCGAGGCTATCGACCTGATCGTGCTGGCGACGCATGGCCGGGGCGCCATCGGTCGCCTGTTGCACGGCAGTGTGTCGGACGCACTTGCCCGTCACGCGCCGGTGCCTGTGCTGCTGATCCATCGGGCTCCTGAAGTACCTGCCAGCTGACCACTTTTGGGCGAGACCCGCGCAGTCTCCGTATCGGAGGTGCGTCATGGGTGATGCGAATACCCGAGAAGACGGTCAGGACACGGTAGATCAAGGTGTTGGGGAGGGCCAAGCGAAGCGTGTAGAAATCAGGGGCGATGGGGAGGGTGATGCGCGCCGGCCCGAGGCGTCGCTGCGGTTCCGGTCGGCACCGTCACCGAACCGCGGTGGTGTCTGCCGGATTCCTGGCGATGTTCGGGGGATCGTGTTGCACTCGACCGAGGGATCGCTGGAGGGCGCGTTGCGCACTTTCGCCATGCAGGGTGGGGTGAGCGCCCATTACGCCATTGATCGTGACGGGACGGTGGTAGGAATCGTGCCGGAAGGTGATGTGGCGTTCCATGTGGCGGCGTTTGGCAACCGGCCCGCCCTGAACCGCAGGCGACCGGCGTGGCTTGTGCAATATGACGGACGGTTCTCAGCGGTGAACGCCTGCACGGTCGGCATCGAACTGGTTGGGTTCGCCCGAACTGGGTTCACTGAGGCGCAATATTCTGCACTCGGTGCCATGTGTGCCGGAATCGCGATGCGGTGGGGGTTTCCGGCGGATGCCGACCGAGTGGTGACGCACGCGTCGCTCCAGATGGACAGGTCGGATCCTGGCGATGCATTTGACTGGGATGCCCTGTGGGGCGCGGTGAGGATCGCGTCACCGGGCGGGATTGGTGGTTGGTCCGAGGGTGACCGAGAGATTGTGGAGGTGGTACGGGCGCTGGGTGCCGATGCCTCCGGCGTGCGTGGATGGATTGAACGCCTTGGCGCGTATGAGGCGTCGTCGAAATCCGGAGCCTTGGAGGATCGAGCGTAACCCCCACCCGGCACTCCCCCCACCCGGCACCCCACCCCCTACTCCTCTCCCGATGCGACGGGAGTGGGGGTGGCGAGATGCCTGACTTTGAGGTTTGCAACCACCACCCCACCACCCCGCCTAATTTATATGTTCGTTCCTCACAAAAGGCCGATTTGGCGGTCGATCTCGGCCTGATACTCGTAGGCGGGGCCGTGGGAGGCCTGCAGGAGTTCGTTGAGGGTCACGGCCCGGCCGAGACGCCCGGATTCGAAGGCTGCGTACGTCAGCGCCACGTCACGACGTCCTTCCTCACCGCTGACCTCGGGCGTCGCGCCAGTGCGGATGCACTCACCGAGTTCGAAGAGTTCCAGCGCCATGATCTTGGCGTCGGTCGCATTGAACTCGAACTCGTAGGTCCAGACCCGTTCGCCGCCGAAGAGTTCGGCGGCGAGTGGTTCCAGCCGGTACGACGGGGCATGTTCGAGGATTTCCGCTCCGGAGATTGGGTCGTGGCCGGTGAGGTGCAAGGTGACCGGTTTGCCATTTCGGTCGCCCGGGGAGTCGATGGATCCCTTGCTACCGTAGACGAACCGGCCAGACTGGCCGCGCCCGTGTCCGGCATGGTCATTGACCCAGTGCGCGACAGTGCCACGTTCGAACCGGAGGTGGGCGTAGATGGCGTCCTCACCGGTAGGTTCGATGGTGTCCGGAAATGAGTTGACATAGCGGGCGTAGAACCCGCCGGGTCCGGACGAACGGGTATTGTGGCGTACCTTCTCGTGCAGTCGCGTCTCGCCGTAGACCGTCGCGACTTCGCCGAGGTAATACCGGAGCATGTCGGCGTGGTGGACGCCCTCATCAAGGGTGATTGCGCCGGTGTGCTTCATGTGGCGCCACGGGGTGATGACGATGCGGTCGGCACCTCCGATGGTCGTCTCGATCATCAGGCGGGGCTCGCCGATGGCACCGTCGTCGATGAGGGCACGAATGAGGCGATTGATCGGGTCGCGACGGAAGTTCTCGGCCACGGACAAGACGCGGTGGCGCCGCGACGCTTCGGCGAGGAGGATGTCGCAGGCACCGGTCGTAATGGCGAGGGGCTTCTCGCAGAGGACGTGGAGGTCCTGCTCGAGGCAGGCGAGTACGGCGCGGTGGTGCGACCCGGTATCGGTAGTGACATCGACGGCCTGCACATCGGGCATGGCCGCCTTCATCTCGGCGACGGATGCGAAGGCACGCACTTCGATGCCGTAGAGGTCGTGTGCCTCAGAGGCGTAGAACTGGGCGGCCTCCAGGTTGGTGTCGACGGCGGCGACGAGTTGCATGTTGGCCATGGAACTGTGGTGCAGGGCCCCGAACCCGCGCAGGTGCCGGCGTCCCATGCCCCCGCATCCGACAGCTGCGTACTTGATTTTCGTCTCTTGCGTCATCGTGCTTCCTCTCCTGTGCGCATCAACCGGCGTTGCCTGCTGACATTCTGTTCACTCGAAGCGCGAGTTCGACACCCGACGCTTTGCTTTTCCANNCTTATGTGTCGTGCGGGGGTCATCGCGTTCTGGGACGTTCCAGCCAGACTTTTGGCAGGGTACCACCGTTGACGGATCGGAGGGTTCCTGACCGGGATGGGAGCCTCTGGGGACGGTTGTCCCTGCCGGATCCGAGAATAATGGCTCTGCCCCTTTCCATCGCCTGTGATTGAAAGGCGCTGAGTTGGCCGGGGCCTAGAATTGGTGGGGGTGCTGGTGACTTCCACCTCGCCCTTCCTGTCCGCCGTCCTGAGATGCCGGGTGGTGACTGTCGCGCTCGCTGGTAGTTCGCATGATGGACGACTCTGATTCACTACCTCAGGATCATCGGCCCTACGACGAGGGTGGGCGTCTGCCGTTGATGCGGGGTCGGACCAAGGTCAGTGAACTGTCGACGTACTGGGCCACGTTCTGGAGCGTGGTGGCAATCATCCTGTCGGTGCTGCTGCTCGTGGCCTACGGTGCGATCATGCGCTACATCAAGGTCTCCCAGTCGCTCGACCGGCTCGAACGGTCGGTCGGATTGCTTTCCAAGGGGCAGGGAGTGGGCGGCGTCTCCCGGATTGCCGACGATGCGTGCCTGGAGGTGGCCCGAAGCCAGTCGGAGGTAGCGCCTCTCGTCTGGGTGATCCGGTCGGTTGTCGAACCATCGTGGCCGTGGTTGGAGCCGGCCATGCAATCGGTCTGGGCGGAACGCGCCGCGCAGGTCACAAGTTGGATGCAGGTGCCGGCCCTGGCCGAAACCGCGGGTGTCCTGTGCGACGGCGTGCGGTATGCCGTCCGTGGGGCAGTTACCAAACGGCTTGGCACCGATCAGGCGGCGGCGTCTGCCGATTTGGCGATGGCAGAAAGCCGGTTCGAAACGGCACTGACCAGCCTGGCGATGATCGACCCGGGCGTAGTGGAGCGAGTTCCGCAGCTGGTGCGTGGCGCATCGTATCTTCGGATCATGAGGGGCCTGGTGTCTGGGTTGGGGTTCGCCGCTCCCGATCTCGCGGGGCTACCGGATATCGGGGCGCGTCTCGGTGTGCTGTCGCTTGACGGCGCGGGTCGCCCGGTCACGATTGTCATGGCGGTAACGGTCGCGCAATCGGCTGGGCAGTCCGGACCGGCGATGGTGATTGCGCGGGTCACGGTTGAGAATGGAATGGTCGTAGCCCGCGAGATCCGTGAGGCATCGGCGTGGTCCCGGGACGGTGGGGGTCGTCGTCCGGCACCTGTGGGGATGACGATTGCCGGCGGCGGGGTCTTGCCACCCGGGTCGCCGTGGCCGTTGGAGGCCTTTGACTGGTGGATCGATTTCCGGTCGAGTGCCCTGCAGTTTCTTGAACTCTGGCGCGATG
>DDYL01000066.1:0-1194 GCA_002347925.1 Chloroflexi bacterium UBA2235 | reverse complement strand
TCCCACGCAGATGGTCAGACGGGGGATGCCTCCGTGCGGGTGGCTAGATTGCTCGACCGGATTGGCCTTCGAGAGGGTTCGGTAATCGAGATTGGCGTCGGGGGTGGTGAGGGTTCGAGTTCACACGGTCTCGGTCTGCTTGCAGAGGCGGCGAACCGTGGGGCGTTGGTGGCTTGGTTCCGGGACCCGGAACTCGCCAGGTGGGTGCGTTCGCATGGGTGGGATGGTGGACTTGAACCCCTGGGTGGCTCGTCCATCCAGTTGGTTACCGCCGATGCCAGTGGGGCCCGGGGCAGACGGGTGTCGGTTGCGTCCGCGGAACAGGTTGCCGGAGGCATCCGGGTGGATATTCCGGGGACGTTGCGCGGGCATGTGCGTGTGGTCTTGCCTCCCGGGCTTGTGCCGGGAGTGACCGATCGGATGTCGGTGACCGGGTTGGTAGCCGCACCCGAGCGAGTGCGCGAGGGTCAGTCTGATGTGGTGGGGTTTACCGCCTCGCAAGATGTGTCGGCGTCGGGTGCGAACGTTCCCGTTGTCATCAGTTGGTAGCGGACGGTCAACTGCTTAGCAGGGCCACCTTCGCTACTGGTTGAGAGGATGGCTGGCGTCATCGGCACCTATTCCTCGATGGCCCGTTTGGCGCGCCAACGTTGCAGCCGACCCCAGGTGAGCAAGGTGAGGCTTGCAACCACGAGACCCCCGAGGATTGCCAGTGTCTGGGGGGATGTCCGGGGACGTGACACTCCATCGATCGGCAGGTCGATGTCGGGCGTGGGCAGTGGCCGTGCGGTTGGCATGGCCACTGGGGAGTCAGGTTGCCCACCTAGCCGGATTTGCGCCGGGGTCGCTCGGCCGCCTTGCAGTGGATCAGGAATGCCGCCTGAGGGTGGAACGACGGCTGCGGTCACCACCGCCTGTGGCGTCGCGGGCAATGTCTGTGCGCGGCTGTCCAAGGGGAAGGCAAGTGCGAGGAAGAGGGCGCTGATCAGGACGGAATTCGCGACGGTTCGCCCTCGGACGACGTCGCGGATGGCAGGTTGCGATGGAGAGTCTGGGTGCTTCATTCGCTGTGGCGCGGCATTTTCGTATGAATTGTCTAGTGGACATGACAGAAACAGGCTATAGCACAACGATAACGCCAGTTTTTGGTTGCGCACTGGCCGCAGACTCATGCTTGATGGCGAGATACCGATA
>DDYL01000039.1:15427-18210 GCA_002347925.1 Chloroflexi bacterium UBA2235 | reverse complement strand
TGGGAATGACCCGGCGCCGACAGTTTTCGTGGTTGAGTGCCGTCGTCGGCGGTGCAGTTGCAATCGCGTGTGGTGGTGAGGAAGCGGCCAAGCCAGCCGCCCCGGCAGCAAAGGCTGAACCAACCAAGGCACCAGAACCCACGAAGGCAGCGATCGCGCCCGCAGCACCGACGACCGCGCCAGCGGCGGCAGCGGCTCCCGTGAAGATCACCTGGTTTACCGCCCGGGATACCACAGGCTACACGGTGAAGCAGGTTGAGGAGTTCAACAAGCAGGCGGGTGGAAAGATCACGCTTGACTATCAGGAGCAGGGGCAGCAAACCTCAGATCTCCGTGACAAGTTCATCCTGGTTGCAAACGCCAAGGACCCTGCTGCCGACGTCGTGTCAATGGACGTCCCGTTCGTGCCCGAGTTCGCCGCGGCTGGTTGGACGCTTGATGCCGAGAAGGTGCTCCTCGCAGACGACCGAACCAAGTTCTACAAGGGCACGCTTGACGGGGCGACGTATCTGGGCAAACTGTTCGCAGTACCGTGGTACAACAACGGGCCAGGGTTCTACTACCGCAAGGATCTTGTGGAACAGGGTGGCTTCAAGGGTCCTCCGAAGACGTACGACGAACTACTGGAACAGGCGAAGAAGCTTCAGACCGCTGACATCCAGGGGTTCTCGGCACAGATGTCCCAGACTGAAGGCGGCATCATCACCTGGTTTGAGTACCTGTGGGGCCACGGTGGTGACCTCATGGACGAGAAGCTCGAAGTAACGCTTGACAAGGGCACGGCTGGTGTCGATTCATTCAAGCGGCTCCTCTCGTTCATGTATACCGACAAAATCCTCCCGGAAGGCGCGCTTGGTTACAAGACCGGCGCAGACGCGCAAAATCCGTTCATCGAGGGCAAGTCGGTGTTCTTGCGGCAGTGGACGTCTGGCTTGACCCAGAACGACCGCGATGACTCAAAGATCAAGGGAAAGTGGGACGTTGTTCCGCTGCCCTCGCTGAAGGGCGACAAGGCCGGTGCCGGATGTCTCGGCACCTGGAACCTGGGAACTTCCAAGTTCAGCAAGAACCCCGACCAGTCCGGGGAGGTGATCCGTTGGTTTACATCGCCGGCGCAGCAAAAGGCGCGGTACCTTGCCATGGGTGTCCCGCCGTGCCGGCCGGCCGTGTTTGATGACGCTGAGGTGAAGGCGAAATACGCTTTTGCCGAGAAACTTAAGGTGACGTTCGAGGTTCTGAAGCCTCGGCCAGTCACGCCCTTCTACGGTCAGATGTCCGCGAATGTCATTCAGCCGGTCTTCGGCAAAGTCACGACGAAGGCCATCACCCCTGAAGAGGGCATCAAGGAGATGGCTGATGGCATGCGAAAGATCATGAAGGGATAGCCAAAGCTCACTTGTTGTGAGATGGTGCCCGTGGACGCAGGATTTTTGCCTGGTGTTCACGGGCATCACCGTTTTCACGCGTCAAGGCATGGGCCGGCAATGCCGGACGACTTCATTGCAGGCAAAGGTGGGATTATCAGGTGAATGCGGTTCCTGCACATCCACCAGTCCGGCCGTCAATCAGGCGGTTCTCAACGCAGGAATTTCTTGAGGCCCGGTTTGCCTTGATCCTGATCCTGCCAGCGGTCTTCGCGATCATCCTTGTGGCGTTCTACCCACTCGGTCACGCGTTCTGGCTCAGCCTCTGGAAGATCAACCTCAGGTTTGCCAATACCCCGTGGGTCTTTCTCGGCTTTGGAAACTATCTCGACGTCCTGACCGACGACGAGCGTTGGCTCAACGCGCTAAGGGTGACGGGCACGATTACCGTGACTTCGCTGACTGCGGAGTTCATCCTTGGCATGGTCTTTGCGCTTGTTATGAACCAGGCATTCCGGGGGCGCGGGCTTGTCCGGGTTGCAGTGCTCGTGCCGTGGGCCCTGACGACAGTGGTGTCCGCCAGGATGTGGCAGGGCATCTATCATGCCACTTATGGGGTATTCAATCGCATTCTTTATGACCTTGGCATCATTGGTGCGTACAAGCCTTGGATCATCAGTCCCGTCTTCACGATCTGGGCGATGATCGGTGCCGACGTCTGGAAGACGACGCCGTTTGTCGCGCTCCTGCTCACGGCTGGAATGCAGATGATCCCCGCGGAGTTGTACGAGGCCGCGGCGATTGATGGTGCCACGGCATGGGACCGCTTCTGGCGGATCACCTTTCCATTGCTCAGGCCAACGTTACTCGTTGCGCTTCTGTTTCGAATGATCGACGTCTTCCGGATGCTCGACCTTCCTATCGTTCTCACGGGTGGCGGTCCGGGTCAAGCCACCGAGACGCTAAGCCTATACACCTATCGCGTCATCTTCACTGACCTGAAGTTCGGCGCCGGGTCGGCGCTCGCAGTGACGACATTTCTCATCATCCTGTGCACGGCATTCGTGTTCATCAAGGTGCTCGGGGCGCCTGTTGCGGGATCAGAGGCAGAGGAACGATAGCGACATGGGTTCATCACGTCGTCTTCGGCTCATACAACTGGTGCTGATGCAATTGTTGATTGCGATAATCATTATCTGGTGCTTGGCGCCGTTCTATTGGACAGTCATAACAAGTCTCAAGCAAGCTAATGCTATCTTCTATCAACCCACCACGTACCTGCCAAACCCGGTGGATATGACAAGTTGGCGCGTCGTTGTGACGCTGCCCCGGTTTCAGGGCGCGTTGATAAACAGCACGATCATCGCGAGTTCGGTGACCGTTGTGAGCCTTAGCCTTGGGTCGCTTTGCGCCTACGCA
>DDYL01000039.1:14055-15378 GCA_002347925.1 Chloroflexi bacterium UBA2235 | reverse complement strand
GCGGTTTCCATGTTCCCCGGGATCGCGATCATCAGTCCGCTTTACTTACAGTTCCGTGATTGGGACCTGATCAACAACAAGTTGGCGCTCATTTTGCCTGGCGTGACATTCACCCTTCCGGTCTGCATCTGGACGCTCACCGCGTTCTTCCGAGACTTGCCCCGCGAACTCGAGGAGGCCGCATACGTCGACGGCGCATCTCGCATCCAGACGTTCACACAGGTGATCGGGCCACTCGCCGCTCCCGGTGTGTTCACGACGGCAATCCTGCTCTTCATCGCCTCGTGGAATGAGTTCCTCTTCGCTCGGACCTTCATGAGCAAGGTTGAGCAACTCACGGCACCGGTGGCGGTCGCGCAGTTTGAGGGCGCAGATATCGCGGCTGCGACGCCATGGGGTGAAATCTCAGCCGCAGCCATCGCAACTACGATTCCGCTCGTGATACTCGTGTTGGTTTTCCAGAGAAGGATCGTTGCCGGTCTCACGGCGGGAGCAGTCAAAGGCTAGGTCTGACACGTATCGTGGACCGGTACCGTGCTTGGAATTGTTCAGTCGGGCCGTACGTCAGGGAAGGTGATCTATGAGCGCAACTTCATCGTTTGTCGTCGTCGATGACAAAGAGTTTGACCGGATCATTGACAGAACCGTAAGCGTCGAAAAGATCTCCGGCGGGTTCGGCTTCGTCGAGGGGCCCTCGTGGACCGACCAACATGGCGGGTTCCTGGTCTTCAGCGACATTCCCCGGAACCGGATGCACAGATGGTCACCCAAGACCGGCCTGACGACATTTCGTGAGCCGACCTCGAACACGAACGGAAATACGCGTGATTTCGAGGGCCACTTGATCTCGTGCGAGCACACCGGTCGGCGGGTCGCGCGGGAAGACGGGCATGGCGGTCTGGTAACCGTTGTCGAACAGTTCAGAGGGAAGAAATTGAACTCTCCGAATGATGTGGTTGTCGCTGCCGACGGATCACTTTGGTTCACTGATCCTCCTTACGGTTTGCCAAGCGGAGAGGCGGGGCGTGAACTTGACCATAATCACGTGTTCCGCTTCGATCCTGCGAGTGGCAACCTCGAATCTGTTGTCGACGACTTCGACCGTCCGAACGGGTTGTGTTTCTCGCCGGATGAGAAATGGCTCTACATTGCGGATTCTGGTGCGCCACGGCACATTCGTCGTTTCACTGTGAACCCCGACAACACCTTGTCAGGGGGCGAGATTTTCTGCGAAATTGGGAACGGCGTTCCGGATGGGATCCGTTGCGATGTCGATGGCAGGGTCTGGTCAAGTGCCGGGGACGGAGTTCACATTTTTGGGAC
>DDYL01000039.1:13208-13992 GCA_002347925.1 Chloroflexi bacterium UBA2235 | reverse complement strand
GCAAACCTCTGCTTCGGAGGGATTGACGGCAATCGGCTGTTCATGACGGCGTGCACGTCGCTCTATTCAGTGGCGGTGCGGGTGAGGGGTGCGACGCAGGGACGCACGGGCTGAGGTTTCCTAGCTTCTCGCCTGCGTTGCACTTTCGGGGGCGAATTCACGCAAGGGCCCCCGAATGTCATCAGGACTTTGCGCAGCAGAGGAAATTGGCGCACGTCGCATCCCCTGGAACCAATCAGGGCCATGTAAACCAATGCTTCGGCCCCGAACGTTTCCGATTATGATAATAAACGGAAACGTTCGGGGCATCATTTGGGGGATGCGCCTCGATTCCTGGATTTGGTCCGGCATTTGGCGCCACCGTCGCGCACCGCGTCGCAAACTTCAAATGGTGATGGTGGCGTCGCTCACTTGCCGGACAACGGGGGCATATCAGGCCACCAAACGGCGTGTCTTGTCGGACGTATTGCCTAGCGGGTGAGGTTATTGGGTTCACAATCCAAATAATCGGAATTGAGTTCTGGCTGCAAAAGCCGTGGGGGTCGCCAAGCACAGAGAACTCCATTTACTGGTTGTTTGGACGTGGCGGCGTTATGATTACCCCATGTTTGACAACTATCGCGGACAAGACCTTCGCGGTCAGGATCTGACCCATATGGACTTCCGGAACGCATACCTCGGCGGAGCCGACTTGCGTGGCACGAACCTCGAAGGAGTGAACTTCGACGGAGCGGTCCTCTGGCTGGCGAGCCTTCGAGGCGCGAACCTTCGTGGTGCAAGTTTC
>DDYL01000039.1:11813-13184 GCA_002347925.1 Chloroflexi bacterium UBA2235 | reverse complement strand
TCGGAGGCTGAGTTGACTTTCGCAAGTCTCCGCGATGCAAACCTGACTGATGTGAATCTTCAGGCAAGCCGACTGAGCATTCCGCAGGGCGCCTTCTTCATCGACCAGATCCATGAGGACTCAGTCTTCTGGGCCGCTGACCTGCATGGCGCAATCCTTAGTGGTGCCGATTTCAGCGGTGCCCAAGGGGTCAACCTGACTGGCGCAATCATTGATGACACGACCAAGGGTCTTGACCCAGCGTGGCCTCGTGAATATGATGTCGATCACCTTGGACGATATGAGAAGGTCCACGCACGGCGTCGAGATGAGATTGCGGCGGTGGACTGGTTCGTTTCCCCGACGCTCCTCGAGTTTTATGCCTCGGCCTGAGCGCGGGTAGTTATGCGGACGGTCAGGTTTTAATGCCGGCTTCCTCGGTACGAATCCGAAGTGGGTGACGGTCAAATTCCTAGACCTCGTCTCACGATGCACTTAGCAATAGGTGCGTTGTACGCGTGCGAGAGTCACATGGTTTGGAGACATCGGCCGCTGTTTTAGTGTCCGAACTGTCACTCGGTCGGCGCCTACGTTGCTTGTTGCAATCGCCACAGGCCCTTCGCACGACGTGAACCTCTTGGTGCCATCTGACCACGCTTCTGATCCGTCTCGACGCCGTGTGACAGACCGCACAGATCCCGGTGTTCGGTAGCGCGTCGCCCTCCTCGAGGTCTTGAATCGGCTACCCTGCTGACCACATCCTCTACCCAAGGAGAAATCCGTGACCGGAACGCCGGGAGTTGTCCGCACGGCCGTCATCGGCGCCGGCGGAATCGGGCGAACACACGCACGCACGTACAAGGCCAATCCGATTGCTGACCTTGTGGCAATTTGTGATCAGGACCACGCACGCGCCGACGCCGCTTCCTCGGAATTCGGCATCCGCGCCTACTACGATGTGGCAACAATGCTCGCGTCCGAAAACATCGACATGGTTTCAGTTGCGACCGCTGGAATCGAGAACGGTTCGCATCATTTCGCGCCCACGATGCAGTGCCTAGCTGCGGGCAAGCATGTGCTCGTTGAGAAGCCCATCTCAAACGACCTCGTTGAAGCTGCAAAGATGGTCGCAGAGGCCCGCAAGAGAGGGGTCTGCCTTGCAGTTGACTTGAACCACCGGTTCACGCCCGCGACCGAACTTGCCAAGGCGAAGATTGACTCGGGCGCGCTTGGCGACGTCTTGTTCATCAACATGAACCTCTGGATCAGAAACCCAAAGGATGAGCCTCCGTATTTTCACTTGCGTGCCTTGCATTCCCACTCGGTCGACGTGATGCGACACCTTGGGGGGGACGTTGCAAAGGTGCAGGCATTCTTCCAGCGTGGACCTGG
>DDYL01000039.1:11230-11774 GCA_002347925.1 Chloroflexi bacterium UBA2235 | reverse complement strand
TCCTATGACATGCACGGCCCGGATCGGCATTCGATAGAGCGGACCGAGGTCGGCGGGACAAAGGGCCGCGTGGTAATCGACAACTCGACCGTTGACTTTCATTGGTTCCCGCACGACAGCAAGGAATCGACACACGTCCACAATGTCGGTGGGCTGACGAGTTTTGGTGAGACATTTGGAACCAGGCTGGGTCGCTGGCTCGAGCAACTAGCCTCTGGCACAAAGCCTGCCTCAATCGAGGGTAGTGGGGATGACGGGCTCCGTGCCCATGCTGTTGTCGAGTCGGCCATACGGTCTCATGAGACTGGAACGGTCGTTGTCGTCGCAGACATCCTCGCCGAAGCGGCAAGCAAGGGTGGCGTGCCCGAAGTAGTTGAGGCGGCACGATGACCGCCCGACGCTTCCCACTCTCATGCAACACAGTCCTTTTCCGCGACCACACGCTTCGTGAATCTCTCGAGGCGCTTGCATGGTCTGGCTACGACGGTGCAGAACTTGCTTACATCCCGGGCATGGTTGAGCACGTGACGCCTGAGATGGGTGA
>DDYL01000039.1:7102-11204 GCA_002347925.1 Chloroflexi bacterium UBA2235 | reverse complement strand
GTGACACCGAGCACTCCAGACCGGATCGAAGCTGCGTGCGTAATGGCTGCAGGTCTTGGCATCCCAGTAATCGCGATCGGATCCGGAGGTAAGACCGGTGACGAGGAATCGTTTGCCGAGGCGATCGCGCTTTCACGGGAGCTGGCGAATATTGCGGGCAGACACGGCATCCAACTTGCACTCAAGCCTCATGTTGGCGCGGCGGTCCATGACACCAAATCTGCGACGCGAGCTCACCGTGAGATTGGTTCTTCCCATCTTGGGTTGAACTTTGACCCGAGCCACCTGCACCGGGTCCCGGAGGATGTTGCAACGGCTGCAACGGTGTTTGGCGAACGTATTGTTCACAGCCACTTCCGGGATTGCCCGTCGAGAGTTGAGCGCGGACCCGGAACTCCGGAACAGCAGGTTCCCGGGAGAGGCGAGGTCGATATCGTGGGAGTACTGAGGGCGCTAGGGCAAATCCGGTACCAAGGCCCCCTGAGTTTCGAGTGTATCGGTGCCAAGGGGTATTCACTTGCGCGTGCGACCGCTATCGCAGCCGAGACCCGCGGGTACCTCAACAGATGCCTGCAGGAACTTGGTTGAAGGAAGCATTCTTGGTGTCAACGGTTCCCGTCCGCCCGCCGGTCAATCGCCACTGACCGGGACAGTCCATGAGGAGCGAAGCAATGGGTGCGCCTACATCCGGCAAGAGGCCAAACCTCCTGATCCTTGCAATCGATACGCTGCGGGCGGATCACCTGAGTGCGTACGGATACCCCCGTCTGACCTCCCCCCACATCGACCGTTTGGCGTCCCAAGGGGTCCAGTTCGACTGGTGCTTCGCGCCGAATGTGCCAACCACCCCTGCCTACTGCGCGATGCTCACCGGGATGGATGTTATGTCGACCCGAATGGTTGCGTTGCAGCCAAACGAGCCCCTTCCGGCGCATCTGCAAACACTTCCTGAACTTCTGCGCCCGCTTGGGTATGCGTCGGCCTGCGTTGGCTTCTCTGGCCCTGACCAGGAGGCGCGGTATCGAGGATTTGACACATACGAGAACTACAGGCAGTGGATGACTTGGGAGGAGCGTCCGGGCGACAAGGCCCACCAGATGAACCTCAAGGCAATCCCGCATTTGGAGAAGTGGGCCAAAGAGGAGCAACCGTTCCTTCTGTTCCTGCGCCATATGGACCCGCACTCACCGTACTTGCCTCCGGCGCCGTTTGATCGGATGTTCTATTCCGGCGAAGACGAGTGTGATCCAAGGCACCTAGAAGGCCCTGACAATATGCAGCAGGTCTTCGACTTCGCACCGTTCGCTGACTTCTTCCGCTCATGGATGCCACCGGGGATTACCGATGGGAAGTACGTGATCGCTCAGTATGACGGCGCGATCGCGTACATGGATGCGTGTCTTGCACGAATGTTCACTCGTCTCGATGAGCTCGGACTTGCGGACAATACCATCGTGATCCTCACTGGAGACCATGGAGAGTCCCTACTGGAACACCAGATCTGGTTCGACCATCATGGGCTATACGAGACGAATATCCACGTTCCGCTCATCATCAAGGCACCAGGCCGTTTGCCACAGGGTGTGCGAATTCCGGGTAACGTCGCCCATCAGGACATGTTGCCAACGATCCTCGATCTGCTTGGAGAACACGCCCTCGCAAAATCCCTCAANNAAGCGTGGGTGGCGGACCCATGAGTGGAAGTTGATTCAGGCCATGGAACCCGACTTTCACGGCTTCCCGCCGGTCGAGCTCTACCACCTGCCGTCAGATCCGGATGAAAAGGTCAACCTGGCTGACAGTGAACCAGAAGTCGTCGCGTTCCTGATTGAAAGGATGGAACGTTGGGTCGCCAAACGGTGCGCCGAGACCGGTGCGACTGATCCGATCCTCCAGTACAAGATGGGTTTGGACCGGCGGATCGGCTCAATTGGACAGGCACGTGACTTGCAGGCGAAGTCGAGCACTCCCGCAGGTGCTGAGAAGACCCCAGCCGGTGTTCAACCCGCACCGCCGGCGCGGAAGCGTGCGGCTCGCGCCCGGAAGGCAGCGGACTAGCCCGTTCCTAAACGATCCCCAAACGCCTCGGTCGGGGAATGTCTACTCCGACCGGGGCAGACCCGATCAATTGTTGGCGCGCCCCGCAAGTCGCGGTGCGCGCGGTCCAACGGAGATCATTTCGTTGCATGGAAGGTTGTCGTGCCTTAACGTTGTGATTCCGGAGGCGGACGATGCGTTTCGGCAATGAATGGCGCTTCGTCGGGATCGTGTTTGGCCTCGCGATTACTGCCGGTGGCGCGCTTATTTCCGGTTTCGATAGTGGGGGACTGCTTTTTGCGGTGTCGCCTCTTGCTGCAGCCTTGACTGTGCGCGCCCTTGGACGACTCGATTCCGGCAGCCTTGATCTGCGCTTCAAGTGGCAACCGGGCTGGTATGGGATAGCCCTTGGCCTCTACCCAATTGCGACGTGTTTGGTTGTATCCGGCGGGGTTCTCGTCGGCACAATTGAACTCGGACAGTCGGCGACTTCGGACTTCATACTCGTGACCCTCGGAACGAGGTTGGTGCCTGGTCTGGTTCTCGCCGCCTGCGAGGAGATCGGTTGGCGCGGTTACCTGACCCCTGCACTTTCTGTCCGGGGCATGTCCCGGATTGCAAACCATCTCACCGTCGGACTGGTATGGACAGTCTGGCGTGTACCGCTCCTCCTAGGCGCGAATGGCGACACGACACTCGGTTTTGCGCCCCTCTTTCTTCTCGGCAATCTGGCGCTCGCCGTCATTCTCGGTGAAATGCGTTTGCGCGCAGGAACCATCTGGCCGGTCATCCTTACGCGTGGCATCGGAATTGCGTTGACCTATGTGGTCCTGGACCGGAGTTTCTTTCTCCGGCCAGACACGATTTGGTTCGCACCCAGGCCGGATGGGCTCGTAATGGCCACGATCCTGGCCCTGACCGCCTGGGTCGTGACGAGAGTGCCAGCGTCGACGTCGGTCGGCAAACTTGTGCCCGGACCGTGGGGCGGGGACGACGACGACGACGCGGAGTTTCCGGGAACCTCGGCGTGAAGACGGGCTATCAGTCTCAGTCGCTCAACTTGGCGCGAGCAGTTAAGGGCCAGGGGCTCACGTGATGGTCCCGAATGTCGTGCGGTTCATCGGAGCGGTCATTGGAATATCGCTCATCGGCGGTGGCGCCCTTATGGCAGGAATTGAGGTTGGCGGACTCGTCTTTGCCATGTCCCCCCTGATTGCTGCCATCATCGTGCGGGTAGTCGGTGGTGACGGCCTGAGGGGCGTTGGCTTGAATTGGACCGGAAGACAGGGGTGGTACTGGCTTGCGATTGTGATGTTTCCAGCCGCGATGTCAGTCTCGGTTGGACTTGGATTGCTCGTCGACGCCGTGGAACTTGGAAAAGACGTTTCGTTTGCATCGGTCGGAACTGCCACGTTGGCGGCGCTCGTTCCGCGCATCGTGCTGGCAGTCGGCGAAGAGTTCGGTTGGCGAGGTTACTTGACACCGCTTCTGCACGCGAACCGAGTGCCCCCACTGGCAAACCACGCGATTGTTGGACTCACTTGGACCCTTTGGCACGTACCGTTCATTTTGGCGAGCCCTACATTCACCATCCAACCTTTATGGGTATTTGCGCCACTCTTCACGTCCGGGGTGATGGCGATGGCCTTCATCCTGGGTGAGACCCGACTCCGAACCAGGAGTGTTTGGCCGGCAGTTTACGCCCACGCTATCGGAAGTGCGCTCTGTTACACGTTGCTCGGAGAAGGCGTTTTCGCGCGAATTGACCCCCTATGGTTTTCCCCGAGGCCAGAGGGAATAGTGATGATCATCGTTACTGGCGTCATCGCCATCCTGGTATTTCGGGTACCTCGACCGGCGACGCCACCGCCCGCTTCGGACCAGCTCCCGCCATTCCTGTCCATACCGTGAAACCGGACAGGTCAGTCGGCAAAACCGAGGTAGTTGCATGCGGTGGCAACGAAGAAGCGTGTCATCGTTACCAGACTGTCGATGGGAATGCGCTCATTTGTGCCATGTACACCAGTGTCAGTCGATGTGTCACGCCAGTCGCCGGGGGCGCAAT
>DDYL01000039.1:5000-7093 GCA_002347925.1 Chloroflexi bacterium UBA2235 | reverse complement strand
GGCAACAACACCGCATCCGAACGCCCGGTGGCCGAGCGGATTCCCATGGTAGCCGCGTCGCGAAGCGGATGGTCCCATGGCGAATCGTTGCTGATCGCGGTTTCAGAAATTGAAATGGTGACCCAGGGCAACCCATCCATAATTGCTGTCAGTACGCCTTGCACGAAGGCGAGATCCTGGCCGGGAAGCGCACGCACATCGCACGTAATCGTGCAGGTTCCCGGGATTGAGTTCGACTTGACGCCCGCCTGGATCATTGTGGGAACGATTGTGATCCGTGATGCTCCGAGCATCAGTCCGACGGCACCTCGTCCGACCTCTCCAATCGTGGAAATGAAGCGATCAAGCGTTGCTGGATCCAACCCGCCTGGAAACCCGAACGCCTTTCTAAGGGCTTCGAAAATAGGATGGTTGGTGTGGATGTCTGGCGAATAGGCGTGCAATCGACCAAGGACGGTCGCAGCACGTTCAAGCGAGTTCTGGGCGCGCCACGGCGCCGAGGCGTGTCCAGACGATCCCGACACTACCAAAGTGACCTCCAGCCGTCCTTTTTCCCCCGTTGCCCAGGTGTAGCCCAAACCGTTTTCCGGCAGTGTCAGGACGCTTCCACCACCCTCATTCAGGGCGGCGGTCGTTCGCACGCGTGCACCTAGATCAGGATGCGCGGTCACCCATCCGGCGCCGAATCGTCCTCCCGACTCCTCGTCAGCGGCTGCAAGCATTACGAGGTCGCCTGCTAGACGGACATCTGCGCTTCGTAGGACCGCCATCGCCATTGCGCTTGCTGCCGCAATGCCCTTGGCATCACGGCTACCGCGACCGAATACATTCCCGTCTGCGATCACGCCGGAGAACGGTGGGTAGGGCCACAAATGGGCGTCTTCCACGGGGACGACGTCGAGATGGGACATGAGCATCAGGCTGGGGGTAGTAAGCCTCCAATCAGGGTGCCGACCGTCTCCAGGAAGTCTTGCGATCAAGCTTCCGCGGGTTGGCGCGGCTTCATACACATCACTGGGGATACGAGCGTTACGGAGCCAGTCCCGCAACCATATGGCACAAGGCAATTCGTTGCCGTTCGGGATGCCATCAAATCCATCATGAGCGTCGCCATAGTTGACCGTAGGAAATTGGATCAGGTTCGATAACAGGTTGGCGAGCTCATCGCGACGGCTATCTACTTCGGAGAGAAGCCTTGCGGTGGTCGCTTCGTTCGCACGGGGCATGTTCGGCACCTTCCATCACACGAGGGTAGCCGATTGCCTGAGACATGCCGAATTGAATGATCCATTGCCCCAGGAAGAAGGAGTGCGATCTGCTTGCCGTTATGGGCCTGTCCGCGTGAACGTGGCATGATGGCACTATCAGGCCGCGGGTCGCGTGCCGGCACCGGTTCGGACGGAACGGGTCCGGCGGGTCTGGTCACGGGCGATACCTTCAGCCATCACGCCGAGCACTTCTTGTAGATGTGGTGGGACGCGGAAACCATTTTGGACGAATCGACACTGATTGGACTGCTCTACGCCATCGACTTCATCGTGGCAGCGTACGTCCATACGTTTTTCGGTTATTCCAAGGCAATTGCGGAGACGTTCCTGCGCCACATCAAGGACGGGAGGCATCTCTCGCCCATGGATCGTGGGGCGTTGCCACCGAGCATTCGAGAAGTTCAGGCCCTCCTGATATCCAGACCTGTCCGTACCGTCTGGGCGCTGACATTTGTAACGTTCCTCATTTGGCCAGTTGTCTGCGCGTACGAATTCGGACCGTTTACGGCGATGACGTCGGTGCTCGTCCGGGTCCTCGGCGTGATGGTTTTCCCGAAATCAATGTTTGCCACATGGCATGCACAGTCGGCATATGATCATCTTGCGAAGCTCGATTCGACCACGAACCCTGTCCTGGCAACACTGGAACCGCAAGCTTTGGCAATCCTCGAAGACCTATTGGGACAAGGACCGTAGTGCGATCGATCCGGGGCGCAGGTGAAAGTCTCCCCTGACGATGGTTTCCAAGGTCCTGGGTCATGCCAATGCCGCAATCACCGCCCGGATCTACGCCCATGCCCTGGCGAAGGGCGACAGTGCCGCCGT
>DDYL01000039.1:3205-4963 GCA_002347925.1 Chloroflexi bacterium UBA2235 | reverse complement strand
GTCACGTCACCCCGCCCAGGATGGCCCCACGTCGGTGACAAACCTCATCTTCAATGTCACTGGAATGCGGGCGCCAACAGATAAGGTCACTGGTGGGTCGGCTGGGGCTCGAACCCAGAACCAACGGATTAAAAGTCCGTTGCTCTACCATTGAGCTACCGACCCTCACTCCCGCCACACTGCGGGGTGCGCGCACAGATGGTAGCGGGTGGCACAAACACTTTGTGCCAAATCCCCAGACCGTAGGTTTGACCCGACGCGTTCCCGTCAAAATGGGCGCTCTCTCCAGTAGGCGTCACTCGGGTTCCTTCGTGCCCTGACGACACCCAAACCCGGCGGGGTTTACCATTCACGGCGCCTCACGAAGTGATGGCACGAAGGGCGGAGAGCATTCATGGCCTCGAAAGTACGGTTCGGGATCGTGGGGACCGGCGGGATCGCAAACGCGCACGCGACCGGGCTTGCGGCGATGACTGACCAGGCAGAAATCGTTTCCTGTTGTGACGTGGATCCGACACGCGCTGCTGCATTCGCGTCACGCTGGCACGTGGGGCGGTCATTCGGAAGTGTTCGCGAGATGCTCGATGCCGGTGGCATTGACGTAGTGTCGATTTGTACCCCGCATCCCCAGCACGCTGACCCACTCATCCTCGCGGCTGAACGCGGGATACATGGGATCGTCGAGAAGCCCCTGACCGCGACACTTGAAGATGCCGACCGAGTGCTCGAGGCGCAGTCCAAGTACGGGACCCTGCTTTCATCGATGTCGCAACGACGCTGGTTTCCAGCTGCTCAGCGCATTAGGCACGCAATCGATGCCGGCAAGCTCGGCGACAAGATCGTCATGGGCGAGTCGTACTGCGAGATGTGGCGCGATGAAGCCTATTACCGGCGCGATGCATGGCGGGGCCGGTGGGACACCGAGGGCGGTGGCGTGATGATGAACCAGTCACCCCACAACATCGACTTCCTCCTCTGGTACGGAGGGCCCGCAGTGGAAATCTTCGGCTACTGGGCCAACGTGAATCATCCGTATGTTGAGATCGAAGACAACGCGGTTGCTGTCATCCGGTTCAAGTCTGGCGGTCTCGGGATCATCAAGGGCACGGTGTCGATGAATCCGGCGCGACGCATCCATGGCGTGTCGGTTGTCGGTTCCAGTGGCGCAACGGTCAGTCTGGACTGCTGGGAAATACCGCCGGAAGAACGTGCAGGTGCGACGGGGCCGACCGACGTCGGGACAAATGACATCTGGACGGTCCCTGGTGAAGCAGGCATGTCGAACCATGAGGCTCGCGACTACGGTTCTGGGGAACTGCCGAACTTCCACGCCTATCAGCTGCGGGACGTCATCGAGGCAATCCAGACCGGACGCCAACCCGCGGTAACCGGACTCGATGGCTACCGTGTGGTCGCGGTGATACAGGGCATATACGAGTCAACGCGCACCGGCAAGCCGGTTGCCCTGAAACTCTGACGTCAGCGTCTCCGCCCCCCGGGGCGCAACACTTCCCGGTCACTTCCGTCAAGTGTTGCGTTGCCGTGCGACCAATTCGCACATATCCAAGGAGTGACCGTGGATCCGAACATCATTGCCGCTGGTCAGCACGAACCACTCAGGATCGGTGCGATCGGCGTAGGCCTCGCGATGGAACGACTGCACTGGCCAGCCCTATCGCGTCTGCGCAATCACGTACGCCCGGCCGCATTCGCTGAACCAAACGATGCCTCGGCGGCGCGGTTCCAGGGCGAGACCGG
>DDYL01000039.1:0-3183 GCA_002347925.1 Chloroflexi bacterium UBA2235 | reverse complement strand
GATGCGGTGGTGATCCTCCTACCCATTCCAATGCTTTACGAAGCCGCCAAGGCATCACTCGAGGCTGGCAAGCACGTTTTCTGTGAGAAGCCTCCCGGCGGCGATCTGACGCGGGCGCAAGAATTTCTTGAACTCGAACGCGCGCACCCTGACAAAATCCTGTTTGTCGCGGAGAACTTCTTCTATCGGGATGACCTGCGGCTTGCCCGGTTGCATCTCGACCGAGGTGTGATCGGCAGGGTTCACTCAATGTCGTGGCGTATTTCCGGACAGTACATCCCCCGGGCCGGGACGTTTTCAAGCACGCCGTGGCGTCATCAACCCGGATACCGCGGCGGAACGCATCTTGATGGTGGCATCCACATGATGGCGGCGATGCGCCTCCTTCTGGGCGATGTTGCAAAGG
Organism: Chloroflexi bacterium UBA2235; assembly: GCA_002347925.1. Taxonomy (GTDB): domain Bacteria; phylum Chloroflexota; class UBA11872; order UBA12225; family UBA12225; genus UBA12225. Next base: position 2,777 of record DDYL01000039.1, on the reverse strand, counting down.
TTCACGGCCTTGTCCAGCACGCGAACTCGCAGATGGGGGGCCCATCGACGTTCGTCCTCAACCTCGCGTTTGCAAGTGGAACCGTGGGTAATTACTCCGCCATTCATCCGGACATTGTGGTCCCGCCAGATGACACTCGGCTCCGTTTATTCGGTGACGCCGGGACAATGACGTTGACTCCACCCTATGTGCAGGAGTCCCGGGGCTTCGATGTCCATGACGCCAACGGTTACGGGCAGTCCTGGCGTGTCTCACGGCACAGCGGTGATCCACTCGATGGCGGTTATGTAAATGAATGGCTTGACTTCGTCACCGCGGTTCGGACTGGATCGTCGTACGTCGGCACGGTGTCCCAAAGCGTGATGAACATGGTTCCGCTTCTCCGTGGCCTCGACAGTGCAGAGACCGGGGGCGAGGTCGATCTCAGGACTGATAGTCCGTTGGAGATTTCGGCAAGTTCGGTTCCGCTCTGGGTTCCGACCACTACCGATGGCTTGTTCCACGGCCTCGACATCCTTGAGACCAGAACCTAGGGACATGCATCAGGACCGCCAACCGGGATTTCAAGGCGTCGATAGATCATCGGCCTGATCCACGTCGGTCAGCAAGATTGCGTAGTGCTCATTTTGGAAACGGGAAGGAACTGACATGACACGTGATTCCTCCGCTCGCAAGGCGATTGTCGGGCGCATGACCGCGAACGGGGTCGTCGCGATCATGCGCCACACCGAGGCTTCATTGGCTGTGGAAGCAGCTGAGGCACTACTCGCCGGCGGTGTAGATGTGGTGGAGGTGACACTGAATACCGCAGGGGCACTGGACATGATCAAGGGGCTTGCGCGCGCCCTCGGTTCCAGGATGGTCATCGGCGCCGGAACCGTTCTTACGGCCGATGCCGTCGACCAAGCGGTTGATGCTGGCGCGCGTTTCATTGTTGCGCCGAACACGTCGCCCCAGGTGATTAGCCGCGCATCACACCACGATATTCCGTCGGTCCCGGGAGCCTTCACCCCTACGGAAATCATGACGGCGTGGGATGCCGGCGCCGACATCGTCAAGCTGTTCCCGGCATCCGCAGGCGGACCCCGCTACCTGAGGGATGTTCGAGGACCGCTCAATTTCATCCCGATCTGCCCTACCGGTGGCGTGTCGCCATCGAATGTGGCCGACTTCATCAGGGCAGGAGCGGTCGCCGTGGGGGCTGGATCCGACCTGGTTGACAAGGGCGTCGTCGACCGCCGCGAGTGGGCGGAACTCGAACGACGCGCGCGCACTTTTGTGGATGGGGTCCATCAGGGCCGGAGCGCCTGACCCCACTGGAAGGGAATCCTCAGTTGCTGATGTCCAGTACCTCGAAACTGGTAACGCGTCAGCACGGGACTAGTGGATGGGACCCCAGAACGGGGGTTCCATCCACACTCCGGTTCGGCATTGATGTTCAGTGCTTGCGTAGTCGCTCGATTCCGTGGCGGATCCGAGCCAGCCCTTCAGTGATTTCCGAGCGGGAATTCGCGAACGAAAGCCTCAGGAAGTTTTCGCCGTATTCGCCGAACGCCGTTCCGGCAAGGATGGCAACCCCCTCCTCAGCAAGGAGCGAATCGGCTACTTCCTTGGAAGTGTGACCTGGCACCTCGATGCGTGGGAACGCGTAAAACGCCCCGCCCGGGTCGCGACATTCCACCCCTTCGATCGCATTCAGCCCCGCCACAACGAGTTCCCGACGTGCCTCGAACTCGGCAACCATGACGTCAACCCCGTCTTGCGGGCCGTTCAGGGCGGCGATCCCCGCCATCTGGACAAAACTCGCCGTGCACGAGTTCACGTTCACCTGAAGCCGCACGAGGTGAGGCAAGAGGGGTGCAGGAACGATGCCGTACCCGAGCCGCCATCCGGTCATCGCATAGGCCTTGGAAAAGCCGTCAAGGATCACCGTGCGCTCAAGCATTCCGGGAATCGACGCAATGCTGTGATGGGCACGTCCACCTGCGCCGTCATCGTAGATGATCCGAGAATAGATCTCGTCGGATAGCACCCACAGGTTGTGCTTGATCGCGATGTCGGCAACCGCCTGAAGGTCGGATGGCGTCAGCACGCCACCGGTCGGGTTGTGAGGCGAGTTGAGAATGATCAGGCGTGTCCGCGGGGTCACTCGTTCCCGAAGGGCCTCCGGATCGAACCGGAAACCCCGGTCAAACTCCAGGGGGATTGACACCGGCTTTGCCCCGACGTACCGAACGACAGACTCGTAGATCGGGTAACTCGGGTCCGGAATGAGAACTTCGTCACCGGCATCGCAGGTCGCGAGGATCGTGTAGTAGATGACGGGCTTTCCGCCGGGGGTTACGATGACCGAATCCGGGGAGATTTCCAGGCCTCGGGTCGCGCTTACGGTCGCGGCAATTGCAGCACGGACCGGCGGAAGTCCTGCGGTGGGTCCGTAATGGGTGAACCCGTCATGCAACGCCTTTACGCCGGCCTCGACGATATGGGGTGCGGTTTCGAAGTCCGGTTCCCCAATCTCCAGATGGACAATCCTTCGGCCCTGCGCTTCAAGCGCGCGAGCCCTTGCGAGAACCTCAAACGCGCCCTCGGTCCCAAGTTCGGCCATTCGCGGTGAAAATCTCGGATTATGCAATGAATCGTGTGAAGCGTCCTGAACCATTCGTGTCTCCAACTGGGTGCGGCGGAATTCCGCACTACGATAAGGTGCCAGCCAAATCGGGGCAATGTCTAGGCAGCATCTACCCGATGGAGAGAGACATCTCGTCACCGAGTTG
>DDYL01000097.1:34625-39861 GCA_002347925.1 Chloroflexi bacterium UBA2235 | reverse complement strand
GCAGTCTTCTCATTCAACACGACCGTGACCGGGTTCGACGTGCACCAAGGGCGGATAACCACGGTTATCACTGACCAAGGCAACATCGCCTGCGGGTACGCGATCGTCGCCGCCGGCCCATTCACGGGCCAGATTCTTGGCCTCGCGGGTATCGACCTACCCATTTCCCCCCGACTCCGGCAACGGCTCGTCCTTCCCGAGGCTCCGGAAGTCCCATCAGATGCACCCATGACCATCGATGAAGACACTGGGTCGCATTGGCGCCCGGAAGCAGGGGGTGCATACGTGTTGCGCCCAGACCCCACCGCGCCCACAGGGCCACCGATGCTCGACCCTCCAGCATCACGCGGGTTCTATGACCTGTTGCTCGATCCTGACAGCGACGTCGCCGTCGCCAAGCACGCCCCATTCTGGATCGACGTCTGGTTACGGCGCACCCAACATTGGTACGTCACGGCAGGCCAGTACAGCTATTCACCAGACCACATGCCATTGTTGGGACCAACGGCCATCCCCAATCTTGGGGTGAATGGAGGCTACTCAGGTCACGGCATCATGGCAAGCCCGGCAGGAAGCCGGATTGCCTTGGACACCCTCCTCGGGGACGTTGACAACCAAACAAACCCGTTCAGGGTTGAACGAGACTTCTCCCCGGCCGTATCAGTCGATCGGGTAGCCACCGGTGACGGAACCGTGATCCACCGCGGCCCTCTCTAGGTCCAACCCAAATCAGTGGAAGACACCAAACGCTGTTGCAATGAATACCGCTATCGCCCAGAACACCAACAGCGAAACGATGGTCATGATGTTTCGCCTGAAGAGTTCACTCTCGGGAGGGCCCTGAATCGCTCGAGCCGAAAGCCACGGGTTGGCCAAGGGTTCATCTGCAAATGGGACTGGAACCGACGAAACGGTGCTCGGAACCGTTACAGCGGCGGCAGCTGGCACAGGTGTGGCCACAGGCGGAGCAGCGGCAGCAGGCTCACCAGCCGGTGCACCGGCGCGTCCGCGTGGCTCAAGGATTCGCGCCGGTGTCTGGTCGTTCGCGCACGCGTTTCCGCCATCACGCCAGCACTGAGCATGGTGAGGGATGTAGCACTTCGGGCACAGCACTGCCTGATCGCCCGCAGAAATTCCCTTGCTGCACTTGGGGCAGGTTGCTCCCGCCCACTTCGAGGTCGCAGTCGTTGGTCGCAGCGAAATCGCCGCGGTCGTATCACTCATCGGATTGATCTTGACGGTACCACAATGTCCGGCGACAGGAGATGGCCAAACCAATGGGCCACGAACTCCAGCATATCAAGAACTCGCACTCGAATACTCACGCAGCGCACGGTTCCAGAGTCTGTTTGACGCGAAAACGGCGCCAATCGCCGCCACGATGGCAAATGGCAGATGCCACGTCTCACCCACGCCCAGAAGTGCCCGGGCTGGAACCGTCCCTGCGAAGGCCAGTGGGATCACGAACGTGAATGCCAGGCGAATCGGTCCTCTTAGAACGTCCGTAGGAACTCGCGCCATCGACACGACAGGTTCGAAGACCGCCGCAATGTTCTGCATCCGACCCGTCCAGAAGACCAACAGGACGCTTGAGAACCACATCGCATAACAGAGTGCAACACCGCATCCGCAGAGAACCAGATATCCCAGGATGTCAGCCAGTCCCGGTTGAACTCCGAGGCGCGATATCCCGTAGGAAACGATCACGAAGCCGAACGTCACCGGGGCCAGGTTCATGAATGCGATCCGACGTACCGACACCAGGAATTGTCCATTGACCGGTTTCGTGAGCACGAGGTCGAGTTCACCCGTATTCACCAAACTTGACAATCCCGTCATCGTCTCCCAGAACAGGCAATACGTCAGATTGGTGACGATCGTGTAGGACCCCATCAATACCAGCATCTGGTCCGACGACCAGTCACCGACGGACTTGACGTTCAGGTAGATCAGGTTCACGAACATGACTTGGAGGCCGGCATAGAACCCCTCGCGAAAGAGGTTGAACACCATGTTGGTGCGGTATTCAAGGTCTCTGGCAAGGCAGTAGCGGGCAACTGCCCCATAGAGGCGAAGGTACCTACGGAACTGATGCCAGACGGTGGTTGCGGGAGCGACCGCGGAGCCAACGCTCGCCACGCTATCCACCGAAGGCGGCGTACCGCCTGATCCCCGCGGTTCGGACAACACGCATCATGAAGTAGCCGCCAATCACCCAGGCAAGCTGCGTCAACAGACCGCTTGCCAGCTCGACCTCCGTGAATGTCCCGCGCAGGATTTGGGTGGAAAAGAAGTAAAAATACCGGTAGGGCAACCAGTCACCAATCATCCGTACCCAGTCCGGCATCGCTTGTAGGGGCAGGAAGTTTCCCGTGAAAACCATTTCAAGCGAAATCATGAATACGAAGATGCCCTCGGTGTTCGTTGCCCAGAACGCCACGTAGCCCATTGTCATCTTCAGGAAGAAGGCCGTGAGATAGCCGAGCGGGATTGACAGCACGAATGCCAACCAATGCAGCGGAGGGACCACGGGAGCCTGTAGGTACTCCCAGAACATCGCGATGCAGATGCCCATCGAAGGCAGAAGCCAGAAAAGGCGCACCACCTTCCAAGCAACCTCCCCCGCAAGGTGGTAGCCAACAATGGACATCGGCCGAAGAAGAATCTGACCGTACGTGCCCTTGGCAATCTTCTCGGCAATATCCCATTCGGGATGCGGGTTCAGTAGCGTCCGAAGCGCGATGACCCCCAGGTAATACTGGACCATCCCAGCGACGTCGTACCCCGCAACGGTGTCCCCGGGCCGATATGCCCCAAGCCACAGCAACAGCATTCCCATTGGTGGCAGCAGGTCGTACAGGAACCAGACCGCCCCTTCAAGCCGGTACTGGAGCGCGTCCTGCCACGAAGCCAGCAGCAACCGGACGAACTTCCGGGCACTCGGGAAGGACGACCGGGGAAATATGGCCGGCCCCGAGTCTGCGTCAAGGGTTACAGGTGTGGTCGTCACTGTTGGAAAGCCCACTCACGGGACTCACTCCCGAGCGATAACTGGACCACCACGCCTGCCCTGCGCCAGTGCAGATTTCGCAACGGATGATCGCCACCCTCAAATGTATACGGGCGGCGTCTCATTTACCGTCCAAAGGTGGCGAGGCGATCAAGTACCTCTTGCAGTACGGCGCGTGAGGCGGCGTAACTCATCCGGAGCGTGCCGGAGCCATCGAAGAACGCCGCCCCAGCAACGCACGAGATGTATGCCTCGTCGAGCAATCGCAACGCGTACGCATTCGAGTCGCCCGGTTCACCGGCCGTACCCGCGGGTATTCGGGGATAGGCGTAGAACGCACCCTCAGGCATCGGGCATTCATATCCCGCGTTTCGAAGTCCGGTGACAAACATCTTCCGACGCGCGTCGAACTCGGCAACCATGTCATGGACGCAGTCCTGCGATCCGTTGAGTGCCTCGACCGCAGCCCACTGCGCAATGCTGCACGGGTTTGAAGTCGTCTGGGTCATCAGCGAGTCCACGGCCTTGATGATTGTCTTGGGACCAGCTACGAAGCCGATCCGCCAGCCGGTCATCGCATAGGTCTTGGAAACGGTATTGACTGCAAGGACCCAGTCGCGCGCACCCGGCACGTCCGCGGCTGCGAACTGGTGCACCGCGCCGTCGTACAGGAAGTGCTCATATGTGTCATCAGTGATCACATAGATGCCGTGTTCGATTGCAAACCGGGTAACCGCGCGGACTTCCTCGGGATCCATCACCACACCCGTCGGGTTCGACGGGCTATTGACGATCACCGCACGCGTGCGCGGCGTGACATGCCCTACGAGGTCGGACATCCGCAACTTGTGGTCTGGACCGAGGGGTACATGGACCGGCACACCCCCCACAAGGGCAACTTGATCGGAAAACGTGGCCCATGTGGGGACAGGGACAAGGACCTCGTCGCCCGGGTTGAGGAGGGCAACCATGAGGTTGTAGAGGGCCTGCTTTCCACCAATGCAGATGCAGACTTCAGAAGCCGGGTCGTACTGCACCCCATTCTCACGATGCAACTTGTGCGCGACCGCTTCCTTGAGTTCGATGATCCCACCAGACGGCGTGTATTTCGTCTTGCCGTCGCGGATTGCACGATACGCCGCTTCCTTGACGTGCTCCGGAGTATCGAAGTCAGGTTCACCAACCGTCAGTTCCAGGACAGGCTTCCCCTGCCGAGCTAGCGCCTTGGCACGCGCACTCGCAGCGATTGTCGGTGACGGCGCCATTGCCTGGACAAGGGCACTCAGCCCCGGTTGCGTGTGACCTTGCCTGGTCATCTCGGCCATCGTTCTACCCTCCGGCTACAGATATGTTCATGCCACTTGAGGTTTGGGCAAGCCCATGCGACTGACGCAGTCACGCAAACTGTGACGACTGGTTTGGTCACATTCGAACAGCGAGGTCAGCCCTGGGCCTACTCGCTGTCGTCATACTCCGGGCAGTCGATGTACCAGCGCCGAACCGCATGCGCATTGAGTTCCACCGCCGTGATCGTCGGTTTCACCCAAAGGTTCTTGTCGCATCTGGCGAGCGATACACCGTCACGCTTGAACGCAATCGCATGCCAGCAATCGGCGCATTGGCGTCGATCGGTCTCGACGACTTCAGCTTCAACCGGTGCGGCCTCCGTGTCCTTGGCCTGGTCTTGCTGGGCTCGTTGAGCCGCCTGTGCGCGCTGTAGGAGCACGCCGAGCGTTCCGAGAGAGCCACTGTCATCTTGTCCAGACGCTGATGGCATCGGGCTTCGACCCGAGGGCGGGCGGCTGCCCGAATCACGTGGTGAACGTGACGCGCCCGGATTGCCTCGAGGACGGTCGGTGGTCAAGGTAAAGCCTCCAACCGGGTGACTTGCTGACGCGACCAACGACGGCGAACGTGGACGATCATCTTTCCAGCTCCCCCGAACGTTTCAGGGATGGTCCTGCGCCTGAAGTGGTGCCGAACCGCATGTTGGACACAATCGAACCGTTTCCGTGGCCCGCACCCGCCCCGGCCGGCGCGCGGGAGAACGTCGGATCAGTGCGCGGATGACAGAGATTCATCAGGCCCGCGCGCATTTATGATGGTCATGGTATCGCAATTCACCCCCCGCCGACAATGGACAATGAGCGGCGATGACCGGTTCACCGCACCAGGTTCATCACCCTCCGCTGCGATCACTTTCCTATGCAGAATGTGCTGAAAATT
>DDYL01000097.1:10914-34548 GCA_002347925.1 Chloroflexi bacterium UBA2235 | reverse complement strand
CAAGCAGCGCGATGTGCCGAGGGTTTGTAACTACCACCGACGAGGCTGGACTGCTCCCACCGCCGGTTTTTGTTGCCTCCAGGGCCAATTCACCCAAGGTGCGACGGAGTGTGTCGATGCCCTCACCGGTCATCGCAGATACGGCCACGGTGCTTCCCAAGTACGTGGTCATGTGTGCGCGGAGCGCCGGATCTGCTCCCAGGTCAGCCTTTGTAATTGCGACGACCTGTGTCGCGCCTGAGGCAAGGGAGGAAATGAGCCCCCGGTGTGTGTCGAACCCGACGCCGGACCAGTCCGACCCGTCGACAACGTGAATGACCGCATCGGCTCCTTTGACAACGTCGTGACTGCGATCAACACCAATCCGCTCGACGATTCCCAATTCCCTCAGTGCATCAACTGGCCATCCAGCGGTATCAGTCAGGATCACTGCCATTCCGTCAAGGTCAAGGGTCTCTTCAAGCGTGTCGCGTGTGGTCCCGGGTTCGTCAGTGACGATTGCCCGGGGCCTATCCAGCAGGGCATTGAAAAGGCTGCTTTTGCCAGCATTTGGCGACCCGACGATTGCGACACGCCAGCCGTGGCGCCTGATGCGACCCGCCCGTGCGGAACGCACCAGCGCGTCAACCTGTTGCCTCAACGCGTCGACGCGCGCTCGCAGGACCGTTCTGTCAATGGACGGAACATCATCGTCAGAAAAATCAAATGTGGCCTCAAGTTCCGCATCAACCGCAATCAGGTTATCCCTGATCAATCCGATGGCGCGTGCCAGCGAACCGGCCAGATGGTCGACGGCCACCTCGACACCTGCGCGGGTCGGGGCACGGACCGCGTCGAGGACGGCCTCGGCCTGCGTGAGATCAATGCGTCCGCTAAGAAACGCGCGCAACGTGAACTCACCTCGGTTGGCCGGTCTTGCCCCGGCACTGATCACGGCCGAAAGCACCGCTTCCGTAGACGCGAGGCCTCCATGGCACATGATCTCGAGGGTCGGCTCACCGGTATACGTACTGGGACCGGCCATGTAGACCGCCATTACCTGGTCGATCTTCTCTCCAGTATTAGCGTCGATTACCCAAGCCAGGGCAACCCGCCGCGACACCAGCTTGCGCGTCCCGACCCATCGGATAACGCGCCTGATGATTGTGGACACGTCCGGCCCACTCACTCTCACAACTGCGATGGCGCCCTCGCCATGAGGGGTCGCAACTGCGACGATGGTGTCGCCCGGCGCCGAAACTACGGTTTCCCTAAGCAGGCCTTCCTGCCCCACAGTCGCTATTCCAGTACTGGTCGTTGCCGGCATCATCTCGTTCCCAATGGCAGAACGATGCCAGCGACGAGGCGATGGCGTGCGTCTCTCGCGGATATGATCGAGGAAACCCATCTCAAACGAAGCCGATCCGATCGACAGTCGTGGATGCGCTGGGTCAAAGACCTGGGCGTTCAAAGCGAGCCACCGCAGTGCCGACCAAGTATTCAAGGCTATGAAAGAAGACGTGTCGACTGCGATTGGTGAATCGCTCGCCGGGATCGTCCTCGTGGTCCTGATCGGCTTCGGCGTTGTCGCCGCGTGGGACGGGTACTTCTCGGAAATCCGGCCGTTGGCACGTGTGGTGCCGACGTTCACCCCAACCGCTATCCCCGACCCTGAACGCGCAAAGGTCGAGGGCCGTCGGACACGACAAATCATTGACTATCTCGGCGCAGCAAATGCGTTCCGCGCCGCCGGCCAGAGAGAGTGGGCGATCGACCGGTACCGAGAAGTCCTTGCGATCGATCCCGGCAACTTGGATGCCCGGGCGGGATTGAGGGATCTTGGCGCGATCGTCCCGACTGGTTCAATCCTCAATACGCCGGTGCCCACACCGCTTCCGATCGAACCGACCAACACTCCGACCAAGCGGTAACTACCCCACCTTTCGTTAGAATGCCCAATCTTCTCGCCCTCGGAGACGGGCGTGCGCCATGCGGGGCATCACGAAGAAGATCGGATGACTGGGTGGGGCGAGCGAAGCGACGGGAGATCATCGGACCATGACCGCTACCGATACTGGCAATGTTGCGCGCGGGAGGGACCTAGATCCCCTGGCGACCTATGACCCGTTGGCCATCGAGCCAGGTTGGCAGGCCCGTTGGCAAGCCCAGGATCTTTATGCGAGCCATGCTCATCCAACCCGTCCCAAGTACTACTGCCTGGACTTCTTCCCGTACCCATCAGGGGACGGTCTCTCGGTTGGCCATTGCCGCAACTATGTCCCCACCGACACCCTGAGCCGGTTCCTGCGTGCGCGCGGCTACAACGTGCTGCACCCAATGGGTTGGGACGCGTTTGGCGAACCGGCCGAACAATTCGCAGTCTCCCAGGGAGTTCACCCCCGCGTCACCACCGATCGAAACGCCGCCAATTACCGTCGCCAGTTCGATCTGATCGGCATCTCATTTGACTGGTCCCGCGAACTGGATTCTTCAAGCCCGGACTACTACCGCTGGACCCAATGGCTCTTCCTGCTCCTGCACAAGCGCGGGCTCGCGTATCGCGACATGAACTGGCAATGGTGGTGCCCAAGCTGCCAGACCACCCTGTCCAACCAGGAGGCTCAGGACGGGGTCTGTTGGCGAGGCCACTCGGGGCTCACCAAGCGCCAGATCCCGGCGTGGTACTTCCGCATCACCGCATACGCCGACCAACTCCTCCAAGGCCTTGACACCATTGAATGGCCGGACCGCATCAAGGCGATGCAGGCGAACTGGATCGGTCGGAGTGCTGGCGTCCAAGTCGAGTTCCAAAGCGAATCCGGGCATCCCTTGCCAATCTTCACCACCCATCCTGACACCCTGTTCGGGGTGACGTTCATGGTGATCGCTCCAGAACACCCGATCGTCTCAGACCTGGTTACCCCCGAACATGCCACCGCGGTCGCTACGTATATCGAAGCCTCGAAGAAGACGAGCGAAATCGATCGCATGTCAACTGATCGAGAGAAGACCGGCGTCTTCACGGGAACGTACGCCGTCAACCCGTTGAACGGTGACAGGGTCCAGGTCTGGATTGCCGATTACGTGTTGGCAACGTACGGCACGGGCATTGTCATGGGCGTTCCGGCGCACGACTCGCGCGACTTCGCCTTCGCCCGCAAGTACGACCTGCCGATCAAAATGGTCGTGCGCCCGCTCGACTGGGACGACACCCGAACCGGCGCCGACCTGACCGACGCGTATACCGCGCCCGGCATCATGGTCAATTCTCCCGGATTCAACGGGATGCTCTCCCCTGGCGAATGGCTCAAACTCGGCGGGACTGAACGCACGGAACTGTCCGTCAAATGGGGTTTCGAGGTCGCCACTGTCGACGCACTTGTGAGCGAGGCAGGTGACAGCCACGCAATCAATGCCATTGCCGAGGACGTCGAGAGGCGACAGGTTGGCCGTCGGGTCATCAATTACCGAATGCGGGACTGGCTGATCTCCCGACAACGGTATTGGGGCGCCCCAATCCCGATCATCCACTGCAGCGAATGCGGAGAGGTGCCGGTTCCCGAGGATCAACTTCCGGTTGAGCTGCCCGCAATGGTCGACTTCATGCCAGACGGCACGGGCCGGTCACCTCTGGCGCGCGATGCCAACTGGGTTCGAACAACCTGCCCGACCTGCGGCGCCGAGGCCCGGCGCGAGACCGACACCATGGGTGGCTTTGCCTGCTCGTCGTGGTATTTCCTGCGATTCGCAAGTCCGGGCTACCACGAAGGTCCGTTCCGTCCCGAAGACGTGGCAACGTGGTTGCCCGTAGACCAGTATGTCGGTGGCGCCGAACACGCCGTCCTCCATCTTTTGTATGCCCGGTTCTGGACCCATGTCCTCCATGATGCCGGTCTCCTACCGTTCGCCGAACCGTTCGCGCGCCTGAAGAACCAAGGCATGCTCGTCGTGCGCACACCGCATCGACGCTCATCAGATCCGAACGCCACCGAGGGTTGGGTGCCCATCACATCCGCCGAGGCGTCCACCCTGCCTCCTGAGGAAGTGATCTTCCGTGCCGCAAAGATGTCGAAGTCGCTCCGGAACGTGATCACCCCGGACGAGATGGTCGGGAAGTACGGCGCCGATAGCCTCCGGCTCTACGAGTTGTTCATGGCGCCTTTCGATCAGGAAGTCGAATGGAGCGAGGAAGGCATCAACGGCGCCCGACGCTTCCTTGGTCGCGTCTGGGACCTTGTGATCAAGTGGGATCTGGCACATCAGTCAGACGCCACGATCACCTACGACACCTCAGACGACGCAATCCGTCGCTTGCGACACAAGACTGTCGCTCGGGTGACACGCGATCTCGAACGCTTCCGGTTCAATACGATGGTGGCCGCGCTCATGGAGTTCGCGAATGCCCTGGGTGAACGCTTCCGCGGCAATTCCTGGCGGACGCCGGAGTTTGCCGAGGCGATTGAAACGCTTGTCAGGTTGCTCGCCCCCGCCTCGCCATTCATGACCGAGTCCCTGTGGCAGCACACCGGGGGGTTCGGACGGGCGCCAAGGACGTCCTTCGCCAGTGGCGCTGCTGGGGACCCATTTGACGCAACCGGACCCGGAAGCATCCATCAGCAGGATTGGCCATCATGGGAGGACGCGCTTGCGCAGGACGAGACCTCAACGGTTGTCATCCAAGTGAACGGCAAGGTCCGTGATCGGTTTGATGTCCCGGTCGGGACCGAGGAAAGCGATGTCCGCTCCCAGGCCCTCGCTCGCCCCCGCATCCAGGAGCTAGTTCCAGATCCTGATGGATGTCGCTACCATTACGTGACGGGGCGCCTCCTGAATATCGTCACTACGGGTACCAAAGGGCACTGAGACCGCTGATGTCCTACGTCTCAACACCACTCGCCTACAATCAGTCACCTCCCTCAGACCGAGGTGAGCAGGTGCCAATTCGGAAAACCGGCACCTTCGCGTGGGGTTCTAGTCGCGTTAGTCTCCTGGTGCGGAGACGAGCGATTTGGATCGGGTTAGTAGTCCTGACCAGCGTGCTCGCTCCGTGTCATCCGCCAGACGCTGGCCTGGCGAGCGCGACTGACACGTGGCAGAACGTATTCGTCTGCCCGACGTGGCTGCTGCCCTAGGGTCCTTGACCGTACGGATTTTCCGGATATCCCCTTCATGACACGCACAGCTTCACCCATCCATTACTCGTGGGTCGTTGCCGCAGTCACCCTCCTCATCCTCGTCGTTTCCGCCGGAATCAGGTCCATTCCTGGCGTACTCATGCTGCCGTTCGAGACCGAGTTCGGGTGGGACCGTGCGACGATCTCCATGGCCGCATCGGTCAACCTCTTCCTCTACGGCATGGTCGGACCGTTCGGCGCATCAATTGCCGAGCGCGTCGGCATCCGTCAGACGACAACAGGCGCCCTCTTGGTGATCTTGGTCGGGCTCGTCATCACCCCATGGATTTCTCAACCATGGCACTTGGTGGTTCTCTGGGGTGGGCTTGTCGGCATTTCCGCGGGGATGATGGCCGGATGGCTCGGAGCCGTGGTGGCAAGCCGGTGGTTCGTTGCACGCCGGGGTGTCGTGACAGGCGTGTTCTCGGCGAATTCGGCCGCCGGACAGCTTGTCTTCCTGCCCGTGCTCGCCGCAGTGACACACATTTGGGGCTGGCGTACCGCGACAGGCATCTGCGCGGCGGTCATCGCGCTCGTCGCCCCACTAACGTGGCGCTTCCTGCGTGACTGGCCGAGCGATGTCGGGTCGACTGCCTACGGATCCAGCGAAGCCGACGTTCCTGCTGCCAGGCCTCGACCAGCCGGTAATCCATTCTCCGGTGCCATCGCGACCCTTGTGGATGTTGCGCGCTACCCGACGTTCTGGCTTCTGGCCTCGACCTTTTTCATCTGCGGTGCCAGTACAAACGGGCTAATCGGCACGCACCTCATTTCGGCCTCGCACGACCACGGCATCCAGGAAGTCACCGCGGCGAGCATGCTCGCCTTTATCGGAATCTTTGACTTGATCGGGACGACCGGATCGGGATGGCTTACCGACAGGTTCCAAAGCCGGACCCTGCTTACGTGGTACTACGGTCTCAGGGGCATTTCTCTGATCCTCCTGCCTATGGCATACGATGCCGGGACATTTGGACTTGGCGCCTTCATTGTCTTCTACGGCCTCGACTGGGTCGCAACCGTCCCCCCTACGATCCGGTTGGCAGCAGACCACTTTGGCCGAGCCCGGGTTGGCACGGTCTTCGCGTGGGTTCTGGCGTCACACCAACTCGGTGCCGCAGCGATTGCCTACCTCGCTGGGGCATTGCGCGTCGCGTACGGAGACTACGAATCGGCGTTCTGGATGTCCGGCGCCCTCTGCATAGTGGCCGCGGTCCTCACCCGAATGATCCGACGGTCTCCAGATCTGACACTTCCCGCGGTAGTAGTTGCCACCCCCCTGACCGCTGGTGCAAGACCTGCCTGAGCGCCACTTGGGGCCTCACCAATATCCTCGGTCAGGTACAGCGCGCCAACCCAGAGGCCGCACGCGTGCCGGTGAAACACGAGCGAAAAGAGCACCCCACCAACCACGAGCCCGACGACGAGCGGCAGGATTGGCGCCCGCTCAAATACTGCACCCCACCAAATCCCGATTGTTGCGAGAATCGTGGTCGCCACTAGGTTGATCGCCATTCCGCCAGACACTTCACCTGTTCGCGTCTCGATTGGGGCGTGACAAGCGGGACACGACCCGACAAGGGTGAACCAGGTCGCACTGATGTGCCCGCGCCCACAGCGGGGGCAGCGCAAGGCAAGACCCCGAAGCAGCAGCCTGAGTGGAACGTTCATGAGTCAATTATGCGGGCATCCGAGGTTGCCCCATCAGCCTACGGAACCAGAACTGCACCGGCGAGGGCACCACGGGGGCGCATCAAGGTGCCCCGGTAGCGGACCAGCACGAGCGAAAGAAGCGTGCCCACAACCCCGAGCATCGTGAAAGCGGTGACTGGGTCGGTGGCGTCAATCAACCGCCCCACCAACGGCGTCGTCAAGCCGGAACTCTCCTGGCCTATGAAATAGTACATACCAAGCACTGTTGATCGACGATGGGCAGGAATCGCGTCTGCAAACAGGGATTCCAGCACCGGCAGACGGGTATTCATCGAAAGCCCATACAACAGGAGCACCACGATCATCCCGACCCCGTATGGAACGTACGTCAACGCCAGGATAAGCGGACCGACCGACGCGGTCACGGCAATAAGCACAGGTGCCCGCCCGAACCGGTCAGAAAGTGCACCACCAACCGGGGCGGAGATGATCCCAATCCCGGCGAGAAGTGAAATCGACAGTCCTGCAAGGTCACTTGGGACGTGATGCTGATCGACAAGGAAGAATGGGATGTAGGCGAACATCGACGCCGTCAAGAGCTGTTCGCCAAGCGCCACGAACACCAACGGCCCGATCCCACGGAGCGACGCGAGCGCACTCCCCTGATCAGCGCGTTCCTGTTCCGTCGGCGGTCGCTCAGTCGTGGCGACACGCGCGGTCGTGATCAGCATCATCACGCCCGCGACCAGCGGCGCCACACTCAAGGCCACGAACGAATAGCGCCAGCTCCCGGAATAGCGGGCAACCGCGATCGCCAACACGGGAGTGAGCAAGAACGCCAACGACCCCCCGATGACGTGTGTGCCAAGTGCCCTTCCACGGGCTGCGGAGACAAAGGTCGCCGACAGGTACGTCGACGCAGGCGCATGGTAGGTCGACGCAAGGATGCCCATCAGGACGAGACAGCCGACCAGTGACCAGAAATCCTGGGTAAGGGAGATGGCAACGCAAAGCAGTCCAGCACCAATCAGACCCACTGCGATCACGAGACGTTTGCTCATGTGGTCTGCGAGCGCCGACACCGGCAACTGAGCCAACCCAAGCGCTAGCCCTTGCGCCGAAAGCAGGAGCCCTGCCTGCGTGTAGTCAAGGTTGAAATCTTCCCGCAATAGCGGAAGCAGCGGTTGCAGTCCACCGGTCCCGACGTGATGCGCGAGATGGGCAAACATGAACGTCGGCAGCACCATCCACGAAACGACCCGGGACGTGATCGCGGGGACCACGGTCTGCGTGCCAGACCCGACCTCGGATAATCTGCCCTCGCCACCAACCATACTAGGGCTCGACGAACCAATGTCATCTTCAGCCAAACGGGATTCGGGATCGGTCTTCACGGCGCGATGGTATCCGCACCACGCCCAGGATGAGCGCAGAAAAGACCGGGCTACAATCCGCGAGTGAGACCTACATGACAACACCGGGGGCAGGGACCAGGACCGTCGTTGCGGTCATCGCGGGAACCTTCCTGATCATGTTCGCGGTATCCCCAATTTCGATCGTGCTGCCGACGTTGGCGGCGGAACTCGGGATTGACCTCGCCGAGGCGAGTTGGATCATGACGGCTTATCTGGTGCCGTTGACAGCATGTCTGCTGCCGTCCGGTCGACTAGGCGACCAGTTCGGTCACACACGGATCTTCTTCTGGGGCCTGGTGCTCTCGACGTGCGCCGCAATCGCCGGGTCACTCGCACCACACTGGTACCTGCTGTTGATTGCCCGCGCAGTGCAAGGTGTCGGCGCAGCCCTTGTCTCAGCAAACTGTTACCCGATCATCACGGCAACGGTTGCGTCCAACCAGCGTGGTCGGGGTGTTGGGATTGCGACCATGGCATCTTCCCTGGGGTCGATGGCTGGAACGGCATTGGGGCCCCTCTTTGTCTCACCGCTGACATGGCGGTGGGCGTTCGCAACCGCGGCGGGGGCCGGATGCATCGCAATCGCTGTCGCGTTGCCGACAGTTGTTTCACCAATTCCCGAACCGGCTGGCGCGACGCCCCGCCGCAACCGGACCGACTGGCCGGGGGCGATCCTCCTCCTGCTCACATTGATCGTGGCGTCGCTGTCACTCAACCACTTCCATGACGGCCCGGAAACTTTTGCCGACGGGTGGCGATGGCACCTGCCGATGCACGGGGTCACCGCGGCCCTATTCCTGATGTTCGTGTTGATCGAACAGCGGGTGCCGGAGCCCCTCATACGGTTCAGCCAGTTCCGCAACATCCGGTTCTCGACCGCGATGGTGGCGAACGGTGTCCTCCACATGACCATGATGATGACCATCTTCAGCATGCCATTCCTCATGCAGAGGGGTCTGGGCATGTCGGCCGTGACGACAGCCGGGCTTGTGGCAACCATGCAGGCCGTCACCGTTGCGATGACCCTCATCGGAGGCTGGTTGTATGACCGCACCCGTTCGCCATGGCTGTGCGTCGTCGGTCTGAGTTGCGTGGCAGGAGGTCTCACAATCCTTGGGCTCGACCCAAGTGGCATGGACATCGTGACGCTATTCATCCTGATCGTGATCATGGGCTTTGGCTCCGGGATCTTCCTCACGACGAACAACACCCGCATCATGAGCGCCCTTTCGCCGGAATACCGAGGGTTTGCGTCGGGAATGCTCGAGACCACCAGGCAGTACGGCCACACGCTCGGCGTTGCGGTCGCCACGATTGGCCTGTCCGGTGTCATAGGAGGGGCGGTGACATCCGAAATGAACCCTGCAGTCCTCGAGGGATTCGCACTTTCAGCTGCCGTGACAGCCGCGATAACCTGGGTAGGTGTCGCGCTAGCGGCGTACCCCATTTGGTCACGGTCGGCACGAATCTCGGACAGCAGCGATGTCATTGATCCGTCGCCCTTGGGTCTCGCGGTTGCACGCAGGACCGAACGGGGCTAGCCCGGCCCGGTGAACATAATCACCGGAGGGGACGGGGAATGACTATTCGGTTTCCGGTAGAAGCCCGCTCCCGCCTCCGTGAGACCGCACAAACCTATGCCAGGGAGGTGCGCTCATTTTCACCAGTCTCGCAGAACTTCCTTATCGCGTCGTCACTTGGCGGGATCAATGCCGGCGTCTCGAGCGTCTTGCTGAACCTCTACATCCTGTCCCTCGGCAATGCAGAGGGTTACCTCGGAAGGTTGCTTAGCCTCGGGTCACTTGGAGCTGCAACGGGCGCACTCGTCGGCGCCCAAATTGCGGACCGATGGAGTTCCTGGGTCGCGTTGATGCTCGGAACGGTCGTCGCGGGATCTGGCCTTCTCATAGTGCTCGTACCCGGGCTCGACCTCTTCCTGCCAGTCGGGACCTTTCTGGGGGGGCTCGGGGCGGTGACGGTCTATCTGGCCGTTCCGCCGTTTCTTGCCAGCCACTCCGAACCATCGAACCGCCCGTACTTGTTCGGGATCGCAGGTGCGAGCTATGTAGTAAGTACAGCCATCGGAAGCATCCTGGGAGGGTTCCTGCCGGCGATACTCAGGGACGCGTTCCCAGGGACATCCCAACCAGGCATCTACCGCCTATCGCTTGCATTCGGCATCGCGTGCTCGGCAATCGGCGTCCCCTTCATTTGGCGCGCGAGGCCAAACGGATCAGGATCGCGCGGGAACGATGACATGGGATCGGATCACGAGCCTGAATCGCGAATGGCAGGCATCCCAATCGCCCTCGACAAGGTTTCGTGGGCTTCAGTCATTCGCGATCCCATCGTGCGTCGTACGCTCGCCCGCTTTGTGCTGACAGATGGACTGATCCGCCTCGGGGGAAACCTGATCGTACCGTTCTTCAGCGTGTACTTCGTTCGCGAACTCGGGGCGTCGGAGGCCTGGTTCGGGACGCTTCGCGTCGTTGAACGGTCGATCGAAGTGATCGCGATGCTTGCAATCGCACCCGTAGCCGCGAGGTTCGGGCCAGTTGCAACGATTGCACTTTCGCAGCTGGCCTCGGTCCCGATGCTGCTCGGGCTCGGGTTCGCTCCTAACCTGGGCGTCGCTTCCGGGATATTCCTGATCCGTGGCACGCTGATGGAGATGACCGTCCCACTGCGCGACAACTTCATGATGGACCGCCTGCCACCGGGATCCAGGGCGACGGTCAGTGCCGCCGTCCTTCTCTTCGGCTACGCAATCGCATTCTTCAGCGTCCGCGTCGGAGGCCAGATGGTCCAATCCGGCCACCGAGACTACACCTACATGATCGCTGGCGCACTCTACACCATTAGTGCCGTGCTCTTCTTCAGGCTTTTCCGCGACCATTCGCGCGAATAAACACAGGTCGCCTGACATCAAGGCCCACCCAACGCAGGTACGATCCAATCGCATCAGGGATACAAAAGGTATATGCTGCGGCCTATAATCACCGTGGGCGTAATCTGGTCACGAAGGTCACGATGAGCGCATTCACGTGGCCCGCTCCGGATGGGCGATCATCGCGTACACGCCTTTCAAATCCACCTATGGACCAATGAACTAGCCCCAGAGGACTGAACCGGAATGGTCGGTGCATCGAACGACCCCACGGAACCGATCGATATTCGCTACGACAACTCGAACGCCCGTCTGGAGATTGACTGGGCTGACGGGATCACCAGCGTCTATCGCTATGAGTTCCTCAGGTGGGAATGTCCGTGCGCCCACTGTGCCGGCGAAATGGGCATCCCCGGGCAACTTCAGTTCCTAACCGAATTGGCCCCGGAACAGTACGTGCTTGCAGGCATCCAGGTTGTCGGTCATTACGCTGTGCGACCAACATGGTCCGACGGTCATGACACAGGTATTTATGCCTTCGCGCGCCTCCGCCGGATTTCAGACCGGGCGAGGGACGACCTTAAGTCTGATCGACCCGCCGGCACCAAAGAGCCAGTCAAGGGTCCGGCGTGATGGAACGCCAGTTTCGCGCGTCTTCGTCGGTCAATTGGTATGTCGCGCTGCTGACGTTTGATGCCATCGCCCTAGTGTGGGATGCCTTCAATCGCTATCAGGATGGGGCGACTTTCACACCAATCCTCTGGATATCGGTTGCCATCGTCTGCGCCGTCACCGGTGCAAACCTCTACCTGCGCTGGGGACGTTCACGATGCAGGCTGAACACCGTCGGCATGGAACTTGAGGTTGACGGCGTGGCCCGGGAAATCCGTTGGGCTGACGTCGCCGGTATTCGCGAGTTTCGTGGCCCTGCATTAGGCCTCCATGACCAAGGCCTGCTGGTGGGACCTTTCCTCCCCGTTGGGATGCTTGCCGGGGAGCGGGTCCTGGAAATCATTCACCGACCCGGCCAGCGCACATTAATAAGGGATTCACTGATTGAAGGGTATGGCGCCCTTCGTGGCGACGTGCTTCGATTCTGCCGGGACGCCGAAGTCAACATGAACGCTCGCTACTGGCGGGTTGAGTGACCCGCCAAAAACGACCATTCCTTGGTACTTGCGATCAAGCACGGTACGAAACTTCCCGTTCAAATGGGAAAAGGGGCTGGCGACGATGCGCAAAGACAAATGAGTTGAGGTCCGCCGATGTGACACCGGCGGTGTTCGCGAGGATCACTTCCGACGCGATTGGCTGGTAAGCCGGTCTCGGCGAAACGACTCCCTTCGCCACGATGATCTGCTTCAGTTCGGGACGCACCCCGCACGAATACATCTGTTCGATGCTCGTGTTGCCGATCCGGTGGCTCGTGAGGACGAGGGTCACGCCACCTGCAAGTTCGAGGACACCTGTCGCTCCGCCATCGAAGAAGCGCTGGCCACCGTGCGTGGGGCGCCAATCCTCAAAGACCCCGTCGGTGATCGCACGCACCGTCCCAGTGACCCGCACGGGTTTGCCGTGGCGCCGATCTGTCTTGCCACCGACCGAAAGGGTCACCTGCGCCCCAGGCCCGACCTCCATGCATGCAGCGACGGCCTCGGGGTCATACAAGGTCTGGAGATAGTTCTTCACACCTTGCTTCAGGGCAATCTCAAGCAAAAACGTCGAGTCTGCCGGTCCGCCACCACCGATGTTGTCGCCAACATCCATGATCACAACCGGTCCGGGAACCGACGCCGCATGTGCGATGGCATCCTCAGGCGAATAGACATCGCCGACAAATGCCTCCCGGTTCTCCCAAGCTCGAGCGGCCATCCACTTCGAGCCACGCTCCGCAAGTTCGCGGTCCCCATCGGAAATGGCCAGGAATGCCATTCCCATTTCCTCAACGTCGGCATACGGGTACCCCTCGGCCGCACTGGCAGAAAGCATCCCCGGCCAGCCTTCCACGGTATCAACATCAGCAACCACTGAAGCCATCGGCTCCTCGCCGGTGTATTGCTTGATGATGTTGATCACCATTGGTGGTGTCTCAAGGTGCTGAACCGGACGGATTTCACCCCGGATTGTTCGAAGGATCAGGTTGGCGCACTCCCGTGCCCGTACCCGGGAATCGATGTGCGGGTTTGTCCGGTAGATCGTAGTGATCGTCGTGGCATCGATCATCTTGTGGGTGATGTTGCCGTGCATGTCCAACGCCATGCCGACAGGCACGTCCGGGCCGACGACGGCGCGCACACGTGACGCGACCTCTCCATCTGCATCCGGGAAACCCTCGGCAACTGCTGCTCCATGCTGGGCAAGGAGGACCCCATCCCAGGGCCCATGCTTCTGAAGCAGGTCGATGATTTCTCCAACAATCCGCCCGAACGCGTCCGACGTGATCTGGGCACAAGGTCCAGTAGTGGTGTATAGCAACGGGACAACTGTGACCCCCGGTTCGCTCCCGACCTCAAGGAAACCCGCGACGGTGGTCTGGGCTGTGGCATGGACCGCAAGGATTTCATCTCCCCGCAGGATGCCGTCAGCTTCAAAGCTCTCATATCGCGCGGGCACGTCCGAGAACGTGTTCGTCTCATGCGCAATGCCTACCAGCGCGAGGCGGATTGGACGGACTTCGGCCGGAACACTCGTAGTCACGCAAACCTCCAACGTCGAAACGGTACGGATCACGGGCGCCACCACGGTCCCTGCACTTGAATGCAAGCGCGCATGGCCTTGATGGGGCACACTGCACTTGGCTATGGCCGTTCTGCGACGGTGAGTACGGTATCCGACAACAAAGATGCGTGCCGGACACCGCTCCCCTCAGTCAAGTGTCTTGAAACTACACCCGACTGGAAAGTTCACCAGGGTTGGGAAAGCGCCCACTGTGCTTCTTGGAAAAGAGAACCTCGGAACCGCGTCGAACCTCGAACACGCCACCGCTACCGGGGATCAGCCGAACCGGGTTTGGCATCCCCGCCTGCTTGAACTCAGCCGCCAGACCGGCGGCTCGCTTGTCATACCCTCAAGATGTGCAATATTCAATCGTGATCTCGACATTTTCGGTCATGGGAACTCCCTTTCACGCGGTGCAAATGATCCTGACCACGCGTTTCCGGATCGGAACCGCGATGCCCAACCGGGCGCGCCGCCATTCTGCCACACTTCCGCGAAATCACGGACCGGTCGCCATCCCGGTTCATGCCTGGAGACACCGTGATGAATGATGGGTCCGACTTGCGTGCCCTCCAGGACCGTGCAGGCGAACGCATCGCCGGTGATGAAGGATGGCAGTCACGCTCCAATGCGGACGCAACTACCATGGGCATCTTTCTTGACCACATGCTTGCGCGCACGGATGCCGTCATCGAGGCATGCTTCAGCGGGCAAACTATTGGAAGCCCGTCCCGTAGCCCGAACGATCTTGCAGACGAACTTGCCGGCGACGCACGCCTGCTTCTCCGCGACCTTTGCGAGGGTTGGGCGGGAGATGCCATCGCGCCTCCTTCGTTCCAACACCATGCCGGTACCGTACTGTTCCCCGAAGTTTCCGATCTGGATGACTGGCTTTCGGCGCTCAACACCAGAATGCAACTGACTGGACCGTGATGGACATGCGTCGGCGACTCACCTATCTCGCGGTCGTGCTCATCACCATCTCAATCGTAATTGCGGTCATCGTGCCTCGGATGCGTGGGTCTGAGGCATCCCGGCCAGACCCCGCCGCCTCTGGCCCGTGGTTCGACATCGCGTTCACCACCCCCGCAGAAACCGACCAGCCGGGGACGCATCACGGAGGCATTGACACCCGACTCGTGTCCCTCATCGACGGCGCACAGCGAACGGTCGATATAGCGGCCTATGACTTCGATCTGATGAACGTCGCCGAGGCAATGGCCCGTGCCTCCGGTCGTGGAGTTCGGGTCCGGATGGTGACGGATTCAGACACTGTTGCCAACGTCAAGGATGAACACGTCCAGGCCGCCCTCAGAACGGTCCGAAGCGCGAAAGTGACAATCGTCGAAGACAACCGACGAGCCATCATGCACCACAAGTTCGCGGTCGTCGACGAGGCCATTGTCCTCACCGGGTCATGGAATTTCACCGACGGGGATACCTACCGCCTGAACAACAACGCCGTGATCTTCAGGAACGCACAACTCGCCGAGAACTTCACTCACGAATTCGAGGAAATGTTCGTGAAGAAACACTTCGGGCCAACGAAGTCAAAAGTCGTTCCAAACCCTCAAATCACCATCGGAACTTCGACGATTGAGACGTACTTTGCCTCTGAGAACGACCCGTCGCAGCCCCTGACCCGTCGGATCAACGCCTCGACATCGCGGATTGACTTCCTCGCCTTTTCGTTCACCCACGATGGCTTGGGTGCCGCGCTGATCTCGCGCAAACGTGCCGGCATCCCCGTACGGGGCGTCTTTGAAAAGACCGGGTCGGAAACCCGTTTCGCGGAATACGCTCATCTGAGAGACGC
Organism: Chloroflexi bacterium UBA2235; assembly: GCA_002347925.1. Classification (GTDB taxonomy): domain Bacteria; phylum Chloroflexota; class UBA11872; order UBA12225; family UBA12225; genus UBA12225. Next base: position 18,906 of record DDYL01000097.1, on the reverse strand, counting down.
GGGGGCCGAGGTCTATCAGGATGGCAACCGTTACGTCATGCACCACAAGGTTTTTGTGATTGACGGCACGACAACAGCGTTCGGGTCCTTCAACTTCTCCGACAACGCCTCGACGGACAACGACGAAAACTTGATAATCGTGGACGACCCAGTGTTCGCAAAGGCCTTCACCGCCGAAGTGGATCGGGTCGTCGCCGTGGCACGCAAAGCGTCCGGTCGCTGACCAATGTCAGTCATCGGTATACCCCCGGTTCCCGTGCGACGCGTCGGGCGCCGGGCCGCTCTCGCGGCGGGGTTGGCAACCGCTGCGGCGAGCGCCTCCTGCGCGAGTCCGCCTAGCCCCATCGTCATCGCGATCACTGGACGCTCGCTCGCAATGGCCTCGATCTTTCTCTTGATGCGCCCCGTTGAGGCCGTTACGCGGCTCCTGGATCGCCAATCAGCGCTTCCGACGCGCCCGACGGTTGCACTCAGGCAAGTGGCCTCCATCAAGGAAGTAATGGATCTCGCATCCCGTCGTGAAGTCCAAGGCGCCGTGATACCCGAAGGTGCCACGCGTCCAGACCGCGCACGCGAATGGGTTCAGTCTGACGCCGACTTGCCAAGACCTTGGCCCCCGACCGGAAGCCTCGTTGGAGACCCTGTAGGGGACGAGGTACCCCTGACCCTTGTGATCCGACAGTCTGTGATGAACGAAGCGATCAACCGTGACGGGTCCTGGACCGGGGCCAAGCGGATGCCAGTCTTTGGACACGTCGCACCACCAGCCGGCGCGCCGACCACAATGGTCATCAAGGACATCGTGCCCGACATCACATCTGTCGTCCCCGTCAGGTTCGGTGACCTCCCGCTTGGCGACCCGAACCGTTGGGTTGCGTTCCCGTCTGATGAATCAATCGTCACCGCCATCGTCGATGACCGATGTGACGTTGCCCTGCTCAATCCCGAAGCCATCGCGATTGCCCGAAACGTCGCACCAGTAGGCTTCGAGATAGGGATTCACCCCTCACACCCGGATGGGTGGGCACACAACGCGTGTCCCGTCCTCATTGGGAATGAACTTCCGGAGCCGCTTGGGCAATGGCTACGCGCACTGCGCGAAGGCCTTCGCGGACCTGCATCCACTGATCTCTATCGGCTTGCGTTCCCGGAACGAGACCCGTTGACCCTTGCTGTCGCCGCAAGGGTCGCAACCAGGCCGAAGTAACGCGATGGCGTCACTAGGCCGTCCTGAAAAACACGCCTCACGAACCGGGAACGAGATCCTTCCGGGGAAACAGTGGAGTGGGCGTTCCAACGGTCACTTCGGCGGGAAATGCGCCCCACTCCACGTTATCTGTCCAAGCACCGGGACGCAGGGGGGGCAGGCCGAGTTGCTCCTGCATCGTCGCGCATGCCGACGGCATGAACGGCGTCAACCAGATTGACAAGTTGCGCAAGGCCTCAGCCGTTCCGTGAAGAACCGTGTCCAGTCTGGCAGCCTGTGCTTCGTCACGGGCGAGTTTCCAAGGCTGATTCTCGTCAACGTACTGGTTGGCCCGTTTGACAAGCGCCCACACCGCATCGAGTGCCCCATCGAAGTCCCAGGTCTCTAGACACGCTCGCGCGCCTGCACCGGCACGCACCGCAACGTCTCGCAGATCAGCATCGCGTGCCTCAGACGGGCCTGAAGGTGTTGGAACGACACCGCCACGGTACCGGCCGATCATGCTCACCGTGCGGTTGAGTAGGTTTCCGAGGTCATTTGCCAAGTCACTGGTGTACCGCGTGCGGAGATTGGCGCGATTGAAGTCGCCGTCCCGGTCGAACGACACATCGCGGAGGACGTAGTAGCGGATCGCATCCGCTCCCCACTCCTCCACCAGCTCCACGGGATCGATCGTGTTTCCCGTCGTCTTGGAGATGCGTTGCCCCTCCAGGGTCATGAACCCATGAACAGCCACCTGCCGGGGAACCGGCACACCGGCCGCCATCAGCATGGCCGGCCAGTAGACGCAATGGAACCTTGTGATGTCCTTGCCAATGACATGGGTATCAGCGGGCCACCAATGTTCAACCCGGCCCGGGTCATCCGGAAAGCCGGCCGCCGTGAGGTAATTCGTCAGGGCATCGAACCACACGTAGAGGACGTGATCAGGGTCGCCAGGGACGGCAATCCCCCATGGCTTGCCGTCGACCACGCGGGCACTTCGCACCGGGCGTGATACCGAAAAATCCCGAAGTCCACGCTGCAGGAGGCTCCTGATCTCGCTCGCCCATATTTGGGGGACGATGAAGTCGGGATGCGCGTCGAGATGCGCGAGCAGACGATCCGTGTACCTCGACAGGGCGAAGAAGTAGTTCTCCTCCTCCAGATACTCGGCGGTGATGGACTGATGGTTCGGGCAGCAACCGGTCGGCGTCAGGTCGGCTACCTCGTAAAACGTGTTGCAGTTATGGCAGTAATACCCGGTGTAGAGACCCTTGTACACATCGCCGGCCTCAAGTGCCCGGCGGAACAGTTCCTGCGACGCCCTTGCGTGATCTTGGTCAACCGCCGTACGGATGAACCGGTCCGGCGACACCGCGACACTCGCCCAGGTACGACGGAACGTGGCGTCCATGTGATCGACCCACTCGCGCACGCCCATAGCATTGGCGTCGGCGGCCTTAGGGACGTGCTGGCTGTTCTCATCCAGACCCATGCAGAAGAAGGTCTCATCCCCGCGCAACCGGTGGTACCTGGCAATCACATCAGCGGCAATCTTCTCGTAGGAATGGCCGATGTGTGGCGCCGCATTCGGGTAGTCGATCGCGGTGGTGATGTAGTACTTCATTGCAACTCCAGAAGGGCAGTCACCAGGCTCGGCGGCGTGATCAGCCCGTTAGTGGCATCGTGATGGTCAATGATGGTGACCATGACCCGCCACCCCGAGAGAGCCATATTGTCGCTATCCGGGAAATGGGACGACCCGGCGGGATACCCGTCGGGTCGCGTTTGCGTTAGTCCAGCGTCAAGATTCAAGCCTGGAAGTCGAGTAACCGCTTCGCGCCGCGCGTTTCCAGGCGGTCTGCCTGAGTTATCGAGCTTGAGTACGGCGTGTTGTCCTGGCCCCGCGCAAGCGTGGTGAGAATTTCAGGTGACACCTGAACCGCCCGCGTGATTGCAGCGATCTTGGAAGCGAACCCACCGGGCCCACCGAGGACATTCTCGACCGCAGTCGGGTTCGTCGCAAGCGCGTCTCTGAGCTTCGCCTCGCTGAGCTGCAATGCACCGTTGGCGCCCGATGCAAGCCCGAGTGACTCAAGGGACGACTTCAATCCGTCAGCCGCGCCCTGCAACCGGCTAGCAAGCCCCGGGGAAAGAAGGGAGGGGTTGGCAGCCAAATTTCCCAGGAAGGCGTTGAATTTGCCTGCCAAGTCACGGGTCGCATCTACCACCGCAGGGATGTCCGGTGAAACTCCAACGGAAATCGTCACTGCCGATGTGGTTGCTCCCTGCAAATACAGCTGAACTCGTCCCGTAGTCGATGACGAATTTGCCAAGTCCAGTTGAACGACGTTGCTCGTCGAAGTCTGTTGCGATCCATTCAAGGTGTATGAAGAATCACGCGCAGCGGTCGTTGTCGTGAAACCGAGGACGTTTGAGATATTCCCACCAGTCGTAAAGGTGGCGGAGCTCCCGGTAGAAGTGTGCGTGAGCGCCAGCGTGGAGGTGCCGCCTGTCGACACGACTTGCGCACCGACCGAAATGCCCGCAGCATTCACCGCGGTCGCGATTGCCTGAAGCACGCCCAGGTTGGATGTGACCGCTGAAAAGTCCGGGGTGATCGTTGTCGTTGTGCCGCCGGTTGTGATCGTCATGCTCGTCGACCCGGTGATCGGGGACGTGTTGGTGTCGGTGTCGACAACCCCGCCGCTCGTCGACGTCTGACCGGCCGCCGTTTGTGAGACGGTGACTGTGTACGTCGCCACCCGGGCTTGATCAGCAACCGATGCCAGAACCCCGCCACCATTTCCGGAAATCGCAACCTTCCGTGCGCTAAACACCCCGCTTGGCGTGGTGCTCGCCGACGACCCCGAATTGGAACGGCTGCCGCTTGTCCCGGCCATGCGGGAAGAAGCGCCAGACAGCAGCTTCGACGCAGACACGCCCAATTCCCGAAGCTGGTTCAGGACGTCAGGAACCACGTTCTTCAGTGCACCGGTCGCGACGTTCGTGAGGTGGTCAACCGACACCATCACACCGTCCCCGAGACCGAGCTGATCGGTGGTCTTCAGGATCGACTGAGCCTCTTGGCGGTCAACCAGGGAATTCCTCATTGCGGGCGAGGGAATGCGGTTGCCCGGGACAAAGGGGTTCCCCACACCCGCATACCTCGTGTTGCCCACGAGCGAACGATTGCTGCTCGGCTGACCGGTAGACGGCATCTTGCTTTACCTCACGTGGTTGGAGTTGTACCTTGGCAATGGCCCACCGGCATCGGTCACCCGGCGGATTTTCCCTATCGGACCCGGCCATCTACCATCAATGGAGTGGTCTCACGCACCGGCAAAAGCGTTGAAACGAGAGCCGCACGCTCCTTCCAACATCTGGCAACGTGAATGACACCACTTCCCGACGCCGCATGGCGCATTTCCCGAGACGTGGCACGCCACCTCGGCCTTGGTGATATCCAGGACCTTGTTCTGGCCCCGGGCGGCCGCCTCAACCAGAACCTCGTGGCGACAACCCCGCGCGGACGCTACTTCCTGAAGGGTTCGCGATACCCGGACCTCGAAACCATTCGGAAAGAACACCAGGTCATCGCGTTCGTCGCAACCCACAACATCCCCGTCGTCAAGCCCATCGCAGACCGAGCCGGTGAGACTGCCACCCGTGCCGGCAACCGCTGGTGGGTGACCTACCCATGGATCGAGGGGACCCAACTTGACACGGATGGCGTCAGTCCGACAACAGCCCGAATGATCGGTCTCACTTTGGGTGCCGTGCATCGGGTCCTAGCCCAAATGCCCGGCCCGGCTAGCACATCGCTACCTCGGCGACCACTCCTCAACGCCACCGAGGCACGGATGAGCGAGGTTGAGAGGGCAATTTCACGCACCCCGAATCCATCTGCGTTTGATCAGCACGTCCTTGCGAGCATTGCCTACCGTCGCACCCTCATGGGCAGGGACCGTTCATCACACGAAGGGTTTGCGTCGCTTCCAACCCAGGTGCTCCATGGAGATTTCCACCTGGGAAACCTCCTGATGAATCGAGCCTCACGCTCTGGGCAAGCCTCGATTGCCGCCATCGTCGACTGGGAACTCACTTGTTGGGGCCCGCGGATTTGGGAAGTCGCACGGTCAGCCGACCTGATCATTGACCTCGCGACAGATCTGGAAAAAGGTTGGCCATGCCTGCGCGAGTACCTCTCGGCGTACTTGCAAGAGGCACCGCTCACACCCCCGGAAGCAACCCAGCTTGCCCCGTTCTATCGAGCCTCAAGGGTGCAGTCGCTGTGGGTGATCGAGGAACACTACCGTCGTGGTCACGCCCCGACCGACGAGATTGCGATCGACGACCTCGCCGCGCTCGACTGGTGGTATCGCAATGGCGAAGCCGTGGGCACGTTCGCGAGCGAACTCGTCCGATCAACCAAATCCATTCGGCCAATCTTGACGTGACCGCGTTGCCAGACTAGCCACCATTCCTGGGGAAATGGTTCGAGGGGTCACCCCTTGTGATGGGTCACCGTCACGGTCGTCGTGATCCCGCCTCGCACATTGAACGCACCGACAACAGTGATCCGACGTGGGTCAAGTGCAGCGATCAGGTCATCTGCAATCTGGTTTGTGACCGCCTCGTGAAATCCCCCTTCATCTCTGTAGGTCCACAGGTACAGCTTGAGGGACTTGAGTTCGATGCACCGCTGATCCGGCACGTATGTAATTGTGATCGTGGCGAAATCCGGCTGACCCGTCATCGGGCAGACATTGGTGAACTCAGGGCAGACGCACTGGATCTCAAAGTCTCGACCTGGATTGGGGTTCGGGAACGTCTGGATCTCTCTTGAGGCTTGCGTTGACATCTTGGTGACAGTGTAACGCCGTGCTGCCTGATGCCAAGTTGCTGCAAGTACGCCAAATGGCGCCCCGGTATCCGCCAGATGACGTGCGCGGAATTGACTGGAACGAGGTACCATGGCGCGAGAGATGCCAACCAACAACGCGCCAGACCCGATCAGCCAGGCCCGTGCGACTGCGCGAATCGCCCCAAGGGCGGTTACGCCAAGAACCACGCAGATCGGCATGGACGCGCTCTCCGGGAATGCCAACTCCTCGTTCCCTAACGTGCTCTCGGAAGCCCTCCAGGGATTGGACCCGTCACTGTCGGGAACCGCAGACGGCTTTGGTACTCCCGGACAGCCTTCCGCTACGAACCCCTTGGCTGCCCTTGCCAACATGGCCGGCCTCTCGGGGCTCCAGGGACTAGGGGCAGGCGCATCCGCACTCGGTCTGTCAGGGATCCCTGGTCTTGGTGGCCTCGCCGGGATGACCGCTGCTAGCCAAGCACCCGCGTCGCCCGCGGGACAGACGGCCGTCGATACTGCACTCGGGTACCTCGGCCGTCACGACTGGAACAACTACTGCGAACGGTTCGTTGAGGTCTGCTATGGAACCCAGAACCTCTACCCGAACGCCGCGTCAGCCGGACGCGCGCTCGTTACGCATCGTGGAACCTCGGCGCTCGCCACCGCCCCTGCCGGGGCAATCCTCTACTTCGCTGCCAATGCCGGAAACCAGCAGCAAGGACACGCCGCGCTCTACCTTGGTGATGGCAGGATGGTTTCCGCGACCCCGAACGGTGTGAAGATCGAGCGAGTCGACTCGCCGGCGTATCAGGGGCAATTTCTGGGTTGGGCGGAACCCGGTAGCTTCGGTCAAGGACGGGTGACATCGGCACGAGGCGACGCTCAATCGGGGCGGGCGCCAACCGTCGCACCACGGTCATCAAGCACCTCGCGAGTAGGAAACACCGTGCCGCCCGGCATGCCCCGCCCTTCCGGCGCTGCTCGGGTGACGGCACCACGTTCTGACTCAAACTCACTGCCCGCGTCCACTGCTCAGTCGGCGGATACTGGGCGCATGACACTCAACCGCACAAATGCTCCAGGCGTACGTGGACGTGCGATCAGTGAGCCGGTTGCCCCCATTGGGGCAAGTCCCGTCGTTCGTACCGATCCGTCGGCACCGTTGACCGCTCCGCTTCCCCTCGCCGCGCAGCCAGTCCTTCCCGCAGGCCGTGCACCGTTAGCCCCACATCCACAGACCAACCCCCTCCTTCCTAACCCGACGGGAAACACGGTTAGCCGGCGCGCCTGACGAACCGGGTGCTCCTGGCGTCATCTGGCGAAAGTCACCTGTTCACCAATGCGGACACCCCGTTAGCACTGAGAGCAGGCCGTCACGGCACGCAATTCACGACGCCACGTCGTAATCTTGTCGTGACTGCCGACTAGCTGTCGTCGGCTTGGGGGACTACATGCCAATCTTTCCGGGCGCCCGAAACGTTCGAGTGATCCTACCGGTCATTTCAGTTCTGATCACGATGGCCTCGATCATCGCAATCGTCTCAATGCGCTACGGCACTGTCCAAGTCTGGCAGACCATCGTGTCGCACGTACCTTCCGGGATCAAGACGGTCGATGCTTCGACGTCCTCGTCACTCATTGAAACTGCGATTGTTGTTCCCGAAGGCTTGCGTCGGGGACGCTTCTCGCAGGCGCGCTACCTCAGCGTGCCGGAGAACTTCTCTGTATCGGTCTTTGCGCTAATCGACGGCGCCCGCGCGCTTCACTACGCACCATGGGGGGAATGGCTTGTAAGCCTGCCAACCCAAGGGTCGATCATTGGTCTCAAAGACACTGACGGTGATGGAACCGCAGACCAGACACGAACTGTCCTTTCCGGATTGCGCTGCCCATACGGTCTTGCAATTCGCGATGACACCCTGTTCGTCGCCCAGTC
>DDYL01000097.1:0-10844 GCA_002347925.1 Chloroflexi bacterium UBA2235 | reverse complement strand
CTTCCGGATTCCGGTTGCGGTGCCCACCATTTTCGCCCGCTAGCGATCGATCATGCCGGGGCCTTCTACATCGCATTCGGGTCCAGCTGCAACGTGTGTGTCGAAGCCGATACCCGTCGGAGCACCATCTGGAAGTACGCAGTTGACGGCACCGGGCGCGAGTTTGCCCGAGGGCTGCGAAACGTCGTCGATCTCTCGTTCGATCCGGCATCAGGGATGCTGTGGGCGGCGACGAATGAGCGAGATGCTCTGGGGGATGACATCCCACCCGAACCTGTCACCCCAGTGAACGAGGGTGCCGACTATGGCTGGCCCTACTGCTACTGGAATGGAGATTCCTGGCAAGTCGACGCCCGAGTGCCGGCACGAAACCCGCGATGCGAAGGATTGACACGCTACTTCGGTGTTCAAGCCCATTCGGCCCCCCTGGGAATCACGTTTCCCAGCGGCACGGGCCTACCGGAAACGTTTCGCGGGAACGGGTTCGCCTCCTACCACGGATCATGGAACCGCAGCATTGCCACTGGCTACAAGGTTGCGCGGGTCATAACCAACGAAGGACGACCAGTGGCTTCCGAGGATTTCGTGACTGGTTGGAACCGCGGTCCGCGAGGCCCCGGCGACGCCTGGGGGCGACCAGTTGACATTCAGGAAGGTCCGGATGGATCACTTTTCCTGACCGACGACGTGGCCGGGGCGGTGTATCGAATTGCATACACGCCACCGGCCCAGTAACCCACCTTAGCGGGGCGCGAGCGAGAAGCGGACCGTCGCGTCCCAGACCTGCCCGGGTTCAAGGATCACCAAACCAGCATCAACCCCCTCGAACTGGAGATTGACGGCGTTTGTCGTTCCGGAATACGGCTCGAGGCACACCACGGGACGGAACGGGGGAGCGAAGATCACCCATTCACGGAACTCTGGGCTTGCCTCTACCAAAAGCCGCAAGCCGGAATCCGGATAGATCACACCTGCCTCGGTCCAGCCATCGGCTCGACGCTCGACATCGGTGTACACGTGATCAAGCTCACGGGTGGCAATCTCCGGCCAGCCCCTGAGGTCCAGACCGCTGCCCTGGACCGGGATGCGCTTGCCCGTCGGAACGAGATTGTCAAGTTCCCAGATAGAAGCACCTGGCACACACACCTGCGTGGCCTCGCGTGGCGATGGGCCCATCGTGACCGGGAACCACGGGTGGATGCCATAACCCATCGGCATCGCACCAGTTCCGTGATTGGTGACGATCGTGTGTTGCGTCAGATGGCCGCCGTGCAGCGAGGTAGTAATGGATATCACCGCACCAAACGGATATTGCCGTTGGACATCCGCGTCCGCCCGCAGATCGAACGTCGAGATCTGCCACGCACCGCGCATCTCATCGACGCCGACGCCATCGACCCTCCACGGTCGCCGGTTCACGAGCCCATGGATGTGGTTGCCACGCGCCGTCTCGTTGACATCCAACTGATGCTGGACCCCTGCAAAGGTGTACGTACCACCTTTGACCCGGTTCGGGAATGGGAAGAGGATCGGGTTTCCGTACGAATACCCACCATTTGCCTCGTCCGGCGGAACAAGCACGTCTATGAGCTGGTCACTGCCCGCGACATGCACCTGAAAGCGCGCCACGTTGTTGCCTTCGGCCACGCGGATCACTGCCCGTGCCCCGGTGGGGTCGGTCAGCGTGACCACATCGCCGGAATGTGTCGCCGAATACCCTGTACCGACGGTCTGGTGAGTTTGCATCACTTGTCCCTTCATCTGCGCCAGTGCCGCGGAAGCCTGCCTCTCGTGGCAACGGCCTAAAGAGCAATAACCTGGTTGGTGCGCGCTGACTCTGCCGCAGCTTCGAGTAGCCGGACTGATTGAAGCACCGATGACGCCGTGACCATCAACCTCTCACGGCCACGGATCGCTCCGGCGACGTTTTGGTAGTAGGCGAGGTAGTTGCCCTCAAGGCCATCAAGTTCAACATCCTGGAGCGCGCCGTCGATCTCTCGAACGAGTCGCGGTGCATGTTCCGGAAGCATCTTCCGGGGACCGACATCGCCCCGGTGCAGTGCCTGTTCCTGTGGATCGCGCCCGTGCTGGATATACGCGCCCTCTGACCCACGAATGAGCCACCGAGGCTTCGGGATCGCCGAGATGTTTCCCACCTCGATGACGAACCTGACACCGTCACGGTTGGTTCCGTCGTCAGAACCAAAGACAAGGGTCGCGGTTCCAGCGGTCTCCACGTCCCAGTCCCGTCGGTACTGGAAGTCGGCCATCACGCGCCGTGGCGACCCTCCGCACAGTTGAACCGCCTGATCAAGCAGGTGCGCGCCCCAATCACGGAACGGCCCGCCCCCAAATTCCGCGTAGGTCCGCCATCCTCGGGGCCGATCACCTGCCGGCAAGCGATAGCCCGGCGTCAATCCGAACCCGGTAACCGACGACTCGATCACGAACGGTTCCCCAACCAGTCCACGTGCAATCACGTCCTGCACGGTCAGGAAATCTGCGTCCCACCTGCGGTTCTGGAACACACTCAGGTGTACACCGTTCGTCTCCGCAGCGGCGATCATCGCCTCGCCTTCCGAGACATTCATGCACATGATCTTGTCAACGACGACATGCTTGCCCATCTGGGCGGCTTCGATGCACAAGGAGGCATGTGTGTCATGAGGCGTGGCGATCACCACAAGGTCGACGTCAGGATTTGCAAACAGCTCGGACGCCGACGCGTGGATCGTCGCCTCCGGGTGGTCCAACACTGCTTGCGCACGACGGCCTTCGTTGCGGACCGCGATGGCGCGGATTGCGAACTCTTCGACGTTGCGGATCAGGGTGGAGTGGAAGACACGCCCAGCCAGTCCATACCCGACAATCCCGACACCGATAGGGCGTTGTTTCATTGAGACGTCAACCGGATTTACTCGACTTCTAGGTGAACGGACGGCATCGTATCACGCAACCCGGTGCCGTTCGGAGGCGCGCCCTCGCCGGATACTGGGGTACTGCGGGACCCAATTCTCGGCGGATGTCCGGAAACGCCCGCACACGCGCTATACTGCCGCTCATCCCTTCCGCGTTCAGGGTGCGATCTGACGGTTTCCGCAAGTTGAACGCACGATCACAGAGGATCACCACGAACCATGAGCGAATACCGACCCTACCCCACTGAGGATCTCCCTCCAGAAGACCCCGATGCCGAGGTCAGTGGCGAACATGAAGAGGTCGACGACCATTCCGAGGCTGGCGGTGAAGGTCGTCCCGCACGTCCGGCACCAAACACCCAACATCCCGGCGGGCACCTGCAAGGGACGGTTGCGCGCCTGAACCGACCTCGTCGCTTCGGGTTCCTCCGCGTTTCCGACGGGGTCGAGGTGTTCTTCCATGCCTCGGCGATTGACAGCGGGCCGCAAGCCTTCGATGCACTCAGGACCGGCCAGGAAGTCGAGTTCCAGTGCCATCAGGATGATGGCGGCCGAGGATTGGCCGCGAGTGTCGTGACGGTCACCGGTGCCCCTCCGGAAGCGCCCATCAGGGCACCACGTCCACCACGGGCTGAGCGACCCGAACGGCCGGAGCGCGCAGAGCGGCCGGAGCGACCCGAACGGCAGGCAGCACCCCGACCAGTCCGCGCATCATCATCGCAGAGCGGTTGGCATGTCGCAGTCCTTCGAGACCGATACGACATGGCGGTCCCAGCGCAACTTGAGCGCCTTCTCAACGAGAGACACATTCGTCCGGGCAACTTCACGCTTGCAGTGAAGGAAGCTGCTGACGGAACCGCCGAGTGCTGGGTCGTCTATCACCTCGGCGACTAGCCAGAACTCGAGCACTTCGTAGCGTCGCACGAAACCGCCGCCCTCCTAACCGGGGGCGGCATCTTTTTGCCCTCGGGAAAGTCACGTTTGCCCGCGGGTTACGCGTGTTGGCCGACGGTGCGCAGGGCGCTGTCCTGCGCGTCCCACTCGCCTTCAATCGCGATGAACTCCTCGGGGGTCAGGCTCCAGACCTGGACATCGGTAAGCGCGCCAATCGGTGAACGCCCGAAATGGCGCAACGTCCCATCCAAATGGAAACCGCACCGTTCAGCGACCCTCGCACTTCGCCAGTTCCGGACATCACACCTGATCTCAATCCGGGCTACCCGGAACTGACTCAGGCACACCCTGGAAACGGCTCGAACCGTCTCCTGCATGATGCCGTGTCCTGCCGACCTGTCGGCAAGCCAGTAGCCAAGTTCTACTCTCGGAACCGACCAATTGATGGCCTGCAAACCGATTCCACCAAGCAAGTCCCCTCGGTGACCGGTGATCACCAAAGACAACATGTCCTCGTGAACCTGCCAACGATGCAGGGCCTGCACAATGAACTGCCGTGTATTCGCTTGGTCGAGGTGACCCGTCTCCGCCCACGGCAAGAACTGCTTCAATGTCTCTCGAGACCCATTGATCGCGTTGAAGAGCGCCTCGACATCCCCAATCGCGTACGGTCGGATCACCAGTCGGGGGGTCTCGAGGCGTTCCGGGAAGCGGGTTCGACGGTCAGTCAAGGTGGAAGACTTCCTCGAGTGGAAGCATCGCCTCATCAGGTCGTCCCGTGATGCTTTCAAAGAACGGCGCCATGTCGGCCTGCCACCGCGCGTTGACCTCCCGGTCCGCCATCCCAGCGCGGGCGGCCTCGAAATCCGGGGTCTCGAGATATCCGAATAGCATGCCATCGGGACGCATGAAGATCGAGTAGTTGTGCCACCCGGTCTCACGAAGTGCCTGCAGCATGTCGGGCCACACTTCAGCGTGGCGGATCTTGTACTCCTCAAGTCGATCCTGGCGGACTTTCAATATGAACGCAACTCGTTGCATTGCACAGCCTCCTTCGGAACGTCGCGCCTGAACACGACCACGGGACGGATGCGGATGAAACGTCCGCAATGCCCCCGAGGCAACAAGTTGCGTCAGCTACATCCCGGGAACGATTTGTGCAACTTGCCGGATGTCCGTTACAGACACGTTCCGTTCCTGCGCGACGCCCTTGACGCGTCCACCGAATACCCTTTAGCGTTGCAAAAGATTTATGGACCAAAAGGAAACCGGTGCCGCGGTTCTCGCTGCGGATGACCCCGCTCACGAACGGATTGCCGTCGCAGTGCCGCGAGACCTCGTGATCGACTACCTCAAGGTCTTTGATGAACTTGAACGGGCAACGCACGCACACCGCCAGTTCCACCATTCAGAGGCTTCGCGCCTCTCGCAAACCTTGCTGAATCAGCCCTTTCCGGAGCGCAGGTTGGTGTCGCCGGCGCAGGTCCAACTAGTCATTGACCTGTCGGAACGGGGCCCGGGAACGATCGGAGAACTTGCGACCCGGTTGAAAGTAACCCCATCTGCAATCAGCCTACTGGTTGACCGGATGGAGTCGCACGGGATAGTGGAGCGGGTACGGAGCACGCTTGACCGTCGGGTGGTCCAGGTAAGGCTCACCGATGTCGCCACCCAGATCTCCGCCATCATGCTCCGTGTGGCGCGCGCTCAAATGGAAGAGTTCCTTGAAGCAACCCCGGCGGATGAGCGGGAACCTTTCCTCAAAAACCTCACCCGTTTCGTGAAGACGATCGAGCGGGTCGAGGATTTCATCCCCGGCACCTCACGACTGACGACATCGGAGGCCACATGAGAGGTGACCCACCAGTGCAACCAACAAGGCTCTAGTCACGCACCATGAATCGCACGCCGAAGGACGACCGCTCACAATGACCAGCAAGACCCCTCCAAACCAGCCAGCGAACCACGAAGCTGAAAGTGCGCTGGATGAATCTTCCGGTGGCATAGGTGGAATCACCGCGCTGTCGATCCGCAGGCCACTCTTCATGCTCATGGTCATCCTCTCGGTGATGATCTTTGGACTGATCGCCTACGGACGCCTGGGCGTTGACTTGTTTCCATCGGTGAATTTCCCGGTGGTCAGTGTCAGCATCCCGTATCCGGGTGCGAGCCCCGAGGTCGTTGAATCCCTTGTGACTCGACCGGTCGAAGACGCGGTGTCCGGTCTCGCCGACCTTGACACGATCAATTCGACGTCCTCAGAAGGCGTGGCGGTCGTGATCGTCACCTTCAAGGACAAGGCAGACCCTCAGACGGTCGCGATTGAAGTGGAAAAGCGGGTCAACGGAATTCGTGGCCAGCTACCCAATGACATCATCGCCCCCACAATCCTCAAGTTCGACTTCACTGCCGCTCCCATCATTACCCTCGGTCTGACGGGCGCCAACGTCACACCAGCGCAGGCTTTCCGGATTGCAGATGAATTGGTACGACCGAAGCTGGAGACCACAAACGGTGTCGGTCAGGTCTCGATCTTCGGGGGCCAGCAGCGGGAAATTCAAGTCAAGGTAGACCCGAACCGCCTTCGTGCCTACAACCTCACCTTGGCTCAGGTCTCCCAGGCACTTGGATCAGAGAACATCGACGCACCCGGTGGTCGCGTCGACGACGGCTCCCGCAACCTCAACATCCGCCTCGATGCAAGGTTCCGCTCGGTCGATCAGATCAGGGACACGGTCGTACAGGCTTTGCCTACTGGCGGCACCATCCGGGTGCGTGACCTTGCCGAGGTTGTCGACGGGTACAAGGAGCAGACCTTCCTGGCCCGCGTCAATGGAAGCCCCGGCGTCGGCATCTCAGTATCCAAGCAGTCGTCTTCTAACGTGACCCAGACTGCGGCAAATGTTCGCGCAACCCTTGCGAAAATCCGGACGACCCTCCCTGAGGGCGTTGAGCTCGTCGGAATCCAGGACTCTTCGGAGTTCATCACCAGTTCTCTGAATGGGGTTCAGCGCACCCTGCTAGAGGCCAACATCCTCACAGGCATCGTCCTGCTCGCCTTCCTTCACTCATGGAGGAGCACGCTGATCGTCCTTTTGGCGATCCCAACTTCGCTCATCGCCACCTTTGCGTTCATGTACTTGCAAGGGTTCACGTTCAACTTCCTGACCACCCTTGCGCTTACGCTCACCGTCGGCATCCTCGTCGACGACAGCATCGTCGTGCTGGAAAACATCTTCCAGTTCCTCAAGCGAGGTGACTCCCCGCGAGTTGCCGCGGTCCGGGGCCGGGCGGAAATTGGTCTCGCGGCCCTCGCGATCACCTTGGTAGACGTCGTCGTCTTCGCGCCGGTAGGCCTCCTGTCAGGCCAGATCGGACAGTTCTTCCGGCAGTTCGGGTTCACCGTTGTCGCCGCGACCCTCGCATCGCTGGCGGTCAGCTTCACCCTCACTCCATTGCTCGCGTCCCGGTGGCTGAAGGCGGAAGACGAACACGGTACCGGACCGCTCGCTATTTTCGGTCGGTGGTGGGATCGCGGCTTCGATCGCCTCGAAGATCGGTACCGCGGGATCCTTCGTTGGTCGCTAAGCCATCGTTGGGTCATCATGTTGGTGGCAGTCCTGTCATTTGTCGGGGCCATTGGCCTGCCGGTCGCAGGCTTAGTGAAGACCAGCTTCTTCCCCAACCAGGATCAAGGCACGTTCAACATCCTCCTCGAACTTCCCCCTGGATCTACCCTCGACGCCACCGCGTCTGCGGTTGCCCAGATGGAAGCCGGAATCACCAAGCTTCCTGAGTTCAAGGCAATCTATTCGGTCATCGGCCAAGGCGAAGGCGGAACGTCCCGTCAGTCTCGATTTGCAAATCTCCAAGTCATCCTCGTCGGGAAGCGCGAGCGCACCAAGTCAGTCGAACAGGTGGCACGGGAGGTCAAGGCTTTCGGTGAGGGTTTCCCCGGTCTGAAGGTTCGTGCCGGCGTCCCAGGCCCGGGAGGCGGAGCCGCGCAGCCCGTCAGCCTTCGGGTGTATGGCGATGATCTCAAGGTTCTCAACGATTTGGCCGACAAGATCATCGCCAAGTTCCGCGAGGCCGGTGGGCTCGTGGACATCACCAACAGCGGTCAAGCGGGTGCACCGGAATACGTTGTAACGCTCGACCGTGCGAAGGCTGCCGACCTCGGCCTGTCCGCTGGCCAGGTCGCCCAGACGTTGAGGACCGCGTACGCAGGTTCAGTCGCCACTACGCTCCGTCGCGACCAGACTTCCGGAACCGCAAGCGGTATCGACGTCCGCGTCCAGCTGACCGATGACACCCGCAAGGACATCACACTGCTGCAGCAGGTTCCCCTCATCAGCCCTGCAAAGGGTGGGCAGATCTACCTCGGGCAGATAGCAACAGTCGCGCCTGCCGCCGGGCCTTCCCAGATCCAGCGCACCGACCGGCAGCGCGCGCTCACGATCGGTGCCAACATCGGTGAAGGCCTAATCCTGAGTGATGTGACGAAACGGGTCAATGCAGCGATAGCGTCTGTTGAAGTGCCTGCGGGCTACCGGATCAAAATCGGAGGCCAGGCCGACCAGCAGAGCAGCACGTTTACCGAGTTCGGTAACGCTCTTCTCCTGTCGATTGCCCTCGTCTACATCCTCCTTGTGGCCCTCTACGAGTCGCTCCTCTATCCACTGATCGTCATCGCGGCCCTGCCACTTGCCCTTGTCGGCGCAATGTCGGGTCTCGCTCTCGGACAGGAGACCCTGAATACCTTTTCGCTTATCGGGATCATCGCCCTCGTCGGCCTCGTTGGGAAGAACTCGATTCTTGTGATCGACTACACCAACACACTCCGGCGGGAGCAAGGCATGGGTAGATTTGACGCCCTGATGGAAGCGGGACCACGGCGTCTCCGCCCCATTCTCATGACGTCGTCAGCTCTGATCTTCGCGCAGATTCCGGTGATGCTGAAGATCGAAGACGGCGCGGAAGTCCAGTCACCAATTGGCTGGGTCATTTTCGGCGGGATGATCAGTTCCACCATCCTCGCCCTGGTCTTCGTTCCCACGCTGTACACACTCGTCGACGACTTCCAGAACTGGATCTTGCGGGGGTTCAAGCGCGACCGGTCGCGTGGACCCAAGGAGAAGGATATGAACGGATCGGGTTCATCCACATCGGGCAACAGCGAGGCAGTCATTGCGCGTCCGGCCACGGAGAAGGTTGGCGTCGGCGCCACCGTCTCGCGCATCGCCACCACTGGCACCAACCTCGCGGTTGCAATCGTTGCCGTCGGAGGACTGTTCCTGAGTGCTTGCGGTGCCCAGCCAGACACCGCCAAAGCTGCACCGGTTGCGCCACCACTCAATGTGGCGGTCGTCGACGCCCGCAAGGAAACGGTTCGTGCATCCGTGACCAGCAGTGGCGCGGTTGAGGCAACGGATCAGGTTTCAGTCAGTGCAAAGGTTTCGGGACGGGTCACCCGCCTCGACGCCGAAGTCGGCCAGAACGTGAAGGCCGGCCAACTGATCGCCGAACTTGATCGCGTGATCATTGAAGCCCAGGTTGCCCAGGCCGAAGCCGGACTGATGGGTGCCCAGGTCCGCTTGGGCCAACTCGAACGGGGACCACGCGCTGACGATGTCGCCGTGGCCGCCGCCCAGCGCACTGCTGCCGAGAAGCAAGCGGACGCCGTCGCATCTCAAGCGGCTGTCGCGGAACAGTCCCTGACCACCTTTGATGCCCAGATCGATGCCGCCACCAACCAGGCCAACGCCTCCAAGGCGTCGGCACAGGCAGCAAAGACGCAGTCCCAGGGCGCACGTGCCCAGGCCAGCGCCGCGCGCAACCAGGCCAATGCCGCTCGGGCTCAGGCAAACGCCGCCAAAGTCCGCCTTGACCAGCTGAAGAACCCGCGTCCCGAAGACCTCGCTCTTCTAGAGAGCCAGGTCGAGACTGCCAAGATCCGACTTTCCCAGGCGTCCCAGCGTGACGAGGAAATCCGGGTTGTCCAGGCACAGGTCGAAGCCGCCCGCCTCGCACTTCAGCAGGCGCAGGATCCGGCTCGCCCGGAACAGCTCCGGGCCGCTCAGGCACAGCTCGATGTCGCCAAGGCAACGCTTTCGAACCTCACCGAGGCGCCAGTCCGCGCTGAAGACCTTGAATCAATCCGTCTGGCGTATGAGAGCGCCGACAAGGCCTACGAAGCATCCGGTGAAAGCCTGCGCATCGCCGAGAAGGCATATGACGCGGCCAAGCGCAGCCGATCCACGTACGGCCCAGCCGTAGTGTCCGACTCGGTTCTCGCCCAGGCCGAAGGTGGTGTCGTCGCAGCTCAGGCAAATATCGAGCAAGCACGGATCCGCCGTGACACCGCCCGCGAGTCCTACAACAAGGCCCAAGCCGGCGCGACCGGTTGGGACCTCCGCAAGACCCAACTGGCCGTCGAAGCCGCGCAGGCCACCGTTGACCTGACCCGCAATCCTGACCCGGTCCGTGTCAAGAATGCCCAACTCACCCTCGAACAGGCTCAACTCAACCTCGAACTCCGGCAGCGCCAGATTGGCTTCGACCTCCAGACCGCCAAGGAAGGCCTGAAGGTTGCCGAGAACCAGCGCGCCAAGGTCGTCAACCCCGGAGAGTTCGATATCAAGTCACTTGAGGAGGCTGCAAAGGCCGCTGAGGCCCAGGCACTTGGTGCGGAAGCTTCGGCCCAAGCCGCTGAAGCCAGCGCGGACGCCTCGGCAATCCAGGCAGAGGCTGCGGCTTCTCAGGCCGCTGCGGCGGCGGCCCAGGTCAACGCTCTCATGTCGCAGCGCACTGGTGCCGAGTCCCAGATCGCCGGTGCCCGCAGTCAAGCCGACGGGGCCCGTGCAACTGCAGACCAAGCCGCCAGCGCGTACAAACTACGAGCCAACCCGTACACCGAGGATGACCTGAAGACCGCTCGCGTCGCTGTGGCGCAAGCCGAGGCCGCCGTCCGCCTCGCACAGGCCAACCTCGCCGAAACCTACATCTATGCTCCGATCGACGGGGTGATCACTG
>DDYL01000072.1:58651-72969 GCA_002347925.1 Chloroflexi bacterium UBA2235 | reverse complement strand
GTTCGCTTCAGGAATATTCATGTGAGAGGTTCGGCGATGCGCCACACCGGAATTTCGGTGCCGAACACTCCTGTCAGGCACCTCGAAGCAGGCTATCCCCGATCTGTGACGCCTTGTCGCACGCCTCGCGGACGCTCATCTCGCCCTTGAAAGCCGGAAGCAACTGCTTGGTCGTCTCGTTGTACCACTGCAGCCAATTGAGGTGGAAACTCAGCGAACCAGCATGTTTCATCTGTTCAGCCGCGATCTTCATGTTTGCCGGCGGCGGCGCCAGCCACACTGCCTGGTCGGTCGCGGAGGACCGAAGTGAAGGGGAGTTGATCCGCAGCTTGCCCACGAGGTCTTGCGAAAACTTGTCGGCGTAGAACTTCGCAAGCATGTATGACGCTTCCGGGTTCTTCGTCTGGGCAATCACAACGGTCGGATTCTCATTCGCCACACACGCACGCTTCCCCGTCTTGGGATGCTTGGGAGTAATGAACATGTCCCACTCGAAGTCCGGCTTGCCAAACTGGGTGGACCCGATCAGTCCGGTATTTCCCAACCGCATGCCAATCTTGCCCTTGAGCCAGAGATCACCCTCACCAAGTGACTTGTCATCCGGTACCGGATGCACCTTGTACTTCTGGACCAAGTCAACCAACCATTGGAAGACCTCGATGTTGCCGGCAGAGTTGATGGTGGTCTTGGTGCGGTCGCCGTTGATGTAGTCTTCGCCCGCGCTCCGGATGAAGTTGAGCCATGCAAACTCGAAGATGTAATTCATCTGGATGCCGAAGGTCTCGCCAGTCTTCGTGAGTTTCTGGGCAGCTTCCAACATGTCGGTCCACGTCCACGTGTCTCCTTCCGGAGGCTTGACCCCATTATTCGTGAACATGGTCTTGTTGTAGAGAAAGATCGAATGGGCCTGCCAGAAGGGCATTCCGTAGTGCTTGCCCTTGCGGATCAGGACCTCCTCCTGCGCGTACCACTGGGAGAGATCTACCTTGTCCCGGCGCGCGTACGGACCAATATCAACGAGGCTGCCCTTGTCGGCGAAGTCACTCATCCACGACCCGCTTGACCGGGCGACATCCGGACCGGAACCGGCAGCAATTGACGCAATGAGGGACTCGGTGAAGTTTCCGGTCACCTGGAGGTTCTCAACCGTGATCTTCGGGCCGTTGATCCGCGCAAACTCGTCGGCAGTCTTGTTCGTCCACTCGAGTCGTTCACCAGCGGCGAAGTACGTCGCACTGGTGACCTTGAATGGAAATGGACCGGAAGGCAGGGAGGTCGGCGCGGCCGTCGGTGCCGCTGCGGCCTGCACGGTAGGTGCCGGCGAGGGAGAGGTAGCGGCAGGTTTCGTCGGCGCGACCGTTGAAGCCGGCGTTGTTGGTGGCGCCTCACCGCATGCGTCCAGTGCCACGGCACCGACGGCCGCGAGGCCCGTCTGCAAAAGCCGAATACGTGTCATGAGTGCCATGTCTCTGGTCTCTCCCTCGCCAGCAACCGGGTTCCGGGTTCCACCGCGAATACCCAACTACATCAACACCTTGTTCCGTTCAACCTATCCGCAACAAAAACCGCCGTCAACCGCTGCGATGGTGGTCGTAAAGGGAACCATCCGGTTTAGGCCATCCAGTCATGTTCCGGTGACGCCGACGCGGTATCGTGATTTTCATGACAGCGATAGCAGCTACCCCGGCCCGCGGGCCGCATTTCGCCGGACCCGGGGCGTGGTTCCGCGGAAACCTCCATTGCCACACAACCGAGTCGGACGGGAACGTGTCGCCATCCGATGCCGCCGCCGGGTTTGCGAACCTCGGCTACGACTTCCTCGCGATCACGGATCACGACCGGATAACCGACCCCGCGACGGTAGATGCGCATGGTCTCTGCCTCATCCCGTCAGTCGAACTAACCGCCAGTGCGGGTCTGCTTGGCACCGAGTTCCACATCCTCGGCATCGGCATTGATCCGTCAACCGTGCTTCCCTCGAGAACCTCGCCGGGACGGGTCTCATCGGCTTGGCTTCGGAACCAGGGCGCCGCCGTCTTTGCCGCCCATCCACACTGGTCTGGCCTGACCGTCGACGACCTGATGGGGCTCACCATTGACGGGATCGAGGCCTGCAACGGCGGAACCAACCTCGATAGCCTCAAGGGTGAAGCCTTCACCCATTGGGACGAAGGCCTGCTACGCGGGGCATCCTGGACGGGTCTGGGCACCGACGACACCCACTGGCACACGCTTGACCGTGGAACCGCATGGGTGATGGTCCGCGCCAATGAACGGACGCCAGGGGCCCTGGTGAGTGCAATCAAGGCCGGCAACTTCTATGGAACGACAGGGCCAGCCATCAATGACGTTCACCTCGAGTTTGTCGACGATGGCCGCGTACTCAAGGTGCATGTCCATACATCGCCAGTGGCGGCGATGTACTTGAGCGGCCCCGGGGCACGAAGCCGGCACACGTTCCACGAGACGGCGTCGGGTATCACGTCGGTGACCGAGGTGGATCCCGCACGCATGTCGATCACCTCACACACCTTCGAAGTGGACCTCACCGTCTCGGGCCCGGCCAGGTATGCCGGGAGAGGCACAGGACAAAGGCACATCCGCGTGAGTTGCATGGATTGGAACCGCGCACGGGCATGGAGCAACCCGCTCTTCTTCTGATCAGCGCACTGGTCTCATGCCATGCACGATGCCGAAGGCGTGTTTAACCGGGTGTTAACTACCGCTCCACAGGGCATCTATCCCGTACTGGGACAGTCCCATTCACTCGGCATGATCCCGCCAATTGAGGGACGCCGGGCAAGGAGGGCCGTCATCCATGGGAATGACCATCGGACTGACAATGAACGCGACCGAGATGTCCCGACGGATGTCCGGCATGGGCGGACCACCACCTCAGGGACTGGGCGGACCCGACCAACTCATCGAGGATGCGGCCAAAGCGATTGGCATCTCCAAGGGTGACCTGCAGTCCCAACTCAAGTCTGGAGCGTCCATTGCAGATGTGGCTAAGGCCTCGGGGGTCGCCCTCGACGACCTGAAGTCGCGGATGAGTGAGACAATCTCGGCACGTCTCTCCACTGCGGTTTCGGGCGGGGGCCTCACCAAGACCGATGCCGACGCGATGAAGGCAGACATGACTGGGCGCCTCGATGTCGCCTTGGCACAGAAGGGCATGCGAGGACCGGGAGGCGGACAACGTCCGGCAGGGCCACCACCCCCTCCACCAGGCGGGTCCGGCGGGAGTGGGGAGCAACTCATTGCCGACCTCGCCGCGTCGACGGGATCTTCCGTCTCCGCACTCCTCGCAGACCTTGCATCGGGCAAGTCGCTTTCCGAGGTGGCGTCGGCAAACGGAAAGACGACCGATCAGGTCAAGGCATCCATGCTTGAGTACCTGAAAAAGCGCCTTGATGAGTCTTCCGCTACTGGTAAAAGCACAGGCACCACCACATCGGTGATCGTTGCCCGCGCCTCGGCGTTCCTTGACGCAGCGATGAACCAGCCCGGATCACTCCTCGGGCGAGGCATCGCCGCCTAGCATGCGCATCGCGCGCGTAGTCCGGTTCGTCCCTAACGGCGATGCTCCGGGCTACGTCCCCCAGCCCGTGTCGGGATCCACGACCTCTCGCGGTACGCGTGCAAGGATCTGACAGACCACCTCGTACGCACTTGTGCCGCTCTGGCGCGCCACATCATCCGCCGTGATCGACTGCATCCCTTGGCGTCCGATCAGGACAACCTCATCTCCCGGTCGGGCATCGGGACTGTCGTTGAGGTCTACCATGCACATGTCCATGCAGATCCGTCCGACCAGTGGGGCGCGACGCCCACGCACGAGGACGTCTCCCCAGGTCGAGGGGCCCCGCCGCAACCCGTCTCCGTAGCCGATCGGCAGGACCCCGATGCGCGTTGCCGAGGTTGCCGTCCACGATCTTCCGTACGACACCGTTTCCCCGGCATCGACCACCCTGATCTGCGCGATGCGGGTCTTTAGGCTGAGTGCAGGCCGGAAGGCCCCGGGCAACGGTGTTTCCGGACCCGGGTCGATGCCATAGAGGGCGATGCCCGGTCGGACGAGATCGAACCGTGCCTCCGGAAATCGCAGTGCGCCGGCGCTGTTGAGGGCGTGGACATACCGTGGGCGGGGCAACGACGCCTCGCGCCATTCGTCGATGACGGCGTTGAATCGACGGAGTTGCCGCCGGGCGAACGTCTCGTCTGCATCGTCAGCCGTCGCCAAATGGGTGTACAAGCCTTCGATGACGAGTCCGGGCATCGCAATAACCGACCGGGCAAACGCGACCACTTCTGAAGGGTCAAGCCCGATTCGATGCAGGCCGGTATCGACCTTGAGGTGCACGTGGACCTTTCGTCCGTAGGCAAGCGCCGCTTCCGAAAGATGGTGCGCACCATCGAGGTCGAAGAGGGTCACGGCCACACCGAGGCTGACCGCGGTGCGTGCCTGCCATGGAGGGGTGTGGCCAAGCACGAGGATTGGGGCATCAATACCGGCCTCCCGCAGGGTCGATGCTTCGGTCAGGACTGCGGTGGCCAGGAAGGTCGCCCCGCCAGCGAGGACCGTTCTGGCGACGCGCACCGCACCATGGCCATACGCATCCGCCTTCAGGACGGCCATGACCGATGCCGGGGCGACAGCGGCGCGAATGGCATTCAGGTTTGACGCGATTGCCCCCAGATCGATCTCGACCCACGCCGGGCGGTCGTGTCCGGGACGCACGATGCCGGTGACGTGGCCCGGGGTCTGCCGGACCAGGAGTTCTGGTGCGCATGACGGATTGGCAAGCAAGCGTTCGACCACACCTTCCATTCGGGCACGGGCGTTGCCCTTGACAAGGACCGTCCACTGGCGCGGAGCCTGGCTTCCCATTCTTTCGGCACCACCATCAGCAGGGATTCCGGCAATGGCCCGGATTCGGGCAACGGCCTCCGCGCGCGTGTGGACCGTGTGGAGTGATCCTGATGGACCGGGTGTGCCCCGGGCGGCGCGCACGATGGCGTCAGCGACATCACCGTGGGCAATGACAGCATCGGCAACGCGTGCGAGGTGTGCCCCGAGGCTTGCCACGGTGGGCGCGGGAAGGGGAGCGTCACCCACATCCCCAAGGACAACCATTCGCGGTCGAGGGAAGGCTCCGATGGCATCGAGAGCAGCCTTGACCGATGCGGGTGTGGCCGAGAAGGTGTCATCGATCAAGCGCATGCCGCAGGATCCGGACAATGGTCGCAACCGTCCGGAGACGGGCCGGATTGATACGAGGGCATCGATGACCTTTTCGATGCCTTGTCCGAGGTGACGCGCGACCGCGATGGTCGCAAGCACGGTTGGAACCCAGTGCGTGCCGTGCAGGCCAACGGTGACCGCATGGATGTCCCGTCCGATTTGGACGTTCATCGAGAGACCATCGGGTGTTGCGGTGATGTCGGTCGCCCGGATGTCAGCTTCCGGGTGCGTACCTATCCATAGGAATTGGGTATTGCCGTAGACCGGATTGAGTGTCGTGGCGTATTGGTGCAGTGTGGCGTCGTCGCGGTTGAGGATGGCCAGGGCGGGTGCGTGGGTGAGTATCGACAGGTATTCGGCGATGGCGGTCTCAGGATCGGTGGCAAATGGTTCGGCGTCCGGGATCACGCCGGTCACGACTGCGATGCCGGGACGAACCAGATCGGTCAGGGCGCTGATCTCTCCGGCACGGTCAGTCCCGAGTTCGATGATGGCGTGACGATGTGCCGGCCCGAGACGGGCCAAACTGAGTGGCAGGCCCAGAAGGTCGTTGTAGTTGTCATTTTCAAAGACTGTGGATGTCCCCGGGTGAGCAATATCGTCACTGTCAAGGTGGGTAAGGACAGTTGCTATGGCCTTGGTGGTGGTGGTCTTCCCGGCCGTGCCTGTCACGGCGATGACCTGCGGGGCAAGGTGTGCCAGATGGCGGCGCGCCCAGGTGCGCAGGGCGAGTCGCACGTCATCGACCGTTACGAGAGTGACGCCACGCGCACCTAGCCAGGCGAGGTCGCGTCGGTCTTCAGCCAGGACCCCGGTCGCGCCCCGCGCCACGGCATCGGCAATGTAGTCGTGCCCGTCGGCCCGCGAAGTGCGGACGGCAACGAAGAGTTCGCCTCCGCGAACATTCCGCGAATCGTGGGCAAACGCATCGAATTCGCGTGCGAAGACCGGCCCGGGAGTCAGTCCGGCAACGTCACCGGTCAGGTCGTCCAGACGGATCATGTCCGGATGGTAGCCGTCGGCTTGGTTCTGTCAATACATCGCGGTCCCGGATACCCGTGGGCCATGCACCGGGACTTCCCGTGAGAGGCAATGGGGCCGGAAGTGTGACCGGCCGGGACCATGGCCGCACCGGGAGAATAGTACAAATGTTCTATACTGACCGCGATGGATGGACAGATCGGGCGCGGCCACGACACCTACCCCAATGCTGCCAGGACGCGCATTGCGTGCGTCTGGTTGCCACGGTTCGGGTTGCGCCTGGCGTCGAGGCTGGATCCTCTCTGCCAGACCGGAACGGACAACGAGCAAAGCACCGATGTATCCAGGGGTGATGGGACAGGAGGACGCACCGAGGACGGGGATGTGATGGGGCGTGTCGCCCTGTTCCGTCCGGGCACCCGGTGGCAGGAACTCCTGGAGTGCAGTGACGACCTCGAGGCAGAGGGTGTCTTACCGGGCACCCCCCTCAAGGAAGCGCAGTCACGGCATCCGGATGCGCGCTACCTGCCGTGCGATCCGCCCACCCTCGAAGCAATCCGGGCGGCATTCGGGGCGGTCGTGACGGCACTGGCACCCTACAGTCCGGTGATCGAACCGGCCTTGGGCGTGGTTCCCGGGGTCGCCGGGACAACCCGCGATGCCGTTCCCGCCGGCGTGCACGTCGATCCGGCACGGGCGGTGATCTTCCTGGACGTGGCAGGCCTCGAGGCACGGTACGGGCCTGAAGACGATCTGGCCCACCATCTTGCCGATACCGCGTCGCAGGCGTCGGGCGGGGATGCCTCCGTTGGCATCGGTCCGGGCAAGTTCACCGCATGGGTCGCGGCCGCGACGGCATTCGCCACGGCCTCACGGACATCCCCGCCATCGGGCGCAATCCCGGCAAGGCGTCTCAGGTGGCGTGAAATCTCGGGTGTTGACGAACTGGGCGGTGCTTCTCACGGGAAGCAACCCGGATCCACGGATTCATCACGCCTCACTGGCGCGGAACAGCCGGCGGGGTCGGTTCATCCGACCGGCACAACATGGTTGCGGTCGGCGATGGTCGTCGCACCCGGCACCGAGTCCGTCTTCCTGGCGCCATTGCCCCTGACAACCTTGCCTCTGGCCTTCGGCGTCCGCCGTGCCCTCGGGCGACTAGGTATCCAGACCCTGGGGCAGTTCGCCACCCTCTCGCCGAATGCCGTCATGACCCGCTATGGGGCGGCGACACGCCATGCCCACGCCCTGGTCACCGGGCAGGACAACGAACCGCTTCGCCCGGTAGCCCCTCCGTTGGCGGCGCAGGTCACCACCACCTTCGAATGGGAGGAGACCGACCTTGACCGTCTGACATTCACCCTGCGCACCCTGGCCGGACAACTCATCGCCCGCCTGCGCACCCTTGCGTATCCGGAAGGCGAGATGCGTGACGATCTGGAGGATTCCGGTGGGGAGAGTGATCCCGCTTTCGATCCATGCGCGCCAGACCCGTTGCCTGACGAGGAGTTCGCCAATGCGGATTCGGGTGACGACGAGACCGCCCCTCTCCCACCACCGCAGGGGAGAAGGTGGGCAGTGGCAAGCACCAACCGGCGACGACAGGCATTGCCCGAAGTCCCGGCCCCATTCGCCGTCGAGGCGTTGCGTGTCACCTGGCACCTGGCACCGAGGCGCGGACAGGAGATCGCGGATGATGTCGAAGCACTCCTTCGACTCGCCGAACCGGTCGCTACCGAACGAACCCTTGCCGACCACCTGCGATGGCATGTCGAAGGTCTGGATCGCCTGCTCGCCGATCCCGTTACACCCACTCACACCCTTGATTCATGCGCTTCGTCCGGGACACCGACCAGTGGCATGGAAGCCGTTACCTACGAATCGACCGGGGTGCGGCGAGGCGTCGTGGGAATCACCGTCGAGGCTGCCGGCATCGGCACGCCACCGACGAACCAGTTGACCCTGCACCTGACTGCCGGAGTCCAACCGGGATGGATTCGCACCCGGCGCGATCCGGTTCAACAGGCACGGGCGGCCCGGCAGGTAGTGGCACGGTTGCAAGCCCGATGGGGTGACGATGCCGTCGGGGAACTCACCACCATGCCGGAAGCTGCCC
This sequence comes from Chloroflexi bacterium UBA2235, assembly GCA_002347925.1. GTDB lineage: Bacteria > Chloroflexota > UBA11872 > UBA12225 > UBA12225 > UBA12225. The sequence goes on along the minus strand of DDYL01000072.1, from coordinate 64,627 downwards.
GCCTGCCCGAACACGCCGACCGGTGGGCACAACCGAAGATCGGGGTTCAGGTCGGAATCGCACCAATCACCGCCCGTTCGGCGTCAACACGAAGCGGAACGAAACAACTTGAAACAAGGGGGGGATGGGGAGATGAAGCGAAGCGACTTGAAACAAGGGGGCGACGGGGGGATGGGTCAAGCACGGCACTGACAGACCACGGAGGCACCTCCCTACCCGGCATGGGGGCACCGTACTGGTTGGTCGACCCACCCCGACCTGTTGGGGTGTACCGGGAGAACCCCATGCCCACATCGTTCGCACCCGGCAGGATCCAAGGCCGGCAGTCCGGCACGACACGCCTGGAAACCGGCCTCTTCCCATCAGTTCCCGGGGCGCCTGCCTCTCCCCGTGTCATCCGGACGGGCGGTCCGTGGCCAGTTGTCGATCCGACGGTGCTTGTGGAATCCGATCCACCCCGACGCGACTACTTCCAGGTGGAAACCGACGACCGGCGGGTCTATCTGGTCTACCGCGTCCTTCCAGATCACTCACACCCACCGGAGAAACAGGCATCCGCCACCACCTGGTTCCTGCAAGGCATCTATGACTGACTGCCATCTGAAACCCCACCCCATCCGCCCTCATTGGAAGATCCTTCGCTTGGCCATCGGTGCCACATCAGATGAATGCGCGCTTCGGGCGTGAAGGCACGATGACGTACGCCGAACTTCACGCACACACGAATTTCTCCTTGCTTGACGGGTCAAGCAGTCCGGAAGCAATGGTCGAGGAGGCATCCCGACTAGGATTGCGTGCCTTGGCAATCACCGATCACGACACCTTGTCGGGCATCGTGCGGTTTGGTGCCGCGGCCGAGACCGCCGGACTCCAGGCCATCACGGGCATCGAACTGACCATCGGAAATGGTCCGTACTCCCCAACCCAACCGGGGCAGGGGGTGGAGGCGATTTCGGCGACGGAGTGGGGGCGGAGTACGGCACCCGTGGGAGACACCGATCAGGGAACCTCGCACCTGACACTGCTAGCCGAGACCCTGACCGGCTACCGGAACCTCTGCACGTTACTGACCGAGGCCTACCAATGCGGCGGGCGCGATACGCCATGGGTGCCATTCGAAACCCTGGCCAGGCATGCCACGGGATTGATCGCCCTCTCGGGGTGTCCGCAGGGCGAACTCGGCCAGACACTCGCACGGCATGGCCCTGAAGCCGGCATGATGGTGGCGGCGCGATACCGGGAAGCTTTCGGGAAGGAGAACTATTTCATAGAACTCCACCGGCATGGCCTGCCGGGCGACGGTGCCCGCAATGCCGGACTGCAGGAGGTTGCCACCCGTCTGGGTCTAGGATGTGTCGCCACCCAGAATGCCCACTATCACGACGCATCACGCGCGCAACTGCACCACGTCGTCACCTGCATCCGTCATGGCACGACCCTTGCCGACGCCGGGGCGCACCTGCGGGCAAACGACGAGTACCGCCTCAAGTCCGGGGCGGAGATGGCACGCCTCTTCCGCGACGAATGCACCCGGGCCGGGTCCGATCCGCGTCGCGACCCGGTCCGCACCACCCTGGCCATCGCCGAACGATGCACCTTCACCCTGCATGACCTCGTCTATGAGTTCCCGAAACCCCGACTGCCCAACGGGGAATCGGCCCTCAGTTTCCTGACCCGTCTGGTGGAGGCCGGCAAGACCGTCTTCTATCCCGATGCCACGGCCGAGGTCGATGCCCGCCTGCGCCACGAACTGGAGATTGCCGACCAACTCGGCCTATCGGGCTACCTGCTTGTCTTCAAGGAGATCGTCGACTGGAGCCAGTCGCAGGGCATCCTGGTCAGCATGCGGGGATCGGCACCGGCCTCGGCAATGCTCTACTGCATGGGCCTCTGCCCGATCGATCCCCTGGAACACAATCTCCTGTTCGAGCGGTTCTGTTCGCCCGAACGCCGGGAATACCCGGACATCGACCTCGACTTCCCGCACGAACGTCGCGAGGAAGTGATCCAGCACATCTATGCGAAGTACGGCCGCGATTACGCGGCGATGGTGTGCGAGGTGAACACCTACCGGGCCCGCAGTGCAGTACGCGATGTCGCAAAGGTGCTTGGGTTGTCGGCCACGCGCGCGCAACGACTGGCCGACGCACTCGACCGGCACGACGATGATCCCCTCGGGCGACTGGCCCGCGAGGATGTGCACGGACGACTGGCGGAGATCCTGGTGGACCTCTCGCGCCAACTGGTCGACAGCCCCCGCCACCATTCGATCCATGTCGGAGGCATGGTGATCTCGGCCGAACCGCTGGCAATGGTCACCCCGGTCGTGCCCGCGCGAATGACCGGGCGGACCGTCCTGCCATGGGACAAGGACGACCTGACCATCCTGGCCGAGGTATTCGACGTCCACCTGATCAAGATGGACCTCCTGTCACTGGGGATGCTTTCGGCGATCGGGCGGTGCTTCGACCACGTGGCATCGCTGACGGGCGAACGCCTGGAACTGCACGGATTCCGCTACGACCCACGGGTCTACGACCAGTTGTGCGAGGCAGACACCGTTGGTCTCTTCCAGGTGGAATCACGGGCACAGCAATCCTTCCTGCCCCGGTGGCGACCGCGGAACCTCGCCGACGTCGCCATCTCGGTCGGGGCGATCCGTCCGGGACCGGGAGCGGCCCGGGCAGGCGAACACATCGTGCGTCGCCGGTGGGGACGCGAACCGGTGACCTATCCGGCGCGCGAACTGATTCCCGCCCTGCGCGAGACGTATGGCGTGCTTCTCTGGCAGGAACAGTGCATCCAGGTGGCGGTGATCGCCGCCGGATACACGCCGGGCGAGGCCGACCAGTTGCGCCGCGCAATGAGCCACAAGCGATCCACCGAGCAGATGGAAGCGGTGTGCGAGGAGATGGTCACCCGGATGATTGACCGGGGCTACGACAACGAGACGGCCGAGTCGATCCGGGCAATGGTGGTGGGATTTGCCGGATACGGGTTCCCGCGGGCACATGCATACCCCTTCGCACACCTCGCACTGATTTCCGCAACCCTTCGACTGCGCTACCCGGAGGCCTACTACACGGCCCTTCTGAACTGCCAGCCGATGGGCTTTTACGCGCCGCACACCCTGTTATGGGATGCCCACCGCCACGGCGTGCGCGTGTTGCCAGTGCACGTGAACCACAGTGCCTGGCCGTCGACCCTGGAACCAATCCTCCCCGAACCGGTCGCAAACAGGGAGCCAGTCGGCGCAATGCATCACATTGCGATCCGGCTGGGATTGCAGGAGGTGCACGGGCTCGGACCGGCGGCCCGCGAAGCCTTTGAGGAGGCCCGTGCCACCGGACCATTCACCTCGATTGCCGACCTTGTGGCACGGACCCGGTTCGACCGTGAACGACTGGAATGCCTTGCCGAAGTGGGCGCACTCATTGGCCTGCCAACCGGTGACACCACCACTGGGTCCAGTACCGACCGGCGTGCCACGGCTTGGCTGACAGGTGAACTGGCCGGGTTCGGGCAAGGGCACCTGCCCGGACTAGCTGACCAACTGGTCACCCGTCCGACCCTTGCGCCAATGACCGACTGGGAGGAAGTACAGGCGGAATACCGCACCCTCGGCTACGCCCCCGGCCGACATGCCATCGCGTACCTGCGCCCATCCCTCGTGGCGCAACGGGCATTCACCGCCGACTCGCTCGGAAAGCAACGTCACGGACGACTGGTGCGGGCGGGCGGGCTGGTCATCTGCCGACAGCGGCCGGAGACGGCGGGCGGGGTCCTCTTCCTGACGGTTGAGGACGAGACCGGCCTGTTCAACGCCATCGTGCAACCACCCGTGTACGAACGCCTGCGGCGGGTGTTGCGAGGAGAAGGTTTGCTTGTCCTGGAAGGCCCCCTGCAACTGAACGACGGCACGGTCCACATCATGGTGCGCAAGGCATGGCCGTTGCGTCCCGAAACCCCGACCGGCACCACCCGGTCTCACACGGGTGAACTAGTCGGCGTGCGCAGTCATGACTTCAGGTGAGGACCGTCAGGGACACCCACTTCCGAAAGCACACCAGACCACGTTCCAACCCCAACCGGAAACCACTCAGGCCAACCTCGCCAACGACGCCTCACCGTCTCCCTCCACCACAACCAACCCATCACGCGTCAGATCACCCAACAAATCAAGCAACCACGCGCGCCGAGACGACGCCTCATACGCAGGGTCAACCAACGGCCCGAGCGCATTCACGGCGATCGACCCGCCAGTGGGTAACGCACGTAACGCCGCCACCGCACGACCCCGGAACCACCGGCGCGATCCCTCGAAGCGTTCGGGGGAACGCTTCACCGGGGTCGGTCGATACGCCTCGCGGGTTTCGGCAACCAGTGCCGCCGGTTCCTTGACTGATTCCGCGATGGAAAGTGGCACAAGATCATCCCCGAAGCCCGGAAGCATTGGGACCGGCGGTTGGGACATGAACGCAACACAATGCGCCGCGACCGGACACTGCCCACACCGTGGTGCCCGCGCCACGCAGACCGTAGCGCCGAGGTCCATCAGGGCTTGGTTCCAGTCGTAGACGTCCTCTGCCACTGGAAGGACACTGCGGGCGATTGCCCACCCGTGACGGTCGGCATTCACTCCCGATGGGATGGAAACGTGAAAGATTCGGTCAAGAACACGTCGTACATTCGTGTCCAGAATCGGTTCAGGTAGCCCGAATGCAAAGCAGGCGATTGCCCCGGCGGTATATGGGCCAATCCCCTTGAGGCAACGGAGGCCGTCGATGGTGGATGGCAAGGTGGCATCGCCCCGCTCGGTAACCGTCCGCGCAATCTCGTGGAGGCCGACGGCACGACGGTTGTACCCAAGACCAGCCCATGCGCGGATCACCTCGGCACGGGGAGCAGCGGCGAGGTCTGCAAGCGTGGGGAACAAGGCAAGAAAGGCGTGCCATTTCGGCCGTACCCGGTCGACCTGCGTCTGCTGCAACATGGTTTCGGCCACGAGGATTGCGTACGGATCACGCGTGTGGCGCCAAGGGAGATCCCGGCCCTGGCGCCGGTACCACCCAAGAATCACACGGTGCACCTCGGTGACAACCTCGGGCCGGAGACCGGACACATCTTGGGTCGTCTCGACAGCGATTTGCCCGGAACGTCGCCGACTCGCGGTTCCACGACCGGTCGGCCCGTTCACCGACCGATCTGATCCGGTGTCGGGTCCGTTGGAGACGGTTGCATCATCAAAGCGGGGCACGCCCGAATTCTAGGCGACCTGTCCCGTCGCACCCATGAGCTGGAGACCAAACCGGTCCCGTGACCATCACTGGCGTATCCTAATCGGATACAAACGGTGGCCGGGCGGTCGTGTCCACGGCGCGCCAACGACCCGTCCACCCCTTTTTGCCACCCAGGAGACCCTCCACCGCCGATGACTGCCTCATTCCGGTTCACCGTGGAAGCTACGGACCCCGAAACGGGTGCGCGTGCCGGGCGGTTCGAGACACCCCACGGCACCATCCTGACCCCGACGTTCATGCCGGTCGGGACGCAGGCAACGGTGAAATCCCTGACGCCGGACGACCTGACGGCACTCGGCGCCCAGATCATCCTCTCAAACACCTACCACCTCTTCCTCCGCCCCGGGCACGAACGGATCGCCCGGCTCGGCGGACTGCACGGCTTCATGCAATGGAAGGGGCCAATCCTGACCGACTCCGGCGGGTTCCAGGTCTTCTCCCTCGCCCACCTCCGGCAGATAACCGAAGATGGAGTGACCTTCCGGTCGCACATCGACGGCAGCACCCAACGCCTGACACCGGAAATCGCGACCCACGTGCAGGAAGCACTCGGCGCCGACATCGCAATGGCATTCGACCACTGTGTCGAGTTGCCTGCCACCCACGAGACGACCAAAGACGCGATGGAACGCACGCACCGGTGGCTCGAACGGTGCCTCGACGCGCACACCCGGCC
>DDYL01000072.1:54688-58604 GCA_002347925.1 Chloroflexi bacterium UBA2235 | reverse complement strand
AGTGTTGGCGAGACCAAGGCAGACGCCCACCGGATCACCGCCCTCGTGGCACCGCGCCTTCCAGCCGACAGGCCTCGCTATCTGATGGGGGTCGGTTCACCCGAGGATCTGGTGAACGGCGTTGCCGGCGGAGTCGACCTGTTCGACTGCGTCCTGCCCACGCGGATTGCCCGCAACGGCACCATCCTGACAGACGCTGGACGGGTCACACTGACACGTGGGGGCCTGAAGGATTCCGACACGCCCCTAGAGGACGGATGCGACTGCTACACCTGCCAGCACTTCAGCACGGCCTACCTGCACCACCTCTTCAAGGCTGAGGAACTGCTTGGCTACCGGCTTGCAACAATCCACAACCTGCGGTACATGGCACGTCTGGGAACCCGGATGCGTGCAGCGATCATCGCCGGGCAGTACGGTAGTTGGTCGCGCGAATTCCTCGCAACGTACCGCCCCGCGGATGAGTCTGTCGCCCAGGAGCAGCGCACCAAGCGTCTGGCGTCCTGGCAGTCTGTCCGTTCGACCCTTGACGCAGCCGCGGTCAACCGAGTGCCCGACCCGATGCACACCGAGGAACCGCTGAACAAGGACAAGGATGACGATGGTCGGGACGACTGACCTGAACCGCCCAGTCCGATCACGGGCGGCCGGACCGGCAGGAGACGACGATTCCCGACGTGAAGTGGTCGCAACGTCACGCGCGCCGCGGGCCCGTGGGGTTCCGCATGCTGATATCGAACCGGCAGGGAGCAGTGAGGGAGTGGCCGGGGACACGGTGACCGTGGCGGTGGCCGTGCGGGTAGTGCTGAGCGGTGCCCGGATCGTCGCCGGTGCGGATGGCGCAAACCGCCGCGTGAACTGGGCGACAACTCTGCGGGGACGCCCACCGGCATTCGAACCACGTGGTGGTGGGGAACTGGTTCTCGCGCCCGGTGCCACGTTGGAAAGCCTCTACCAAGCGGACCGCGCGCTGACGATCCCTCGCATCCTGGAAGGTCTCGCTACCGCCGGGGCAGTTGGCCTGGTGATCCCCGCGCCGGCTCCGGCAGACGCGATCGTAACCTCGGACCGGCTTGGCCTGCCGCTTATCGAGACGCCTGAAGGGTTCTCGTTCGTAGATGCCGACCGGTCAGTCATCTCCCTTGTGCTAGACCGTCGCAGCGAGATGCAGACCCGCGCCAGCGCCTTATACCGGGAACTCGCGGCGCTTGCCGTCGAAGGACAGGGCGTCGCGGCAATCCTGTCCAAGGCGGCATCAGCAACCGGGCATCTCGCGGTCCTTGAAGACGAGACATTCACCGTTCGCGGAACCGGCGTGCCTCCCGGAGAGGTGGCAACAGACCTGCCCGCCACCCTCACTTCGGTGGAAGAACGCGGACACTTGGTAGCGTGGTTGCGCACCCAGACCGTCAACAGCACCACCCCGCCGTCCACGCCCATCACGGCATCACGGTGGTCAAAGCACCGAGTGGTTGCACCGGTGTTCACTGGCGAGCGGCTACGCGGTTACGTCAGTTTCTGCGGGCATACGTCCCGTCTCGGCGACTTCGACCTGCTTGCAGTCAGCCGGACGGCGGCGATTTGCGCCCTTGAACTTTCAAAGGAAGACGCCGTCCTGGCCGCCGAACAGCGCGCCCAAGGCGATCTGGTGGACGATCTCTTGCGGGCGGCGGGCGACCCCGAGTTGACCGCACGACCAGCGATGCGCGCCGGTTTGTCTCCGACCGGGTCGTTCGGGGTGGTCGTGATCGGGTTCGACACCGACGTCGCGCCCGCCGAGGCGACAAACCTGACCGCCTCCCTGCACCGGATGCTCCGGGACCGAGGCATTCCGGCCCTCTGCCGCACCGGAACGACCGAAGTCATCGTCATCTGCGAGGTGGCCGCGGGCACAACCGGGGTCGGCGGGGTCGCGCACGACGCAAGCACCATCGATACGTCATTGCGAACCATCGCAAAGGTGATCCACGAGACCGCCGCGACACGTCTAGGACAGACCACCACCGGCGCGGGGCTCAGTCAACCCCATTCGCCGCTCGGGCGCCTGCCAGATGCAATCCGTGAAGCGCGTGAGGCATGGCGGATTGGCAGACGCGTACACGGGGCGGGTCACCTTACCCCCTATGCGGACTTGCGCCTGGATCGGGTCCTCTATGCCTTGCGGGACGCGCCAGAACTGCGTCAATTCTGTGACCAGTCCCTCGGGGCACTGATCGAATACGACCGACGAACAAGCCAGAACCTTGTGGCGACACTTGAGGCATTCTTTGCGTGTCATGGCAATCTGAGCCAGACAGCCGTGCGCTTGCAACTTCACCGGAACTCATTGCTCTACCGGATCGGGCGGATCCAGGAGGTCGGCGCGATCGATCTCGAGGATCCGGAGACCCGCCTGGCCCTTCAGGTTGCGCTCAAGGCACGGCGCCTGCTCATCCCGCTGTAATCGTTCCACACTGGACGGAGATCGATAGTGATGACATCCGAAACTGCCGCCGACCGCGCCGCCCTGAGGGAGCACATCCTGCAACGGGTCCGCGACGAACACGTCCGGTTTATCAACCTCCAGTTCACGGATGTGGTCGGTCTCGTGAAGAGCGTCACCATCCCTGCCCACCAGTTCGAGGATGCCATCGACCACGGGAAGTGGTTTGATGGGTCATCCATCGAGGGATTCGCCCGGGTGGCCGAAAGTGACATGTACCTCGACCCGGACCTCACCACGTTTGCGCTGATCCCGTGGGAACGGGGTGCAGACACGACCGGCAAGGTGATCTGCGATGTCTATACCCCGGAAGGTGAACCATTTCCGGGTGACCCGAGGCACGTCCTGCGCCGGGCAGTCCGTGAAGCAGAGCGGCTTGGTTTCCGGTTCAACACAGGGCCGGAACTGGAGTTCTTCCTCCTCCGCCTCAACACCGACGGCACGGTCAGCCTGACGCCCCACGACGAAGGTGGGTACTTCGACCTTTCCACCGACCTCGCCAGCCAGGTCCGCAAGGAGATGGTGAACGCCCTCGAGGCACTTGGGATCACCGTCGAGACCAGCCACCATGAAGTCGCAACCGGACAGCATGAGATCGACTTCCAGTACGACGACGCGCTTCGCACCGCCGACAATGCCGTGACGTTCCGGTATGCACTCAAGGCCGTCGCGCGACGTTTCGGGCTGCATGCCACCTTCATGCCGAAACCCTTCTACGGCATGAACGGATCAGGCATGCACACGCACATGAGCCTTGCGGATCTGGCAACGGGCAAGAACCTGTTTGCAGATGCCTCAGACGAATATGGTCTCTCACCATTGGCGAAACACTTCACGGCCGGTGTCCTGCACCACGCCAGAGGGATGTCGGCCATCCTGTCGCCCCTCGTGAACTCCTACAAGCGTCTCGTCCCCGGGTATGAGGCACCGGTTCACATAAGTTGGGCACGCGTAAACCGATCGGCGTTGATCCGCATCCCGAAGATCTCGGCGGGCAAGCCCCAGAGTGCGCGGATCGAGCTTCGTTGCCCGGATCCCAGTTGCAACCCGTACCTGGCGTTTGCGGTCATGCTGCGGGCAGGCCTCGAAGGGGTCCGCACGCAAATGCTTGTGCCCCCGCCAGTCGAGGAGAACCTGTACGAGTTCGATGCTCAGATGCTCGCACGGCACCATGTCCAGACGCTGCCGGGCAACCTCCGCGAGGCACTTGACGAACTCGAACGCGATGAGCTTGTCCGGGAAACCCTCGGGCCACACGTCTTCGAACGGTTTGTTGAAGCCAAGCGGCAAGAGTGGGATGAATACCGGACCCGGATCAGTTCGTGGGAAATCGACCGGTACCTCGAGATTTTCTAATCGTGGATCGAGTTGACAATCCGGGACGACCCAGGCGATGGACCGCAGTAGAACATACGGTCTAACTGCTATACTGAC
>DDYL01000072.1:53896-54670 GCA_002347925.1 Chloroflexi bacterium UBA2235 | reverse complement strand
GGGCGCGGCACCGCCCAATTGGGCAACCGACACCGGTCACGAGCTTCCTGCCTTGAACGATTGTGTCAAGGCATGCCCATGGGAAGGAGTCAGGACTTTGGCGAAACGCCAGTACGAGGCAATACTGATCCTCAATCCGAACGTGACTGAGGAAGAGTTGGGAACCGTTCAGGAACGTGTGCTCAACCAGATCGCGGTGCGCGGTGGCGAGGTCTCCCGGGTGGATACTTGGGGACGTCGACGCATGTTCTACCCGATCAAACACTCGCGGGACGGGCATTACGTGATCTGCCACTTCGTCGCAGACGCGCCCGCCATCAAGCTGATCGAGAACAACTGGCGCATTACCGACGGGTTGCTCCGNNCCGGTCAAGTGGTCAGCGGACGGTGAATTCCGTTCCTGGCTGCTCCCTAGCATCAATCTTTCGGGTGAGATGTGGTTGGGTTTCCGAATTGAGTGCGTGCATCGACGGTGAAGCGTCACCGTGAACATGTGCGGGAGGGTGCAATGGCCCGTTCGTTGAACAAGGTCATGATTATCGGTCGTGTCGGACGCGACCCGGAAATGAAGTTCACTCCAGGTGGCGAAGCCGTTGCCAATTTTTCGGTTGCGACCAGTCGTTCGTGGCTTGACCAGTCAACCAACGAGCGACGCGAAGTCACCGAGTGGCACAACATCGTCGCTTGGCGCCGTCTTGCCGAAACATGCAAGGAGTTCCTGACGAAGGGACGCCTTGTGTACATCGAAGGACGGCTCGAGACTCGTTCCTGGGA
>DDYL01000072.1:30341-53880 GCA_002347925.1 Chloroflexi bacterium UBA2235 | reverse complement strand
GATGGCGAGGACCGCGGTTCCCGTCGTCCAGCCGCAGCACCTCGGTCAGCCCGGCCGTCGGAACCGACGCGCAGTGGCGACGGCGGTGCGAGACTGCGCGTCGTGCCCTCACCAGCCCGCGGACCCGTCGACGATCCGGATCAGCATCTGGACCTTGACGACGCCCCCTTTTGAGAACATGGGGACATTGCCGTGCCGCACCCACAGGGGATTGCGGCATGACACCCGAACATTGATATTGGAGAGCCATAGTGGCCGAGACATTTGAACATCCTGCCGAGGCCGTTGAGAGCGCATTGGCAGTCACTGAAAGTTCCGCAGCCGTCACAACCGGGTCCCCTTCGGGCCGTCCTGAGCGCACGTTCCGGCGTGAAGGTCGGGGCGAGGGGCGTGGTGAAGGACGCGGTGGCGAGGGGCGTGGCGAAGGACGCGGTGGCGGGCGTGACTTCCGGTCGCGACGCAAGGTCTGCGCATTCTGCGTAGACAAGTCGCGAGTGATCGACTACAAGGACGCGTCGCGCCTCCGCCGGTTCCTTTCGGACCGCGCCAAGATCGAACCCCGGCGCAAGACAGGCGTGTGCGCCAAACACCAGCGACGCCTTTCCACCGCCCTCAAGCGCGCCCGTTTCCTTGCGCTGCTTCCCTACACCGGAGTGCATCTGCGCAACAGCGAGCGAAGCGCGTAATCGAAGCAATTCTTTCGCCGGTGACAAGACGTGTCACCGGCGATCACGGCTCCGGATTACCATCCCGCGACACCAGCAGGACACTCGGGCGCATCCATCGCGTTCACCTGTGCGTTGCCATTCGTGAAGCACCGATGAACTGTTGAACACCATGACCGATGGTCCAGCCGAACCGACCCCACCACCCCAACCGAGGAAGAAGCCAGCCACAAGATCAGTTGCCCCAAAGGCAACCGGCCCTTCGGTACCTTCGCCTTCACCCAAACGGTACGCGCCTCCTAGTGCTTCCAAGGGAATTGGCGCCCGCATCCTGAACTGGTTCTCACCGCAGGACCTCGAACGTGCTCCCGCGGCGGTGCGCGAACAGGTCCAATCTCGGATAGCGGCCGTCGTTCTGGGTGTGATCGCCGTCGTCTCCGTGGCAACCGTTGGCGGCGCCGTCCTCTGGGACCAGGTTCTCTACGGACAGCAGGCAAGCCTCAAGGTCGATGGCAAGACCATCACCCTTGACGAGTACCGGGCCTGGTTCAGTTACCGGCAGAACATCCTTCTGGCAAACCTTCAGCAGGCGGAAGCGAACGGCGGCAGTGCAACCATGCCAACACCAGTGCCGGGCGACAGTGCGGCATCGCAGGCATACAGCATGCAGGAGATGTGGCGCCAACGTGCGTCCCAGCTTCAGCGCGAACTGAATTCCCTGAGTACCTCCTTGACCGACGAGTTCATCGACCGGCCAATCCTCCGGGCCGAGGCCTCTCGACGCAACATCACGATCACGTCCGAGGATGTGGACAAGGAACTCAAGACCATCACCGGTTTCGAGGATCCAGCGGGCACTCCCACACCAACAACTTCCGAAACGCCAACGGTCAGTGCAGGAAATCCTTCCCCCACCGCCCCGGCGTCCACACCAACCGTCATCCGGACCCCGCGCCCAACCCCCACAGTCCGGACCCGCAAGCCGAATACGCTTGAACAGGCGATCCGCGATTACGCAAAGTTCGCCGGATCGACCTACGAGATGATCCGCGAAGATGCCGAACTCACCATCCTCAAGCGAAAACTCTCCGAGGCATTCGGAGAGGAAGCCCCAAAGACCGGCGAGCAAGTGAAGGCCAGGCATATCCTGGTTGGGGACGAGGACGCTGCTCGCAAAGTCCTGGACCGCCTCAAGTCTGGCGAAGAGTTCGATGCCCTCGCGGCCGAACTCTCCACCGACGGCAGTAACAAGGACAAGGGTGGGGATCTGGGTTGGTTCGGGCGGGGCACGATGGTGACGCCATTTGAGGACGCGGCCTTCTCACTTCCGGTCGGCCAGATCAGTGAACCNNGTCAGTACCAGAGGGTAAAGGAAGAGGCGTTCACGAAGTGGATAGCCACTGAGCGAGACACCAAGAAGCCCGAACGGTTGATGACCGAGACGATGCGGAACTGGGTCGTCAAGCACGCGACACCGCTGAACCCGACTGCCCTGAAGTCTTGAGCATCGCGGGTGGCCTACGCGCTCCGGAAACTCTGATTCACCAGGCCAACACATCGTCTCGCGTTGCCCTCTACGGCTGCGGGAACAGCCAGGCGTCCGGTGTCGGGTACTGATAACCCACTGGGTATGACTTTCCCAAAGGCACCGGAAGACTTCCCGTTGGTGCAGCACCGGACACTCCAAAGATTGTCCTCGCCACGGCTTGCAACGATGCCGGTCTCATCGAATATCCGGTAACGAATGCGTCGATCTCGCCGACGACCGAAAAATCGTACGGGAGCCTCAGGGCAACCACGATGATCGGTACGTCCGCGAGGCGGAGCGCGTCGAGGAGAATTGGCTGGGAAGCGAACATGCCCGTGTTGTACGTGCCAACAATCACTAGGCCGGCCGACCGGGCGCACTCGGAGGCCGCCAATCGTTCCGGGCGTGGTGGATCAAGTCCCACCTCAACCACCTGAATGGCGGGATGCAAGGCGCGGACGGCATCGGCAAGCGTGGCAGGCCCTGTTACCGGAACGACAATCTCCTGACCTGCAATCTCACGCAACCGAGGTTGGACGACACAGATCCGCGGGTGGTCAGCCGATCGCACTGGAAGCATCGGTCCATCCTGGATCAATGTGATCGACTGTCTCGCGACATCACTCGCCACGATTTCTGGTGAATCAGGAACGTCCATGTCGGCGGGAACGTCGCTGAGCAACCCAACCGCATCCTTGGCACGGAGCACACGACGCACGCTTGCATCAAGGCGCGCCATGGGGATTGTCCCATTACGTACCGCAGCAACAATCTCCGAATGTGCACGACGTGCCTGAACCGCGTCCCTGCGAAAGAGCAACAGGTCGCTGCCTCCACTGAAAGCCCGCAATGCAGACCCGGCGGTACCAAACCGCTGGACGATTGCGCCCATTTCAAGGTCGTCGCTGACAATCAACCGGTCTTCCCCGACAAGCGTGCGCAATTCGACAAGCGCCTTCGGGGAAAGACTGACCGGCATGTTGGCACTCTCGCCTGTCGTGAGGACGGGGACGTCGAGATGAGCGGTCATGATCCCCGCCACGCCTGCATCGACCGCCGCCCGGAAAGGCGGGGATTCAACCGTGTCGAGGCGTGACCGGCTGTGTGCAAGCAGGGGCAGCGCCAGATGCGAGTCGACATCCGCATCACCGTGACCCGGCCAATGCTTGGCTATCGCCAAGACACCCGCACGCTGCTGCCCACGGATGGCCGCTGTTGCAAGCCTCCCAACCATGGCCGGGTCGGCACCGAAACTTCGGGTACCGATAACCGGATTTTGTGGGTTCGAGTTCACATCAACGACTGGTCCAAGGTTCACGTTGATACCGAGCGAACGGAGTTCGCGGGCAACGGCCGATGCCGAACGCATCGCCAACGACTCCGAACCTGACGCACCGAGCGCCATCGCACCAGGGAACAAGGTGGCAGCTTCACCGACACGCACCACGGGACCGCCTTCCTGATCGACGGCGATCAAGAGGGGGACCCCGGGATCGGATCCCTGTCCGCCCTGCGGCGCGCGGGCACGCGACTGAAGGGAATCGGTCATCGAGCGAACCCGTTCAGGGGAACCTCGCCCAACATTGTCCTGGAACAGGATGACCCCGCCCACCCGTTGGGAATCGATCAGGCCCAAGACGTCACTCGTCGGGGTATCGCCACTGAAGGCCACGACCATGATCTGGCCGACCTTGGCTTCGAGCGAGAGGCGTTGGAGCAACTGATCGACGATTGGCGACGCGGGCGGCAGGCCCTTGTCAAGCGGACGGGGCGTCGGTGACGGTGCCTCCTGTGCCGAACCAGGAAAAGCCGTCGCCACTGCGATGAGGGCGCACAGGAACGCTGAAGAGAAGACGCGCCGAATTCGGAAAGTTCGCGAGTTGATTTTGTTCAAAGGTGTCATGGCTCTCCATCAGGAGAACGCATGACACATCAGGCTGTGCCACAGTCGGTTACCGGATCAACTAGCCTCGCGCCACAACATGGCACGCAACCGCGTGGACATTCGAGGAATCCAGTTCGGCAACCTTCGATCCGGGCGCCAGCAATTGCGGAACCGAAACCTCGCATATCCCTGTCTCAAACTGTGGACACCGCGGATGGAACGTGCAACCGGTGGGAAGCTTCAAGAGACTGGGGACCTCGAGGCTGCGGAGTTCGACACGCGTCTTGGTACGGGTAAGTTCGGGGTCGGCCTCCGGGATCGCAGAAAGAAGGGCGCGGGTGTAGGGATGTTGCGGGTTCGCAACGAGATCGGATGCGAGACCGAGTTCCACCATTCGGCCCACATACATCACGCCAATCCGGCCACCCCATGCGAAATACCGCGCAAGGGCCAGGTCATGGGTGATGAACAAGAAGCCTGTCCCAAGTTCCTTTTGCAGTCGAAGCATCGTGTTCAAGAGACTGATGCGGATCGAGACATCCACCATCGAGACCGGTTCGTCAGCGACGATGAAACGCGGTTCCACGGTTAGGGCGCGCGCAATCGCAACACGCTGGCGCTGACCACCCGACAATTGGTGTGGATACTTGTCAAGGAAGTCACTCGAGGGTGTCAGGTCGACAAGATCCAGAAGTTCGGCTGCACGCTTGCGGGCCGCACTTGATGAAGAGGCAAATCCGTGGCGACGCAATGGTGCGGAAAGCGTCGCCCCCACGGTATGCATCGGATTGATCGAGGCGTACGGATCCTGATGGACAAGTTGGACACCGCGCCGGAACCGGTTGAAGTCGTCACCGCGCAGTGACGAGATATCTCGGCCCTCATAGAGGACCCGGCCACTCGTCGGGGTCAGCAGACCCGCGGCAATCTTGCCGGTCGTAGTCTTTCCGCAACCGCTTTCACCGACCAGACAAACGATTTCGCCATCACGGGCACTGAAGGAGACCCCATCAACCGCCTTCACCAACCCACGGGGCGTCGGAACGTGCCAGCGCACATTCTCGAGTGTGACGAGCGGCGCATTGCTCCCGTCAGCAGTTGGACCACCCACGGAACGGGCGTTGACAGCGGTCATCGTGCCCCTCTATCTGCCAAGGCATCCGGCGAAGCGATCTCGTCAACCTCTGCACTCTGTAGGTGGCGTGAAAAACTCTTGGCAACCACCGGGGCGTGGAAGCATGCTGCAGTGTGGCTGCCAGCCCCGGGGATTGCCGGTCCCCCGGGCACGACCGACACAAGCTGGGGATCTTCGCGCTCGCAATCGGAGGTGCCGAACGGGCATCGGGGAAGAAACGAACATCCCCTGGGCAGGTCGATCAGGTCAGGCGGTTGTCCACGGACCGAGTCCAGTGACCGGAAGTCGCCGGATAATGTCGGGACGGCGTTGAGCAAACCAACCGTGTAGGGATGGTTCGGGCGATAGAAGATGTCCGCCACGGAACCACACTCGACGATCCGACCGGCATAGACGGTCGCCACCTGATCCGCGAGTTCGGCTGCCAGGGCGAGGTCGTGTGAGACAAGGATCAGGGCAAACTGCCGCTCCGCCTTCAAGCGGCGTAGCAGGTCGATGACGGTGCGTTGCGTCAGAATGTCCAACGCTGTCGTGGGTTCATCAAGAATGATCACCTGGGGGTCAAGCAACAGGCCCATTGCAATCAGCACACGCTGACGCATCCCGCCCGAAAGTTCATGGGGGTAGGATCCGGCAACACGTTCTGCATCGAGCTGGACGAGTTTCAGCAACTCGAGTGTTCGCGCTTCGGCGGTGGCACGATTGGTCATGCCGTGGGCGCGGGCGACATCAATGAACTGCTCACGTACCCGAAGGACCGGATTGAGGGCATTGAGGGCGGACTGGAAGACCATCGCGCACTCGTTCCACCGGTAGTGCCGGAGCGCATCGGTGCCAACGCGCAAGACATCAACCGCACGGCCATCACGCTGGTAGACAACCGTGCCATCAGTCACCTTGGCAGCGCGCACGAGTAGGCGAACCAACGCGAGNNCGGCGAAGGTCGAAGCTCACCTTGCGTACCGCCTGGACCATGCCACGGCGGACCCGGTACGCCACGGTCAGGTCGCGAACCGACAGTACCACCTCTTTGGGCAGCTTGCTGCCGTCGACACGGGCATCCACCACAGTCGTCCATGGCAAACGGAAGCGAGAAGGGGATGCGAACACGCCGGTTCCACCAGTGGCGGACGCGGGGGCTGTACTCACGGTCGTTTCTCCACTCACCGCGTCAGTTTCCTTTGCGTAGCCGCGGGTTGAAGATCTCTTCAAGCGACCGTGCAAGCATGATGAGCGAGAGTTGGAGGAGCGAGATTGCTACGACCGGGGAGAGGATGTATCCGAGGCCCCCCTTGATGAAGATCGCACCACGGACCCACGCGAGCTGGAGCATCACCCCCCAGTTGTTCCCCGAAAGCGGGACGAGACCGAGGAAAATCAAGCCAACTTGCAGGAAGATCGCGTTGATCATGCCAAGGGTGAAGCTGATCGCAATGTAGCCGGTCATGCTCGGCAGGATCTGCTGGAACACGATGTGTCCCGTCCCAAGGTCCAGGCACCGAGCCGCCTCGATGTAATCCCGCTGACGGAGCGAGAGGACCTGCGACCGAATGGCGCGCATCAGCGCCGGCCAACCCAAGGCCGCGAGCAAGACTCCGAGCAGGACGATGTTGTTCAGCCGGACAAACGTCGCGAGGACCAGTAGTAACGGGAATTGCGGGATGGTCAGGATGATGTCGGCTATCGCAAGGACCACCGTATCGAACCATCCACCAAGAAAACCGGCCATCGCACCGAGACTGACGGCGATGGCAGTCGTGATCAACGCGGTCGTTGTCGCCACGATGATGATGTCACGCCCACCGTGAACAATCTGTGAGAAGACATCCCGCCCCTGGTAATCAGTACCCAGGAGAAACTCGGACGAAGGCAGTTGGTACTCCTTGCCAAGCTTCGTCTTTACATCGAGGACGACGAACGACGGGCCGACAAACGCCAACAGCAGGAAGAAGACCACGCCGAATAGTCCGATGGCTCCGGCAGGCTGTCGCAGTAGGGCCACCAATGTTCGCCCGAAGGCACGCACCATGGCTATTCCGGGGAATGGAGTTGGTGGTGGTGAGGCAACAGTCGCGCTCATGGGTTCCTCGGCTTGGGATCGGATGGCTCCGGCACGCGTCTACTGGCCCACCCGAACTCGGGGGTCAATGTATCCGTACAACAAGTCGGCAAGCAGGTTTGCGAACACTACCGAAGCCGTGGTGATCAGAAAACAGCCCTGCATCACCGGGTAGTCGCGACCGCTCACCGCCGTTACCAGGATCTGGCCGATTCCCCGGTACACGAAGATCGACTCGATGAGGACCGATCCGCCAAAGACGAACCCGATACTCAGAGTGAACTGGGTAAACAATGGCAGCACGGCATTTCGCCCCACATAGGCAGTCCGGATGCGTCCATCGGTCAGACCCTTCGCCCGGGCGAAATTGACGTAGTCCTCCTCAAGCGTCGCGGTGGTGGATGCCTTCATTGTCAGCATCCACGTGCCAACCGTCGTCACCACGTACGTGATGATCGGGAGGACAGCGTGGAACAGGACGTCCATTACGAATGCGACGGTGAACCCGGGTTGCATGCCCGGAGACATCGACCCACGCATCTTCACGATTGGCAATAGTTCCCACCGGACACCGAGAAAGATGATGAGGATCATCGCAATCAGGTAATTCGGGATCGAATGGAGCAATGAGCCGATCATGGTAAGTGCGTAGTCGAGGACACTGTCGCGCCAGTAGGCCATCAGTGCACCGAGCGCGATCCCCAGGATGAAACTGGTAAGGAGGGAGAAGCCGACGCAGAAGATGGTCCACGGCAGGAACGCCACAATGATGTCCGACACCTTCGCGCCCTGGGACTTGATCGACATGCCAAGGTCACCGCGGGCAATCTTTCCGAGGTAGCCGAAGTACTGGACCATGAGCGGTTGGTCGAGGTCGACTGAGAACAGCGAGGCAGCCATGTCACGTGCTTCGGCGTAGGGCAGACCGTACTGGGCGATGAGTTGCCCGATGTACTGCTCGATGGGATTGCCAGGCATCAGGCGAACCAGGAAGAAGGTCATGGTCGCCACCGCCCAGATGGTCAGCAACGCCTTTGCGACGCGCCGAACCACGAAGTTCCCCGTGACCGAATGCCAGACGGCAACCAACGGCGATAGTCCTGGCGCGGGCGCAAGGGACTGCGACGCTGCAACCACGGGGTATCTCCTTGTGGACTAGTGGCAACACTGGCGGGATGGAGTGGCCTCCATTCCCGCCAGTGCGCCGCGTGTCGTGCAGGCTAGACGGCCTTCAAGGTCCCGTCAAGAATGAGCATGACGGTGAAGGAGTCGGCATATGGGCTGTTCTCGAAGATCGGGTCGCCAACCGCAGGCCATCCCTTGACCCGGATGCCCTCAGGGGCCGGGTTGTTGCCGAGACGCTCATACTGGGGAATGTTCGGCAGGAGTTCGTTGTACGCCAACGCCAACTTGCCGATCAGGTCCTTCTGGGCTTCAACGTCGAGACCCTGTGCCGACGCGGTGATCATCGCGTCGAGGTCTACCTCGCCACCGAGGGCGTCGACCTTCTGGATCAGGGGATAGGCCATTCCCGGACCCGCACCAGCCGGTGTGTTCCAGGTGAACAGGTCGGCGACGAACGCGAAGTGGGGGTGCGGGTTGCCCGATCCCCAGCCCTGGATGACCATCTGGAAGTTGCCCGCCTGAGTGTCAGGCGTCAGCTGGGTGAAGGTGATCAGGCGGACAGTCGTCTTGATGCCAAAGGCTGTCAGCTGCTCGGCAACCGCCTGTGCGAGGGCCGAATTGTCGGCGAATTCCGCCGGCACGGTGACCTCGTATTCCATGCGTTCGCCGTCCGGGCTGACCCATACGCCGTCCGAGCCCTTCTTGTACCCCGCGCCCGTCATGAGAGCCTCGGCGCCGGCCGGGTTGTACTCGTACTTGTTGAGCTTCGCGACGGCATCCGGCGTCATCCACTTGGAGACCAGCCGGTCCGAGAAGCCTGCCATGTACTTCGGGGGTTCGGCCGATTCGCCCAGCGCCGCGGCCGCCCCGATCTCACGCTTGATGGCATGGGCGATGGCCTGGCGGACCGCCTTGGGAGCGATCGCCGGCATCTTTGCATAGTTGAAATAGAGGGCAGGCCCAGCGTATGTCGGCGGACGCAGGATGCGGAACCCGAGATCCTTGAAGGCCTTCTCGGTCGCGGGCGGGAACCCGTGCGTCGCGTAGTCGACTTCCTTGGAAAGGACCACGGAGGAGATGGTCGGCGTCTCGCCGTTGTAGAGGACTACCGAGTCGAAGCCAACGGTACCCGCTGCCCAGCTCGATGAAACCTTGGTCAGGGTGACCTGCGCCTCCGTCATGCTCTTCGGATCGATCGCGAACGGGCCGGAGGTGACCATCGCCTTCGGGCGGAACTCACTGAACTCCTTGCGCAGCGCCTTCCACTCGTCGGAGTCGGCGGTCTTGCCGGCGTTCATCAGGTCGCGGACCTTGTTCGCCCACGGGCCGTAGTTCGCACTCGAAGTGATGTTGGTACGCAGGACATACCGCTCGACGATGGTCGTTGGCTTGCCCATGATGAAGTTGACGGTGTAGTCGTCAGGCGTCTCGATGCTATCGACGTAGCGCCAGACAACGTTGTTCAGCAACTTCTGGAGGAGGAACGTGTTGACAACGTCCTTCGATCCGAACGAGCTGCCATCGCTCCACTTCGCGCCTTGGCGAAGCTTGATTTGGAACATGTTGCGATCCGGCATGGTCTCCCAAGACGTCGCCATCAACGGCATCCATGTGCCCTTGGACCAGTAGTACATGCCCAGTGGCATTTCCATCAGGTCACGGTAGATGCCGAGGGTGATGCCACCGGTCGCAAAGGTGTTGTAGTGCCCCGTCGGGGGCAGGTCGTACGGGTACGCCCCGTTGAAAGCCTTGCCACCGCCCATGCCGTACTGGGCCAACGCGGTTGCCGGAATTGCCCCCGAGGCCGCTCCAAGCATCGCGCCGACAAGACCAATGGCCTGCCGACGACGGATCCCGCTTGAGACTTCACTGCTCATGCTGTGCAATCCTCTCTGGAAGCGAGACCCCCCGCTGCGCTCCTACCAAGGACGGACCTTCCGCCGGTCGAGCGCATCACGTGTCTCACCCCCTTACACGTCACTTGAGGAAAACCTCCACGGGGCGTGGCGGTCTCCTACGAAGTGGGGCCAATGTAGCATCACTCTTGTCGTACTGCAAACACAGAGAGACCCAAGCAGTGTTGTGCAGGTCGTGCAAGCAAATGCGGGTCACTTCCTGATAGACGGAAGGGGCAGCATACGTAAGGAAGTGAGCGAAATGCGCAAGGCCATCATGGCGAACACCTTCCCCGCTGGCATGCCACTCGCCGACCAGTTCCACGTGAGTGCCGAGACCGGCTTTGCGGGAATCGAGATTGGCCTCGCCCGCGAGGGGTTCTTCTCGATCGACGGAGACCCGGCTGACACGGAAACGGTTGCCCGGTTGGCGCACGAAACCGGCCTCACGATCTCAGGCATGCTCGCCGGTCCGCTTGGGCAGATCCCACCGACCTCCAATGACCCATCCGTCCGTGCCGAGGCAGTTCGGGTGGTCCGACGCACAATCGAGGTCGCACCACACCTCGGCGTAGACACCCTCCTCCTCGTCCCGGGCAGGGTCGAGGTAGACGTTCCGTACGGCGTGGCGTGGGACCGCGCACTTGCGTTCGTTCGGGAACTTATCCCGGATTGCGAGCGACACGGGATCACGCTTGCGGTAGAGAATGTGTGGAATCGCATGATCTACTCGCCTATCGAGATGCGCCACTTCGTCGAGACGATCGGCCATCCGCTGGTCGGCGTCTACTGGGATGCGGGAAACCACGCACCGTACACCTGGCCCCAACACTGGCCCCCGGTGCTAGGCAATCACATCCGCCGGGTCCATGTGAAGGGGTTCAATACCAATGCCGGGCCGACCTGGCCGGGGTTTGTCCGATTGCTCGACGGCACCATTGACTGGCCAGCCGTGATGGCTTCGCTTCGGGCCATAGGCTACGACGGCTGGGTAACGATCGAAATCGGGTTCGGTGGAGCGAACCAATCGCCTGCCGAAATCCTGCGCAAGGCCCGGGAATTCAGTGCGGACATGGATACGCTACTTTCCATGTGATTGAGGCATCCGACCGGGACTGAAGCGATGCGGGGCGTGATTACTCAGGCGGGTGTGGTCGTGACAGGAGATACGAAATGCAATCGATCGGCTTCGCAGTTTTCGGATACGGGTTCATGGCAACCGCGCACATCGAGGCCTTGCAAGCTCTCCCGGGTGCGCGCGTGGTGGTCGTGTGCGGGCCGCGCCTTGACCGTGCGCAGGCCGTGGCCACGGAGTTTGGCGTACCGCACGCGACGACCTCCGCCGATGAGGCACTCGCCATTGCAGGGGTCGATGCGGTGGTGGTGGACACACCGGATGTCTTCCATCACGACCTCGTGATGGCCGCCGCACGGGCCGGCAAGCACGTGTTCTGCGAAAAGCCCCTGGCGACATCGCTTGCGGACGCACGCGAGATGGCTGATGCCGTCGATCGGGCTGGCGTGCGATCCATGATGGGGTTCTCAACCCGCTTCTCCCCGTTGACCCGCACGATCCATGACGCGATTGCTGACGGCCAGATCGGCCGCGTCTTTCACGTCCATGCACAGTCGTTCAGCGCGGGCCTTCTCGCCGCGCATCCAAGGTGGTCGTGGCGCACGGACAAGGATCGGTCCGGCACCGGGGTGATTGGCGACATCGGTGCCCATGCACTGGATACGTGCCAGTACCTCCTTGGCCCCATCGTGGCGGTGGCCTCGTCAATGCATACCTGCATCCCGGAACTGGTCGATCCCGTGACCGGCGCGAAACACGCGCAGGAGGTCGACGATGACACGGTGCTTCTGGTGCGGTTCGCGACCGGCGCACATGGAAGCGTCGCGTTGTCGCGCGTCGGGGCGGTCCACGCCTCCTACCCGATCGGTCGTCGCCACATGCTATTCAGTGGTTCGGGCGGTGGCCTTCTCTGGGAGAACGGTGTTGCCACCCTCTATCCATATGGGGGCGAACCGAAGCAACTGGAGGGAGAACCACCGCTTTGGGGCGTCGACCATCACGAGTTCATCGTGGGCTGGGGAAGGCAGAACCTCGAACCATTCCTCGACTCCATCAGGACCGGGCGTGATGTCGCTCCCTCAATCCACGATGGACTGCAGACCCAGGCAGTCCTCGACGCCGCGGTCCGGGCATCGTCATCCGGGCGGTGGGAAGAGGTCACCCACGTCTGACGCTGGACAGCGGGACACGGGCATCTCTCCCGGCGGAATGCCTCGGCAGTGACGAAGATCTGTCTGAATTGGGCAGGTCAAGTTGGCACACAGGGACCGCTGGCGTCCAGATATCCCCATCACAACTGACGCACCCCTGCTGAAATCGCAACAAGCGTAGGCGACCCGGCGCACATCAATCAGGTAGGTGAGGATGGGTGGATAGGAGAGATCGGGCGTCTCCCCTCCCTACGACCCCACCACAACCTCGGGGGGATGGCGAAAACTTGCCGCTTGCTCATCTACCCGTCCATCAATCGCGTCCCCGCGGTGGACGTACGTGCGGGTGCCGAAGGTGAACGCGCCCTCAGATGCGCCTTCAGGCGGGTAGAACGCAAGTGTGATCTGGCCGGTGCCCGAACCGCCAGTGCCCATTGAACCCGCGTACTTGCCTGCCTGGTGGGGAAACCCATGGTTGGAAGGGTGGTCAAAGATGGCGACGCCGTGCCACGGCCCCGTGCCCGGACCTTCACGGTACGGGCGCGCACCAGGTTGGTCCACCAGCACTTCCGGAGCCCCGGCCGGCGGCGGATACGGTGGTTCGCCTGACGGGCCGCTCCCGTCAACCCACATCGCGGGATAGGCGCGCTCCGCGCCCGGCGCTGGGGGAACCGGTGTCCCGCTGTCGTTCGTCATCGATCCAATGTTCGGGATGTCCATTTCAGAGGGAAGGCGCAATGCTACAAGGAACGGACTGGTCCCGCGATCACGCAACCAACGCACCTCGGAAGTTGTGTCGATGTACCGGGCAGCCTCAGAAGCCCACCAGAACCGGTGGGTGCGGGTCTCCTCGCAAAACGGGTCCCCGAACGTGTCGACGTACGTCAGGTCGTGGACGACCTCGGCGTACACCGGCCCGGAAATGACGCGCCGGAACCCGCGGTGCACCATCCGACCACCCGGACCGTACGGGGGTTCATCCCAGTCCGACCAGATGTTGACCGACCCACCCTCACTATGCCCGCCATAGGCAATTCCAAGACCGGTGTGATGAGGGTGGTCAGCGGAACCCTGGCCCCGGACAACGCTTGCCCCGGACGGACCAATGATTGGCCAGAAGTACGGCCGGCGCCCTCCCGAAGTTATGTACGACGCAAATGGTTCTCCCGCAGCGCGGACGATCACCCGGTCGAGTTTCTGCACCACAGACATCGGCCATGGTGGAACGACGCTTGCAATCGGTGCCCCTAGGACGCGCAAGTGTCTCACCGACCCCGCACGTACCGAACCCGGCAAGATGAAGCGGAGGGTGCCCGAATGCGCGTCGAACTGGGCCACAAGGATGCCATCGGGTCCGCCGGACGCATCCTCGTCGTGCAGGAGGCAGATGCCAGCCTCGGCAGCGCCGTGATGGTCCGATCCGACCGCGCCCGGTGCCACGAGACCGAGGGCGTCGCGACTGACTGTCACCGAGATCAGGGGGGATTCATGGGACTGGCTCCCGGCATGGACGGTAAGCGTGAGTGACACCCGGCATCTCTCCTTGCGAAAAAGGACACACCGAACCATGAGCGGCCCGGCGAACCAACCACACCACCTCCCGGCATGACCAGGGAACGGTTTGCGACGGCGGGCGAGACCTCTGGATCGGGTACCGTCACCTCGGTCATGCGGCGAAAGACGGTACCGGACCGACCGTCGCCCAGTCCACGGCGCAAGTCGGAACCCCAATAGCGGAGGAGATAGGAAATGAGCGAGGAATTCGCGAGCCGGGTCGCATTCGTGACCGGAGGCGGGTCCGGCATCGGCCGTGCCACATCACTACGACTTGCCGGACGAGGGGCGTCCGTAGCCGTCGTCGACCGGAACCCGGCAGGCGCGGCCGGGACGGTCGAACTGATCGTCGCTACCGGGGGACGTGCGATTGCGATTGACGCCGACGCAACAAGTGAAGACGCGGTCAACGAGGCCGTCCGTCGGGCTACTTCTGACCTCGGTAGCGCCCCAACGATCCTGGTCAACAACGCATCTTCAGGCGGGGGCGACGACCCACTCTCGACGTCCGTGGAGACCTGGGACCGGGTCATGGTCGGGGCCTTGCGGAGCCAGTTCGTCGTCTCCAAGGCAATCCTGCCAGGAATGATCGATGCCGGCCGGGGATCGATCGTCTGCGTTTCGACGGTCAATGGCCTGATGGGAATCGGTGACGACGCCTACAGCGCCGCCAAGGCCGGGGTGATCAATTTCGCCAAGAACCTGGCGGTGCGGTATGGCCAGTACGGGATCCGTGCGAATGTCGTCTGCCCGGGAACAGTCCAGACGCCGGCTTGGACAAGACGACTGGAACGGACCCCGGACATCTTCGAGCGACTGACGCCCTGGTACCCGATCGGCCGGGTCGGGCAGGCAGACGACATCGCGGCCGCAATAACCTTCCTCGCATCGGACGACGCCAGTTTCATCACAGGCGTGGTCCTCCCGGTGGATGGGGGCCTCACGGCCGGGATGTGGCGCATGGGACGCGACCTGCAGGGCGACTGACGGGCCACGCCTCTCCCCTTCGCCCGTCGTAACGGGGAAGGGGAGAGGCGCGCGGATCACGGGAGCGAGATCGCCGGGTGGCAGGGGTCTCGCCCATCACGCAGTTGTGGTCAGTGAAGTGGTTAGTGAAGGTGAACAGTGCGTCCGGTCGCAACTGATTCGTAGGCCGCCTCGGCAAGTTGGACGGCCCGGCGTCCATCCTCGGAAGTCACCACCGGCGCCTCGTCGTGCAACACCCACTGGGCAAAGCTGCTTAGTTCGCTCTGGACGGATCGGCCCGCATCGCGTTCGACAGGCACTTCCACCTCGGTCCCGTCGACCAGACGGTACGAGACATGATTGCGCGCCCAGTCGTAGAAGATGCTTCCACGATCACCCGTCACCAGACCTTCCGTCGCGCCGATGACCGTCGCCACCGACGATTCGAGCACTCCAAGCCCGCCGTTGCGGAACCGGAGGGTCACTACCACGTGATCCTCGTAGTCGTATTCAGGCCGGGTGAAGTTGGCAGCCATGGCAGTGACCTCGGCCACTTCGCCGAAGATCGACCGCATGAAGTCGAACTCGTGCACGTTGACCTCGTGTAGGAGGCCCCCGGTATTGGCACGCTTGGAACGCCAGGTCGCCGCCCATGGCCCATCCGCGCCACGGCGTGCGCATCGCAGGATCCGCACGGCAAATGGCTTGCCCACCGTTCCCTCACTGACGAGACGGCGGACGGTCGCAAAGACGGTGATCAGGCGAAGGACCTGACCGACCATCAACTTGCGTCCGAGTTCGTGGGCGCGGGCGATCATCACGTCGCAGTCGGCAAGGGTCAGCGCCATCGGCTTCTCGCAAAAGACATCCTTGCCAGCGGCGAGCGCAGCGAGGACGACGTCCTTGTGGGTGAAGTTCGGGGTTGCCACGATGACCCCATCGATGGACGGGTCCGCGAGGACCGTCGCCACGTCAGTCGTCACCCGGACAGTCTGCCCCTTGGTGGCGGCTTGGGTAGCCACTGCTTCGGCACGGGTGATATCCAAATCGCAGGCCACGGCCAGACGAACCTCGGGCAAGGTGACCAGTTGGGTCGCATGCGACCCACCCATCGTGCCGCAACCGATCAACCCCACGGAAAGCGTGCGTTTCTCGCTCATGTCTCTCTCCAATTCCAGTCAGGGCTGGTTTGCCAGGTACACCGTGCTAGCCAGCAATGAGTCCAGCGAGGTATCCATGTGCACGTAAGGCATTGGCGTTGACCTCTTCCAAGGTGCCAAGGCCCAGTGTCTCGACAATTGCCGGGCCAGCAAACCCATGCGCTTTCAGCGTTCCGATGATTGTCGGGAAGTCCACGTCACCATCACCAGCCGTCACGTCAACCGCACGGTTGGGGCCACTCCCACCAGTTTCGTCCTTCAGGCAGGTTGCCACAACGTACTTGATCAGTTTGGTGAGGGCAGGTTCCGGCCGTTCGCCCGCGTAATACAGGAGATTGCCGGGGTCGAAGCACAGGCGGTACGCCGGGTGGTCAACCCGCTCAATCGCATGGAGACAGTCATCGCTCGTAGTCGAAAGTCCGCCGTGCGGCTTGAGGGCGATCGTGACACCATGGTCAGCCGCAATCGGAGCGGCGGCACGCATGACGGCGAAGTAATCGTCATACCGCTCAGGATGGCTGGAACCCATCTCCAGCAAGATTCGGACGTCGAGGGCGGAGGCATGTCCGATCATTGTTCGTACGTACCTGATTGCCACGTCGTGGCCCTTGTCCAACGGGACATTCGAGGGGATCATCCGCATCGAAAGTCCGTGGGCGCGGACCCGGGCCGAGACTTCGGCCGCCTCGGCAGGTGTGGTGTCACCGGTCACCACCGCGTCCTGATGCATCAGCAGGAGGCCAAAATTCGCGAACCCTGCAGCGGCGATCCCGCCGAGGGCGTCGTCAAAGGTGAACTTTCCCCACGGGCGGTTCATGCATCCTAGTTGTATGGTCATCGCTCTCTCCAGTTTCAGTGTGCGAGGGCAGCGCGAAGCATGGCCAGGGCCTCGGGAACACCTTGGTCCGGGTGGGCGTTGCCCTCCATCTCGAGGCTGAGCGCCCCGCGGTAGCCGTGCCGGCGAAAGATGTCCAGGATGCGTGGATAGTCCAGATCAAGTGTGTAATACAGCCCACCACCGGGGTACGCCTTTGCCTGGACGAGGACGGCGTGTGGCGCCATCTGCTCGATTTCGGCGTACAGGTCCCCTTCCAGGAAGTTTCCGGTGTCGATCATCGCCTTCAACCATGGCGAGTTGAGGGTCTCGATGATCCGGCACGTCCCCGCAGCGCTTGCCGTGAACCCCCAATGGTTCTCCAGTGCCAAAACGACCCCTTCGCGCTCTGCCGTCTTCAAGCAATCGGCAAACGACTCGAAGATCCAGCCCCAAGCATCGTCTTCGGTGTATCCGGGCACCGGAGGCTCATGTCCACGGCGCGCCATGTATTCAGAGAAGTCGGTCACCGTCCGCCACCGGCCACCAAAGACACGCACCACGGGCGCACCAACCTGGGCAGCGACCTCGATGTACTTGTTGACAATCCCGACCTGTTCGTGGCGTGCCTCGGCGGTCGTCTTGACGAAGTCATGGTGGGCCGACACAGACAGGAAGTGGACCCCGGCATGCAGGGCATGAAGCTTCAAGCCGTTGAGATACGCCCGATCCGTCGACGGCATGTGCACGCCAAGCACCTCGAAACCGGTGCATCCAAGCGCGGCGGTGCGGTCAATCATCGTCTCGATTGCGGGGATCGGTTCATTGCACTCCGGTCCCTTGCTCAGTCGGTGAAAGGAGTAACTCGAGATGCCAAGTTCCACGTCGCTTCCCTCTCAGTCCCACAAGACACTAGATGTCGTACGTTGCGTTGGGAGGATATCCCGCGCGATCCATCGAAGCGGGGAAACGCGACAAGTCGCAGAACCCAGTATTGTCTCGGCGTGAACAGTGAAGGAAAACTGGGCGCCTCGGCCGCGGGCGCCGACCATTCTGATCGGGAAACACTCGGAGCGATCCTCGCCCGCCAGAGGCAAGCCTTCCACACAGAGTCCCTGCCTACCTACGAGGACAGGGTCGCGCACCTTCGCGCGATCCAACGGTTTGTACGGGATCACAAGCAGGCACTCTGCGATGCGATCAGCGCTGACTATGGCCACCGGTCACCCCATGAAACCCTGCTCACCGAGGTCCTGCCAGTCATTCAGGGGATCGATCACGCGTGCCGCCACCTCAGGAGTTGGATGAGGGTCCAGCGGAGATCGGTGGACATCACTTTCCTAGGATCTCGCAACCGGGTCATCCCGCAACCACTGGGTGTGATCGGCGCCATCGTTCCCTGGAACTTCCCCCTGAACTTGAGTTTCGTGCCACTGACAGCAATCCTCGCCGCCGGGAACCGGGCGATGGTCAAGATGAGCGAGAACTCGCGCACGCTCACCCGGTTGCTTATCGACAGGATGCCGACCTACTTGCCGACCGATCGGCTGACCTTCGTCGAGGAAACCGGAGGCATCGGCGAGGCGTTCAGCTCACTACCGTTCGACCACTTGCTATTCACCGGCTCCAGTGAGACCGGTCGGCGGGTCATGTCGGCCGCCGCTGCCAACCTCGTTCCGGTCACGCTCGAACTTGGAGGCCGGTCGCCGGCGATCGTCTGCGAGGACTTCCCAGTCGCAACCGCGGCAGAACGCATCATCCAGGTCAAGTGCCTGAATGCCGGCCAGATTTGCACGACCGTCGATCACGCGTTTGTTCCCCACGCGGCAGTGGACGCATTCGTGGCGCACGCCCGCATGGTCGTTCCACGCCAGTACCGGTCGATTGACACGCCGGACTACACGTCCGTTATCGATGACCGGTCTTTCAACCGGTTGAAGGCCACGATCGA
Organism: Chloroflexi bacterium UBA2235; assembly: GCA_002347925.1. Taxonomy (GTDB): domain Bacteria; phylum Chloroflexota; class UBA11872; order UBA12225; family UBA12225; genus UBA12225. The sequence continues at coordinate 34,917 of DDYL01000072.1, read as the reverse complement.
AGACGCGCGGTCACGCGGCGCAACGGTCATCCCATTGCTGCCAGGTCCACCTTGGAATGCGACAACCCGGAAGTTCGCGCCTCATCTCGTTCTGAACGCGCCCGCCGATGCGGACGTCATGACTCGCGAGATTTTTGGGCCAATCCTGCCGGTGATCGGCTACACCAACCTCGACGAAGTGGTGACGACGATCATCGCCGGTCCTCGCCCGCTCGCCCTCTACCCGTTCACCAATGACGAGTCTGTGGCCCAACGGATCGTGGAACGCGTGATGTCCGGTGGCGTCACGGTCAACCACGCCCTCCTGCATGTTGCCCAGCACGATCTGCCGTTCGGCGGGGTCGGCGCGTCTGGAATGGGTCACTATCACGGTCGCGAGGGCTTCACGACCTTTTCCAAGATGCGCCCGGTTCTCTATCAGGGACCGATAGACGCGATGCGGTGGCTTTCACCGCCGTATGGAACGCTTGCTTCGCGGGTCCTCAGCTTCCTGACACGGTGACGCGCATCAGCCGGGGGCAGGTTCGCCGGGGACGCACCTGTGAACCCGGCTATCAGGGAACCCTATGCGAGGGAAGCAGGGACGTAGGCCGACGGTTCGTCCCGCGCTTCCGGAATGCCGTGCACGGACAGTATCCGGGGAACGAGTTGGCGCATGGACTCTTCAACCGTGTGCGGCTTCAGGTAGAAAGCCGGGATCGGCGGGACAATGCGCACACCCATTCGAGACAACTTGAGCAAGTTTTCAAGATGGATCGCATGGAGGGGTGTCTCCCTTGGGATGAGGGTGAGCACCCGGTATTCCTTCAAGGTCACGTCAGCCGCGCGCTCGAGGAGATTTCCTGACGCACCGGTCGCGATCCCCGAAAGGGTTCCCATGCTGCACGGCACGACGATCATGCCCGCGGTGTTCAAGCCTCCGCTGGCGATGGGCGCGCCGATGTCGCCAACCGGGTAGGTCGTGACCATTCCACGGTCGCGCCATGCCGCCGCACTCACGGCAAGGTCAACGTCGAGTTCCTCTCGCCAGACACGCTGGCCCGCAGGTGTGGCTACAAGGATGACTGGGTAACCGTAATCCTGAAGTTGATCGACGATGAGCCGGGCAAGCAGGTGCCCACTTGCACCGGTGATGCCAACGATGACTGGCGGTCGTACGGACATGGGTTGTCGCCTTCCGGTTCCGGCCTACCGGCCAAAGAACCACCCCACAAGCAGGTCTCCAGACGTCATCAGGAAGAGCGAGACGGCAAGGAACCCGTTCACGTTGAAGAACGCAATGTTCATCTTCGAGAGATCGTCAGGGGACACGATTGAGTGTTCATAGATGAGCAGTCCCGCCGCTCCCATCACGCCGACCCAGTAGGTCACCCCTAAGCCGCACACCACCCCCACTGCACCAAAGAAGATGATGGTGACCACGTGACAGGCGCGGGCAATCTGGAGACCCCGCGCGAGGCCGAACCTCGACGGAACCGAGAACAGCCCCTGTTGGCGGTCGACGTCGATATCTTGACAGGCATAGATGATGTCAAAACCCGCTAGCCAGAAGACAACCGCGAGTCCCAGTAGGAGTGGTTCGGTCGTCACCGCACCGGTGACACCAACCCACGCCCCAATGGGTGCGAGGGCTATCGAGCAACCAAGGACGAAGTGGCACAGCCACGTGAACCGCTTGGTGAACGAATAGAGCGTCAACAGGACGACGGCGCCCGGCATCAGGATCAGGCATAAGTCATTGAGTTGCGAGGCCGCGACCGCAAGGGCAATCCCGGAAACCACCGCCGCAATCGACATGTCACGGACGGACAGGAGGCCACGTTGCAAGGCGCGACCCGCGGTGCGTGGGTTTCTCGCATCGATGTGGCGGTCGATGAGACGGTTGAGCGTCATGGCGAACGTCCGGGCCGACGCCATCGCAACCGTGATCCATGCGAACTGCACGAAACTCGGCAGTCCCCGGGCAGCGAGGATCATCCCGAGGTACGCGAATGGCAGCGCAAAGATCGTGTGTTCAAACTTGATTGCATCGAGAAAGACAGCCACCTTGTTCCGGCTGGCCGTTGGTGGAGGCACACTGACCGCAGTCATCGCGGGACCATCCTCCGCACGTGGACACGCGCTAGATCATTATTTCGTCTGAGTCCGCGTCGTCAAGACTGATCGCCTGGTTCAGGCTCATGGCCTTTCGCACCAGTTCCTCGTCACGACGCTCCTGAAACCCACGCCAAAATGAGCCGAGAGTCCACACCGCACCCGCACAGGCAGCCAGTGTTCCCACGACAACCGCGACGGTTCCAAGCAAATAGTAGATGTTGATGTATTCCACGGCAGCGCGCCCGAGGCGTGCGTCCAGGGTGGTAACGAACCCGAGATGCGCCTCCATGAGTGGCGCCGCCTTCGCGCCGATCGCAAATACCTGCCACATCGCCGCCACGGCTACGGCGTCATGGGTCAGCACCCACAGCGCTCCGCACGAGCCGCCGGCCAAGGCAAGACCGGCAATCATCGTCAGGCGCGCACGCCATGCCAGGTAGCGTGAAGACTGGGAAGGCGTGGTCGGCCGAAACAGGAAGATCACCGAGAACAGGCCGAAGGTGCTCACGTTGAACCATGCATTCGCCATCTGCAACGTCGGACCATCGACGATCCCCCACTGGGCGAGCGAGGGGAACTCGGCAAGGATCAGGGCCGTCATCGGTTCGCCCCACAGGAAGTCATGGACGGCCATGTTGACGAAGCTGGCGATTGAAGTTGCAAGGAAAATGGGCAGGAACGCGAGGTCGAGGGCAGCCGCCGCTGCCAGGAATGGCACCGCCGCGAACTGGTGATTTTCGTGGACCTGCGTGATGGTCATGAAGTAGGCGCTGGCGAGGTACGCGTGCGAGGCAAGCACGACACGGAGATTGAGTGGACCCGTCAGGCGAAGGGCGGCAAAAAGCGCGAATGCTCCGAAGGCGAGCCGGCCAGCCGTGGCGAAGGTCAGGTGTCCGGGCAGGAGTATCGGCCCGATGCCTCCGACGGGGAGGGAATCGAAGACCGCGAGTGCCCCCGGACCCAACTTGAGCCACCAAAGGTTGTGGCCATTGGCCGAAACCGAAGGCATCACCTGCGTGAGCGCGGCAAACACCGTGAAGGCATCACCAAGCGTGCCGGCGTCCTGCCATGGTTTCACAATGAACGTGGCAACGACGACCGCGACCATTCCGAACGATGCCAGTCCGATCGGGCCAACCCGACGCCATGCAATCCACAGCACGAAAGGCAGGAAGACCCAGGCCTGAGGCTTGGTAAGCATCGCCGCCGCCGTCAACCCCCCGGCAATGCCACCGGTGATCGGAACGATGAACTGGGGTAGCCACCTCCATCTGCCGAGGTGGCGCAGAGGCCACCACGATGGGACCGCGAAGAGGACACCGGTAGCGAACGCGAGCAGGTAGGTGTGAATGGTGTCGCCCTGGCCCCAGTACCCCGTATCAAAGAGGGCAGCGGGGTTCCACACGTACACCGTCATCGCGAACCAACCACGCCAGAAGGTGCGCGAGGCGCCTGTGACCAAGGCAAAGATGGTGAGTGCAAGGGCAAAGTGCCCGGCAACAGGCATCAACTTGACACAGACGCGCAACCACGCGTCATCGATGTCAGGCACGACTTTCACCCCGGGCGGCCGAACGATGGTGGCAGGTGGGGGGGGAGGTGGGTCGGTGGGCACTGCCGGATCCGGTGGTGGGTCACCTTCGTCTTCACTGAAAAGCGGTGCCTGATCCCGAGTGTAGGCGAGACGCACCACCGATTGGCGTCCATTGGTCCGGTACTGCACTGCAGGGCCTTCGGGCACAGGCGGTGGCACGCTGTCCTCATCGGGAACACTCTCGCTTGCGCCGTTGTCGGGCGCGGGCGGTGTACCTTCATCGAGAGGCAGGACGGATGGGGTCGCAATCGCCGGGATTGGTGCGGGATCCACCGCTGCGCCGTTAGCGGCGGGAACAACTGGACCCCGATCAGCCACGACGGCGGGCGGGATTGGGGAGGCCGTGGCCTGTGGCGCCCTGGGCGTGATGACCGTCTCATCGGTTGCGGTTGCAGGTGACCCCGGCGCGATGACTGCGATCCCCGGCGGACCCCCCACTAACGCACCACCTTCCACGTTGCCTGCCTCAACGTCGGGGACGGGCGCGGGACTTTGCTCGTCCACTGGTTCCGCCTCAACCACCAGGGGAGTGAGGCTCGTTAGGTAGGTCATGACCTCGACAGCAAAGGGTGGAGGCGACAGGTCATCCGGACGGGGAACCGTCCTCGCCAGTTCAACAGCTCCACGGTAGACCCACGCCGAGCCTGGCGGGTAGATCAGATAGGTGTCGGGATAGACGCCGGCGTATGCCTGATCCATTCCGCGTACCGCGATCACTCGCGTCCAGTGCATGAAATGCGAGATGTCCGCATCCGGGTGGTCGGGTAGCCGGACGATGCCCCAGGCAACCATCGCGGCACCACCTAGGCTCCCCACGATCATCGAGACGTAGATGACCATCCTGACCGTCAGCAGGCTGAACCACAACACGCCAAGCGCAATCCG
>DDYL01000072.1:19449-30302 GCA_002347925.1 Chloroflexi bacterium UBA2235 | reverse complement strand
AGCTCCTCACCCACGGAGACTGGGCGGACATCCGAAACCTTGCGGAACCCCTTCAATGGTTCGGTCGCCCGCGCACCGCGGGCACCACCGCGGCGGGCAACCAATGGAAATATCTCACGACTTCCACGTGAACTTGGCCGGGGTTCGTCGTCGGAAAGCCTCGTTCGCGAGGGACCTGAATCTCGCGTCACACTAGCCCACCCGTGCAGGCCGGCCGGTCGGAACCTGCGCGATCACGACATTGTGGGCGCACAGGATATTCACCACAGGCAGACGTTCGACGATCGCTTCGGCGAGTTGGAACCCGCCAAGAAGCCACTCAGGTGCGAACTCGGGCACCAGTCCCGAACGGAAAGACCTGATCGACACGCCACCTCCACCTTCGAGGGCCGAGACAACTTCCTCGAGGGGAATGAGCCGTTCTTCGCCGGTGTCCTGCGGCAAGCGCTTCATGAGGTATGGCCAGTACGGGTTCTTGGGATTGTGGTCCCACACTACGACCATGCCTCCCGGCCTCACCACGCGAAGCATCTCGGCGAGTGTCTCGGCAATTCGGACCGGGTCAGTGATGTGATGGAGAGTAGCGATGGTGATCGCCAGGTCGAATGATCCACGCTGGAATGGCAACCTCTCGCCCCGACCGACGACCACTTCGGCACGCCCGTCGCGGGACGCCTCAGTCAACATCCCGAGGGAGGCATCCACGCCATAGGTCTCATACCCAAGTGTGCGAAGCGCACCAGCGAACGCGCCGGTCCCGCATCCCACATCGAGAACCTCACCACGATAGGGAGCGAGACTCCGCACCACACCAACGCGCTTGTCCCGATAGTGCCGGTTGACATGCACCGGGATCGTTCCGTCGTAATGGGGCGCGACTGCGTCGTAGAGGTCGCGTTGCAGGCGCGCCCAGTCGGAGGTTTCACCAGGAAGCAGGACCGGAATGCCGTCTATCACCGGATAGCGCGCCGAACATGAGCGACAGGCGAGCACAACCTGGGACGAGACAGACGCCCCGTCAGCAGGAAGGCTGACGGGTGAACCGCACGCAACGCAGGCAAGCTTGCCAACGAGGGCCTCGGAGATCGCAGTTCCTTGTCTACCCGAAGGCGTGCTGGTCATCCGCGCGTCCCCGCCTGGGCAATGGTGGAACCGGCATCGACCATCGCCCCGGCGCGGTAATTGGTCACGCAGAACTCCCGCGCCTTGGTGAACTCGGCAACCAAACGTGCATCATCCTGGGCGGGCAACGCATGCGGGGTCAGTTCCACAACGAGGATGCCCCGGTATTGCCGTCGGCCAAGCCACCGCACAAATGGTTCAAGGGGCAGGTTCCCGCGTCCCGGCGGCAAGTGTTGGTTCCGCCCGTCGAAGTCGGAGAGGTGGACGTGCGCAATCCGGCCAGCAAGCCGGGACGCGACTTCCAGCAGGTCGTCACCAGTCGTGCCGGCATGGGTGGTGTCGAGGCAGACCCGGGAGAACCCTCCAAGTGACGCCCAATCATTCAAGACGTGCATGTCGAACCTGCGCCCGAGAAGGGTTCGCAACGGCATGTTTTCCACGACAATGGCAACCGGAGTAGAAACTTGCAGCAGGTCAAGTCCTCCGTCAGTCAGCCATGAGGCAAATCGTCGCATGGATGCCGAAGCACCGGGCAAAGGCACAAAGACCTGACGTCCGAACCCCTGAACGGTTGCAACCCTGAAGCGTTCAGGAACGTGGACATTGAGCGTCCGTGCCCCAACATCCTCGCAGAGGCGGACCGCCTCCTTAACCCGGCCGATCTCATCAGATGGCCAACCAGCTATGCGCGCCTTCGGGAATGGTCCGTGAACACTCAGGACAGGCATCCCCGTCTCAGACGTCAGTCGACGGAGGTAGCGCGCTTGCCGGGTGTCCCACCGTTCATCGACGATGACCTCGACCCCGTGATAGCCCGCCAGACCAGCCATCTCGAAGATGCGAGACAGACCGTGGGTGTACGCCGAACCGGTCGAAAGTGCAACCTGCACATCGCCGTTGGTGGCAACCGGATGTCCTCCCCGGTCACCCGCCAAACCGGGTATCGGTGACGCACCGGTTTGAACTGCACGCAACCCCATCGGCACGGATTTTAGCCGGTGAAACTCCGTCGGCCTCAAGGACCGACGCGTAGACGATCCGACTCCGGCGGGAGCGTGGGCAGGGAGCTCCGTACGACCTCCCCGTCCTCGAGAAGGACCTGGTGGGTAAACAGCTGCGGGTCGAAAGCCTGAGAGTGGGAGATCAGGAAGACTTGCCTGAAGTGGCTGGCAATCGGCCCATCAGGACCGCGAAGCAAATCGACGAGCGCCAGTGTCCGATCTCGGTCAAAACTCGAGAGTGGCTCATCAAGGAACAGGAAGCCCGGAACGGCGCCGATTTCCCTGGGCAGGGCTGCGATGGCAAATCCCAAACGCAGGGATAACGAGAACTGGTCTTGGGTGCCTCCGGAGAAGAGTGACCGGCGGACCCACCCGTTCTTTCGTTCATCCCAGACCTCAAGCCTGAAATCGCTGTCAAGCCGCGGGAACCGATAGCGGTTGGCAGTCAACCGTGGAAGCACCACAGCCATCTGGTTCTGGGTATCCGGCAGGATGGCATCGATCATCCGCTTCCGGGTCGTCTCAAGGATCAGGGTCGCCCGACGCCTGGCCTCAACGTCAATCCGCGCCACCCTCAGAGAAGCCTCAGCACTCTCAACAGAGATGGGATCCTCATGTCCCAAGGTCACGTATGCCTCGTCCCGCGACATCTCCGCGGCGTAGGTCCGTCCAACGAGATCACGGATGGCACCGTCAAGGGTGACCCGATCGGGCAACGCGGGGTCCGCAAGTTCGGGAAATGTGTTCTCGATGATCTCGGCAAGCTCACCGGCGTCCGCAGACGCATCAGCCGAATTTATCGGGCGATTGAGTGCTGACGCTTCGGCAACCGCACCCGCGTACTCATCGAGGCATCGCCGACGCACCTCATCCTGACCATTCACCGCGGCGCCGAGACGACGATTTGCTTCTTCACGCAAGCGTTCGGATCCATCGCGGTCAAGCTTCGCGATGGTTGAGTTGAACGTGTTCAAGAGCGACACATCCGGTGTGGACAGTGGTTCTGTGCGCACCAGGCTCTCCACGCGTGGAATGCCGAACGGTGCACACGCCGCGTTCGAAGCATCGATGCATGCGTCTAATCGGTCCCAGGCCTCAACCTGTTCTGATACAGCCGTTGCGTGACGGGCTCGTGCCTGGTCAGTCGAACCAGATGCACGAACGAACTCGTTCGCGCGGCCTTCGAACCGGGTCACCACGCGTTCGGCATCACCAACAATCCGGCGGATGACGACTGCCAAGGGTTCACAGGCACTCCATGCGCCACTCCCTCCGGACGAGACGACGGCCCGCAGTCCACGCACCTCGGCGTCGACAACGTCGCGATCGATGACGTCAGACATCGTTTGGTCAACGACAATCCCGCGAACGGTGCGCCATTGGTCGATCACGCGCCGAAGCGTCTCGCGCACGGTGCCATCGCCGGACGCGATTCGTGCCTCACCTTCGGAGATCGAAGCCACAAGGCTTTCGTCATCGTCAAGCGAGAGGTCGTCACGAATCCCATCCCGACGGCGGACTATGCCCGCGAGGTTGTTCTCCTGGTCCAAAACCTGCCGTCCAAGCAACTGGTGTCCACCAGCCTCGCGTGCAAGCCGGTCGGACGCCTCGTCAGCAATCCTGTGCGCATCCTCAATCAACTTGACCGCGTCGGAATAGTCCGTCCCCAACTCAATGCCAAGCGCGGTGGCCTCGGTTTGGCACCGGGCAATGGATTCATCCAGACTCGATGAAGCACCTTGCGCGATGCGCAGGAGCCCGGGCAGTTGACCCAACCGGACCAACTCCGCCCGTAGCGCCTTGCCCTCACCCTCAATGCCGGCCAGACGGGACTTCGCGTCCTCCAGTCGGGTTGCATCGAACTCGGGAACGGGCGAGGTGAGGAGTTCGTCGAGTTCCCGCAGACGAACCTCCGCGGCGCGAGGCGACGACGGTAGCGGTTCACCTCGTTCGGCAAGTGCGTGCTTGGCAGTTTCGGCGATCTCCCGGAAGTGATCCACGTCGGGTGGTGCGAGAACGGGTACCGAATGTTCGCGGAGCTGTTCAATCTCGGTGTCGGATGCGTCGCGGACCTCGGTAACCCGCGCGTGACCGGTCTCCAAGTGCAGTGAGACCACCTGGGCACCAACTCGTTCGTGTGACACCGCAAGACGCAGGGCGATACCTGACGAGAGCACAACCCCTTCAGGATTGTCGAGCACGCCAAGGACGAGGCCTTTCAACTGGCTGACGCGGCGCTCGGCCTCGCGCAAGGAAATGACCGCTTGCAAGGCGTCGCCAAGGGCAGTGCGCACGTCGTGCATTCGTTGACGCTCCACAACTGCGTCGCGAATCGCACCAAGGCGCCGGACCTCATCCTGAACAGACGCGTACTTGGCCCGCAGGTCGGCGATGCCCTGTTCAATCCGTGCATGATCGTCCACGCGATCTTGCGCCTCCGTTGCCGCACGACGACGGGTCTCGACTTCGTGGAGACGCCTGAGGAGCGTGGTCAGTTGATCGGCGCGGCGTTTGGCGTTCGCGTGCGCCAGAATCCTCGGTTCGAGGGCCCTGACCTCGTCCTGGAGTTCATGGAGTCGTTCCGTTGCATCGGTCTCCTCTCGCAGGATCTCGTGCAGGTCGCGCTGCAATCGGATACGCGCATCGCGGCGCGCAGCGGCACGCGCGAGGTCGTTCACAATCCCCGGGCGCATGCTGTCCCATGTTGAAACCGTCTGGAGTTGGCCTTGAATGGCAACCAGGCCATCTCGAACTTCCCGAAGTGACGGAAGCGCGGTCTCGGCCGCGATTGCGTCATCGAGACGTATGGACTCCACGTCAAGATTGCGAGCCTCCCTGTCAGCCGCAACATGTGCATCACGCAGCGCCCGCCACGCCGCTATCGCCTCGTCGAGCGATCGGATTGCCAGCAGCCTCCTAGCCGCGGTTTCGGCGAGATCGTTCGCCTCGGCAAGGTTGCGCCGCGAAGCGTCAAGATCTGATTGTGCTTCGCGAAGGCGCAAGGCATGGTCTCTCAAGCAGGCAAGACGGAGTTTCGCGGTGTGGATCTCGAAATCTCGGGCGAGCCGTGCCAGATTGTCTGAGGCGCGAGCGAGTTTCAGGCGCGCCTCATGCACCTTGAGATCGGCATCGTGCGTGCGGTCGGGGCGAAGCAACTGTGCGACCTTGGTCAACCGGTCAAGGTTCAGAAGCGATGCAACCGATGCCTCGCGTTGGCGTCGATCCTGGACCTCGAGGCTTCCAAGTTGCTTCTGGGGCACAAAGCACGAGTTCAACAGGGCCTCGGACGTGAGGCCCCCGAGTTCCATGATGACGCGCCGGTTGACAGGGGAAACCGACGTGACGCGTTCACCCTCTCCATTGCCACGCAGGACGTAGACAGATGCCTGGGGGACGATCCGACGACCAACACTCCTGATCTCGCGCTCCACCCGCAGGGTATCGGGTGGGCCATCCCCGAGGTCTATGCGGACGACGACAGATACTTGGGCAAAATCGGCATCATGTGGGATTGCCTCCGCGTGCGTGCAACCACCGAGGTGCTCACCAAACAGCCCGAAGTGGATAGCCTCGAAAAGCGTGGACTTGCCCGCCTCGTTGTTTCCCTCGATCAGGATGCTTGCCCGATCAGGAAAGACAATGTCGACCTTTCGGAGGCGCTTGTACCGGACGACGGTCAACCGCTCAATGGTGATCATGCCTGCACCCCCTCGTCAACAGGACGAGGCGACGCCGTGGCGTCACGTTGGTCGCTCGTGAAGGCACGGTCACTGCCACCGACGAAATAGGGCGCGATGAGATCGAATGCGCGTTCGAGGAACTCGCGCTCGGTATCAGTTGCCTGGCCGCGCAACGTGTCGACCGTGGCGGCAATCTCCTCTGCCTGTGACCGCCGTTCAAGCGACACGCCAGGTACGGCAATACCCTCGGGCATGAGCCCAGACGCATCGAGATCAAAGGTGAAGAACCCCTTGACGCCGGCCTCGTGCACGGCCGAGAGGTTGAGTCCCTCGTAGACCTCCCGGGCGACTGGACCGTGGATCCGCATCGTGGCAAGGGCGTCAGGGTTCTCCCGGGATGCAATGCGATCCAGGAGAACTTCGGTCGGGGTCTCGACATCAGGGCGCAAACCACCGAGACCGACAGGTTGGAGTTCGACCCCAGTCACCTCAAGGGTGACGCGCGCCTGCGGGGTGATTGGCTTCCGTTGAAGGCTCCTGGTGCCATCAGCCCGGAGTTCCATGATCCAGAAGCCCGGCTTGCCACTCATTTCGCCGAAGGTCATCCACTCGGTAGCACCTGGAACGAGAACCTGACATGGACGTCCACCCGCAGTCGCAATAGTTGTCGTGAACGAATGATGGACGTGACCAGCGATGAAGACATCCGCACCAAGCGCGGCGATGGTGTCGCGTTTGACAACAGGCTCGAAACTGCCTGGAAACGAGTGTCCCTCAATCGACGCGTGCGTGACGACGACTGTCCAATCGGGTGCCCCATCGACGAGCGAAGGGAGGTTCGCGGCAGCGAGGGGATCACCCCCATCGATCCCGACCGCCGACCATGAGGCCCCGGCAATCAGGATCCGTTGCCCACCGAGGTTGAGCACGACATGTTCCAGTTCACCCGGTCCGCCCGGTTTGCCGAGATAGTGGAGAAGTCCTGCCTCGGCAAATTCGTCAAACGGCGCGTACCCACCGTGATCGGTTGTCTGGCGAGGTGAATCGTGGTTGCCGCCGACGGCAACAACAGCGATGCCAGCATCGCGCAATTGGGCGAGAAAGTTCGCGAATGCCGCGCGCTCGAGGTTGCGCGGGTCAAGCGCATCAAACGTGTCCCCCGCAAGGACGACGAGATCCGCGCGTTCAGCAACCGCACCGTCGACAACCTGCCTGAACGCCTGCCGAAGGCGGGTGCGTCTTTCGTCGAGTCGCGCCGCCGGCATGCGCGCCACGTAGCGATTGAGATGGTTGTCCGCGGTGACCACGACGCGCACAGTCATCTCGGGCGCATATCCGGTCGGGGAGCCATCGAGGCACTGACTTCACGGTCCGCCTGAACGTCGTCGATAGCCATCGCACCTAGAACGTGTGTTCGCATTGGGGAAACGATAGCACATGCCAATACACAATTGCGTGCCAGCGTGGCCGAAATCGTGACCACTTATCACAACAGGGACGGTGAGCGGACGCAACTCCGGAGCGTGCGTTACGCGGGCGGATTGGTGACCGCGTTGATGCTTCGGCGTGCCCGGGCGAACAGACGCCCACTCGCCCGTCCCGCAGCCATTGCCACAGATCCGGTGTCAACGTTGCGGACTGCTCGAACCGCACCTGACACGGAATCAGCCGCCCCGGGTGCAACACCTTGGGCAGCTTTGATCATGCCGGGGGCCGCAGCCTGCGCCGCGCGGACCATGCCTGGCGTGGCCGCCTGCGCGGCGCGGATTGCGGATGGGGCAGCTGCCTGGGCAATCCGACCGGCAAGTGGCGACACCATCCCCACCATCCGGACCGCTGCCGGTATACCGACGTTCACCGCTACGTCAGCGGCCCTGGTTGCGGCATCGGTCACGGCAGCATCACGCGCGGCCTTCGCCACGGTTGCTCGCCCGAGTTCACCCATCTGCCTCGGCATGCCAGGAAACCGGGTCATGGACCCCAAGGAAGGCGCCAAGGGTGGTGCGGCATGACGCCGTTCCATCCAGTTGCCGACCGCAATCAGGCCACCCCAGACGATCAGCAGGGCCAGAACCGTAAAGCCGACGGTGGTCGACTCGTCTCGCTGTCCCCAGAAGAATGAATAGATCAGGTTCGCTGCATACATGACGGGAAGCAGCACGAGCAGGACCTTGACCGTGCGATTCGTCCGTTCGACGACAAGACGGCGCAATGGTGGAACCCACCACAATGCCATCCCCGCCAACATCACGATGGTGAACACGTTCATGACCGTTCCATCATACCCCGCACCTTGGGTATCCCAATCCCCAACGCGCGACACGCCGGCCTAGGCTCGGGTGGTGTACCGTCCGGTTGGTACAGTAAGCGCATCGGATGAGCATCAACGCCCGCGATTCCATTCTTGCGGCAGCCGCGCAACTGATTTCGCGCGAAGGTGCGCGGCGGTTGACCCTCGATGCCGTGGCCGCCGAGGCACACTTGAGCAAGGGTGGCTTGCTCTACCACTTCTCCTCGAAGGATGACCTCATCCGCGGGCTTGTGGAAACGCTTGTCGCCCAATTCGACGCCGAGGTGGAGACCTTCACGGTGCCCGGCAAGCCCGGTGCCTGGACGCGTGCCTATCTCGATGCGGCGATCAACACATCGGCTCCCGCGTCGGAAACGCATGCCTCCAAGGCATCTGGCGGAAATGGACCGGCCCTGACGAGTACGGGCATCGCCGCCGCAGTCTCCAACAACCCGGCCTTGCTGGAACCGGTTCGGGAGGCATACCGCCGGTGGCAACAGAATCTCGAAAGCGATGGCATCGACCCGGTTGATGCAACGATAGTCCGTCTGGCCTGTGACGGGCTCTGGCTTTCGGATCTCATTGGTCTCGATCCCGTGCCCGAACCTTTGCACACAGCAGTTGTCTCGCGGATGCGCGCCATGACCACCAGCGCCAACCTCACCGAAACCGTGACGACATTCCCGGAAGACGACAACCCGCCACGGTGATCCACGGAGTTCAGTAGATGTCCACAACGGTCAAGCCAGAAACCGATGGCCCGCCCACCCGTCGGACGCGCCGTCAAGCCAGAAAAGGCGCAACTCCGGACAACACGCCGGAACATGGAAGGGTTGATGGACCTGCATTCACCGCCGATGGCCGGTTGCGTCTTCCGGCAACCCGGCACCTTTCCTCGGAAATGGTGATGCTTGGGGGCGTCCTGCTGTTCCTGATCGGGGGCACTTGGGACGTCTCCTGGCATATCGTGGCCGGGCGCGAAACATTCTGGAGCCCACCCCATCTGGTCCTGTACGCCGGAATCCTGCTCATCTTCGGAACAGCTTTGCACGGCGTATCCAGCGCGTGGCAGTCCGGGCGGTTGCCGACCGCCAGTTCACTGATCGGGATTGCCGGGTCTGCTATGTCACTCGCGTCGGCGCCACTGGATGACTTCTGGCACCGCGTCTACGGTCTCGACGTGACCATATGGAGTCCGCCACACCTCCTCCTCATCGGAGGTGTGACCCTGGCATCGTTCAGTGCAATGGTGGGGATTGCACAAGTTGTCAGCCGGGCCGCGGGCGGGGCGTCGTGGCACGCGTTTTCGGCCGGCTGGACCCCTGCCACCACGGCACTGTTCTTTTCCGGCGGCCTGTTCACGGCCGTGGGAGGCGCATCCCTCGGCGAATATGACTTCGACGTCGCACGGTCATCGGTTGCATACCACCCGCCGCTGCTTGCCGCCTTGACGGCGTTCGGCCTGGTCGTCACGGCCAGAGCGGGACGGCGCGTCGGTGGAGCAACGCTGACGGCGGCGACCTTCACCATCCTCCACGTCTTGCTTGACTGGATCCAACTTGGTTTATCCATGCCTCGGCCTCAGGTGCCGCTTGTACTGCTTGCGGCACCAGTGGTTGACATGGTGCTGATCCTTGGCGGAACCGGCCACAGACACAACCTTGGGCCCGTGGGGACAGTTGCCGGTGCCGGGGCGCTGTACGCGGCGACGCTGATGCTGGTGCAGTGGCCCTACACCACAGCCCTTGCCGGCAGTGTCTGGTCACTTTCCGTCCTGACGCGCGCCGCCGTCCCAACCCTTGCATCCGGAGCCATCGGGGCGGTCGCCGGCTGGATTGTCGGTTCGAAAATCGGTGGACAACCGGCACTTGGTGGCATTCCGGACGGCGCGAAGGTCTCTCTTTCACGGTGGCCCGAGTTCATCCTCGCAGCCGCCTCGATTGGCCTCGCCGGGACCGCGATCGCCCCGGCCGTGCGGAACAACGGTGCGCCTCGCCCGATCTGGGGCACCGAAGCAAACAGCCTGGTCGATGCGCCTGTCGTGGGCCAGCTCACACTGCGTCCGGCGTCCCCAGTTGTGGGTGAACCGATGACGATGCGGGTGATGTTTACCGATGCCACGGTGCTGCAGACGGTTGGCCGTTCCCCCGCGGTCCCATACGAGAGCCCGCGGGCTGGAGACATTGCCGAGGGCGTGATGCAGGCGGCCGGAGCGCCCGGGGTCTACGAGGTCACCTTCACGCCACGCGAAGCCGGACGCCGTTGGCTGACCATTTACCTGCCCGGCGAGTTCGGGCGAATGGCGGCATCGTCGGCCTTCACGGTCGGCAGCACGGCTTCCGGTTCTTTGGCGCCACCATCATCGACGCGAAGCATTGTCATGCGCCCCGAACCCGGTCCCGATGAGAACGTTCCGGGTTGGCTTGAACCCGTGACCGGCGCCGGCATCGGACTGGTGCTCGCCGGGTCTCTTGCCGTCACTGCCTGGGTCCTGCGACGCATCGACGTTCGCTGAACCGGACCCTGCCGCGTGTCCGCGGTCACTCGAGGAGCCAAACAGCCCCGATACAAACCACTCTGACCGCGCGGCGGCGGGATGCGGCAACGCGGCCACCCGCGGCGTGAGTCGGGCAGATTCGCCGGGCGTTCTTGTTGCATGCGGGGTCGCGCAAGCGTGGGCCCGGGGATCACGAACCCACCAGGCGTGTTCGGGGCATCGGGTTGGTCCGGGGAGATTGGCACGATGGGACGGGCGGCCAG
>DDYL01000072.1:18897-19389 GCA_002347925.1 Chloroflexi bacterium UBA2235 | reverse complement strand
CGCAGGCGTTGCGGATTGTGCCCGCACCGATCCCGCTCCCCGGTGATGCAGGTGCAGCGATCACGGCTCCAAGGGGTGCGCGCGCGCTCCGCATCGTGACCGGGAAACAAAAGACCCCCCCAACCACCCGGAAGCCCTCGTCACCATCGCTGAAACCTGTCGGCACCGACACGCTTTCCGTCGTGACGTCACCTGTGCCATGGGTACGCCTCGACACCCCTTCGTACGTAGCGCGTCAGGTGCTATCCGCAACGGACCCGGCCACCGACACTCCCCAACCGAACATCCTCGTCAACGGAGACTGCCTCGAAGCACTCTGTCACATTCCGTCAAACTCGATTGATCTGATCTTTGCTGACCCGCCCTACAACCTCCAGTTGCGGGCAACCGACTTGCGTCGCCCCAACGAGACCGCGGTTGATGGGGTCTTCGATGCGTGGGACGCTTTCGCCAGTTTCGAGGAATACGACCGCTTCACCGAAAAATGGGTTC
>DDYL01000072.1:15955-18875 GCA_002347925.1 Chloroflexi bacterium UBA2235 | reverse complement strand
CTGAACGACGTGGTGTGGATCAAGGCGAACCCGATGCCCCACTTCCGTGGTGTGCGCTTCACGAACGCGCACGAAACCATGATCTGGGCCAAGAAGAGTGAGACCTCGACGCGAATTACCTTCAATTACCGGGCGATGAAGGAGTTGAACGGGGGCAAGCAGATGCGATCGGACTGGTACATGCCAATCTGCGGCGGTCGCGAACGGCTGCGGGATGAATCCGGCCGAAAGATCCACAGTACCCAGAAGCCAGCGTCACTGCTTGAGCGCATCGTCTTGGCGACGAGCCGACCGGGTGACCTGGTGCTCGATCCGTTCGCCGGCACCGGTACGACCGGACTTGCTGCCCAACGGCTCGGACGGAGATGGCTGATGATCGAACGCGACCCGGGTTACTGCGACGCCATCGAGGGCCGGCTTGGCGTTGCATCCGCCGCACCCATCGCGACCATCGAATCAAAAGATACGGGCAACGAAGCGGGCAAAGCCTAGACCAATCCTGACCGGCTACCCAAGCGACCCGCAATCCAAATCAGGTGGGACGTGGCAGGGGTGGCTCAGGCGCATTGCCGATTGCCGGGCCACCCTGTCCAATCCCACCGAGGACCGCGTCGAGGGCCCGTGCAAGATCCCTGGTTGCGTACGACGCCCGTTCCTGGCCGGTCCACACCGGACGCAGGTAGTAGTCGATCAATCCGGTCAACTGCTCCCAGGATTCGTGCAGTGGCCGGACAGCAATGACCTGTTGCGCCGCTTGGATCGCAGCAGCTCGGTTCCTCGTCGCCGCGGCTCCGGTCATGAAGCGCGGCTCGGAACCTCGGATGATCGGCGAAGCAATCCCGGTCCGCAGTGCCCTCTGGTCTCCCTCCGGCCCGGCGAGGTACCTCGCAAGATCCCACGCCTGATCGACGTTTGCCGTCGATGCGCCAATCGAGATGAACGACCAATCGGCGTACGTCGCCGACTGTTTCGACGATGGAAGCGGGAACACGTCCCAATCAAAACCGAGGTTTCGGGTCGACAGCAGGGGAAGCGAGTGTTGGTACCAAATCCACATGGCAATCTGGCCCCCATCAAACGTGTAGGACTGACCATTGGGGTTCTGCTGCTCATTCGGGGCGACGCCATACCGCCACACGAGATCAGACGCCCATTGAAGGGCCTCATGCACCCCGGCCTCCGCATAGCGAGAACGTGAAACTTCCCGGGTGAACTCCGATGCCCCGTTCTGACGGATGAGTGACGCCCAGAATGGCCGGCCGGTCACCAACGTGCCGAACTGGCGGAAACCCCCGCCCGACCCGCGTTGCGTCAACTGGCTAGCCTTTTCCAGGAAGTGACCCCACGTCCAATCGGGACTTCCCCAGGTTGCGGGAGGAAGCGATAGCCCGGAAAACGCCGACTTGTTGACGTAAAGGACCAACTGGCGAGCTTGGTAGGGCAGTCCGAACAATCGGCCACGAAAGGCGCTGGCATCGAGGTAGCCCGGCTGATAATCGGCGAGAAACGCCCGGCCAGACGCCCCTTGCAAGCGCTGCAGGGGGTAGAACGCTCCGGCCTTGAGTAGTGGCAGGGCGTTTGGCCCGTCGTAGACAACCACGTCGGGCATCTGACCAGACGCCGCGAATGCCATGAGCTTGTCGTTGTACCGATCAAACCGCTCGGTCATGATCGTGACATTCACATCTTCACGCTCACTCGTGAAAGTGGAAATCTGCTGTTCAAGCAGCTTGTCGGTCGGTACGGGTGTGGGGTTGCCAGTTCCCGGCGTCGGTACCGCACCACCTGCCGACGCCGCCGCGGAGGCAAACTGACCAGCCACCTGATTCCAGTTAAGTCGGTTGTTGATCCCGGGACCGGCCGTGAACGGCAAGGGAAGTTCAGGCCCCCAGGAGTACCACTTGAGAGTGACCGGTACTTTCTCGACCTGTCGCCCACACGCCGAGGCACCCATGACTGCGGGCAGCAGTGCCAGGCTGGAGGTCATGGCACCCAGCCGCATCAGGGAGCGTCGCGTCGCCCAACCGGCCCGGATTACATAGCCAGAAGACGCATCGCGCCCCACGGCGCCCGGCCTCTCTACCTGGGCTTCGCCAGCGCGCCGGGACAGCACCATGCATCGACCCTTCGAGCTTCCCGTCGGCACTTCCGCACCGATCGGAATGACATTCGGAACCTGCTCTCCAAGACGTGACGGAGAAGCGAAGACCCTGGTTGGGGTGCCAGCCGACCCCGATCCTGCTGTCCAACACGAGCGGGGCAGGATTGAGCCAACCGTGCCGATCACCCGGCGCGGCGATTGTACGCCGCCCGGGATGATGGCGAGTGGTCATCATTCCGGGTATCAGGCAGCCGGAAGGATGAACCCCCATATCGCGACGAAGTGGACGACTGAAGCAGTCAGGACGAACCCGTGCCACACGGCCGAGTACCAGACCCAATTCTTAAGCAGATGGAACAGGACCCCGACGGTGTAGATCACGCCTCCGGCGACGAGGAGCCCGAGAACAACCGGGTCGAGATCGCTGAACAGGTGGTCGGCGCCGATGACAACGACCCAACCCATTGCCATGTAGAGGGCGACAAAAAGGATGGGAAACCTGAACTTCAGGATGAACTTCAGGGCGATCCCGATCCCCGCAAGAGCCCAGACAAGGGGTAGAAGGTAGCCACCGCCATCGCGGAAGCCGATCCATGCGAACGGCGTGTACGTGCCCGCGATAAGCAGGAAGATGGCAATGTGATCCAGCATTCGCCAGTTCCGGTTACCCCGGCTGCCTGCCACGTGGCGGAAGTACCGGTTGTAGACCATCGACGCGACTGAAGAGGCTGCAAGGGTAGCTCCATAGATGAGCCCGGCGAGTGCGCGGTTCCAGTCCTGGAAAAACGACTGCATCGCCAGAAGTGCAAAACCGGCACA
>DDYL01000072.1:12825-15837 GCA_002347925.1 Chloroflexi bacterium UBA2235 | reverse complement strand
CCGAGACCGGTTTCAGGGAATGTCAGGCGTGCAGTGAAGACGGGTCGAAGTTGCCTCCGCACAGGACAATCGCAACTCGCTCGCCGGCGCTGGGAACGTACGCCCCCGAAGTGATCGCGGCGAGGGCAGCCGCCCCGCCAGGTTCCAAAGCAACCCGAAGGCTGTCCCATGCCTGCAATTGCGCGTCGCGGATTGCGTCATCCTCTACCAGGACAACCCGGTCGATGAACTCTCGGGCGGTGTCAAAGGTGAGACTCCCGATGCGCGTGGCACCGAGACTGTCGACCGCGATGCCTCCGGTCGGGACATCCACCGGCATCCCCGCCTTCATGGCATCGTGAAGGGTCGCGCACGCAAACGGTTCCACCCCGACGACCCGAACGCGACCGCCAAACCACGACGCAACGCCGCCGATCAGGCCGCCACCACCAACCGCCACCATGATCGTGTCCACATCGGGTACCTGGCCCTCAAGTTCCATCGCAAGGGTCCCCGCACCGGCAAGGACCTCGGGCTGATCATAGGGATGCACCATCAAGGCACCCGTGAGGGCGGCCCGCGCCTGCATCGCCAAGTACGTTTCCGGGAACCGTTGGCCGACGATTGTGACGTCGGCACCGTAGGCAACAAGACGAGCCACCTTGGAGGGAGAGGCAACTTCAGGAACGTAGATCTCAGCTCTGAACCCAAGGGACAACGAGGCAAGGGCAACGGCTGCCCCGTGATTGCCACCAGATGCGGCAATGACACCTGATTCGGGCACGTTCCCTGAAAGGATGCGGTTGAACGCGCCACGCGCCTTGAATGAACCGGACCGTTGAAGCGATTCGAGCTTGACCGCGAGGTGTCCGGCAGATCCGAACGACCCGTCTTCAAGATTCATCACCGGTGTGACCCGGACGCGACCGGTAATGCGTCGCGAAGCCTCAGCGATATCGGCCGGTGTAACCACGGCAATTCTCCTCAACCGAGCAACCGGCAACCATCTCACCCGACATTGGCGTCTCGATTGTACGGACGCCTAATTGGACCACGTTGAAGGGGAGCGCGCGGGTCGCGGGTCGGTCAACCCCGGCCCCCGGGCACGAGGTCAAGGAGGCTCCATCCCCGGCCCCGGGGACGGCGGCCATACGCGGCTGCAAAGTGGCCGACCGCCTGTTCCCAACTGACTTCCTGGCCAAGGCGAGCTTCGCTCTCACGAAACTGCGCCAACCGCACGAGAATGTCTGCCGAGCGCTCGCCGGGGAAGGCACCGTGGAGACCTTGGGCGCGCATCGACCGCTGCATCCCCTGAAAAAACCCGAAGTACCACCGGCTCCACGCTTCCCTGGCAGCCTGACCCGCCGTCGCACCACCTGGCAGGCGGGTCTCCCGCTCCGGCGATACCGAGATCAAGGCCAAGAGACCCGGATACGTTCCGACGCGTGACGCGCCCACCTTCGTCAAACCGGTCTCGCGCTCGAAGGCCCTCCGTTCCACGAAGACCTGCTGCTGCTCCGCATCGGACGATGAAAAGTATTCGCTGACCTCGGCCTCAAGTTCGCGGATGCCGAGTTGCCGGGCTGCCGCCACCCGATGATGGCCGTCAAGAACGTAGTAGTCATAGCCAAACTTGTAAAGCTCAAGGGGTGGCATGGGCATGCCACGCTCAAGCCGATCCTTCACTCCCTTGAACCGTGCGGTGTCATCCTTGCGAGCCCGTCGGGGAAGGAATGACGCGTTCAGCTCGTGACCACGGCCAACACTCCCGGTGATGCGGTCGACCGGAACTTCACGCATACCCAATCTCACCGACGTTAGTGCGCCGGACCGGGCGACATCGCGTGCGAAGTTGCGAAGGCCGTCCGCAGGAACGGAAATCGGCGCGGGCGCTGTCCGGACATACATGACCGGACACGGCGCCGTCCGCAGAAGCTCATCGGCAACGCTTCCCGCAACCAGGCGTGCCAGACCACTGTGAGGCTCACTGGCAAGGATCAGCAGGTCGATGCCCAGGGCCGTGGCCAACGTGGCGATCACCTGACCAGGAGGCCCGACGCGCACTGCGGGCTGGACCGTCATTCCGTGCGCCCGTAAGCGGTCGGCTATCTCTTCAAGATAGACGGTTGCCCCGATTGCGACGGGATCAGCCGCCGAGAGGCCACCGCTCAGCCCGACCTGGCTCAAATACGCTTCGCCCAAGCCCGTTCCGAGTTGCCCGCCTGACGAGAGTTCCGTCGCCATCGAAGGCAAGACCGTGAGCGGTGACGACGCAACAACCCGGATGAGGTGCAAGGCGGCACCTGTGGCCTTGACCAAGGCCACCGCATGAGGGATCGCCGCTTCGGCAACCGCCGTTCCGTCAAGTGGCACCAGGATGTTCCGGATTGCCTGGCGATCAGACGTGACCGCCCCGGCTATGGTCGCATCGCGGTATCTCCCGGCGATTGCCACTGGGGCACCGGTCGGAACGGTCCCAAATCCCGGCCCATCGTCCGGAATGGGAAAGGGAATCACCGGTTGGTCGGTGCGCTTGTCCACCATGAGCGTCAATCCTCGTCCACGGTCCCGAGTACTGCCGAGTCCCCGATCCGGATCCGGAACACCTGCCTAGACATCCCCATCCATCACCGTACACTGCCGGACAGTGGGCGCAACGGGAACCAGGGCACTTTCAGCGTCTCGTGAAATGGTGCTGGAAGGTGGTGGGATTCCACGAGCCACGGTCACGAGATAGAACACGATTGCAACTCTGACCAAACACCCGCGTCTGGCGCGACAGGTCGGCTGGGTGCGCCGCCAACTGGCAAATATGCCGGAACGTGGGGGGGTGACCATTTCCGTCGTCACCACTTACGGACGCAGCGCACCCGTCCCGAGGAATCGGGCTGGCCATCCGGCCCGCGGTTGGCCCGGGTTCAAGCGGCCAGAGTGGCCAGATTGACCGGCTTCGAACCGCGGATGTGGAGTGCCATATCACCCCACCTTCATTGGCGGACCTGCCAGACATCCGCGGCGTGTCACCGCCGATCA
>DDYL01000072.1:12298-12785 GCA_002347925.1 Chloroflexi bacterium UBA2235 | reverse complement strand
CCCGTTCTGACGCTAATTACGCGCCGGTGGCAAGAACCTGCGCCTTGGCCCGCTCGAATTCGTCCTCATTCAGGGCACCTGCAGAACGAAGAACGACCAACCGCTCCAGTCCAGACAAGACAGGGGCGGGATCATCCGACGGTGCGTCGAGGTAGATGACCTGGGGCTCGGGCTCCTTCTCCTCACCGAAGAGCGACGCCATCAGTGCACGGCCAATGACGCTGGTGAGAATCCCGAAGAGTGCCAGACCACACAGCATGGTCACGCCGGCAATTGCACGCCCAGCAATGGTCACCGGGAACATGTCACCGTAGCCAACGGTGCACAGGGTCACAATCCCCCACCACATCGACGCCGGGATATTGATGAACTGGGTCGTCGATGGCGGAACGGCAAGCGGATCGTACTCAACGTTCCACATCAGCGTCGAAGAGATGATGAGGACGGTAAAGAGCGCAATCAGGTAGATCTGCAGATCGCTCCAGAA
>DDYL01000072.1:8955-12292 GCA_002347925.1 Chloroflexi bacterium UBA2235 | reverse complement strand
GCAAGCTTGAGGGTCCGGAGCATCCGGAGAACCCGCAGCATCCGCAGGACCTTGAAGAGTAGACCTCCGCCAAGGTGCATCTCCACACCGACGAAGTGCAGGAGATTGATCACGATATCGATGTAGGTCGGAAGGACCGCGAGGAGGTCGATCATGCCCCACATGCTGAATACGTATGCAAGCTTTTTCGGGGCCAAACGGTAGCTTGCGAGAAACTCGAAGGTGAAGCAGAAGACGATGATCCGCTCAATCCACTCGAACCAAGTGTGATATTCCTCGTGGACCTCGTGAATCGAGTCGGCGACGACGAGGACAACCGATGCGAAGATCAAACTCGTAAGGAACTGTTGCATCGGCATGAACAGTTTCGAGGAATGGTCGGCAAACGCCTCGTAGATGAATTTGTCGAGGACGCCTGGGTTCTCTCGCCTGATTGCCTCATCGTGCTTGACGCCGCCTTCGGACGCAGCAAGGACCATGCTTTCGGCGACGTGACTGGCGGACGCAGCGATGTCGGACAGTTTTACATCGGCGTCGAAGAATGCGGCCTCCAACGAGCTGCGTTCACGCGCCGGATTGGCGCCGGGGACGGCTGTGACCCCGAGATCCGCAGGACCTGAGCCCGCAGTGGCGACGAGCGCGACAACGTCCACCCCCTGGGGGAGTCGGCCACCGCCAATCACCACGATCTTGTGACCGACGCCTTCTTCATCATCTCCCTTGCCGAAGAGTGATGTCATGAGTGCCCGCCCGACAACGCTTGTCAAGAGCGAGAACAGCGCCAATCCGGCGAGCATGGTGCCACCGGCGACAATCCGTCCGGCCAAGGTGACGGGGAACATGTCGCCATAGCCAGTGGTCGTGAGCGTGACAATCGACCACCAGTAGGCCTTGGGCACGCTTGTGTAGGTATAGACCGGGTTGCTCCACCCCTTTTGGGCCCGCTCCGCATAGAGCTGAACCATGTGGTCATTGGCCCACTCGGGTCGCACGCCACTCTCTTCACCCTTGGCGAGTTCCGCCAGGGCGTCTGAAGTCACTTCCGGCACTCCTGGTCGGACACCCTCGAACAGGTGGAGGAGCGACGAGCTGATGGTCAGCACCGTGAAGAGGCAGATCATGTAGATCTGTATGTCCATGAGGAAGGTGGACTTCTTCTCGGTCGCCTGCGCGGCCGATTCGGCAGCCTTCTCAGCCGCGAGTTTGAGTAGCTTCAGCATCCGCATGACCCGCAGGATGCGCAGCTGACGCAGGAAGATCAGACTCTCCATCCCTCCAAACGCCAGCTCGATGTAAGCCGGCGCGATGGCAAGGAAATCCACGACACCCCAGAGAGAGAAGATGTACGCCTTGCGGTTGGGGGCGACCCAGACGTTCAGCAGGTACTCAGCAGTGAAGATCACAAGAAGAACAAGGTCAACGGCGTGGAACGTTTCCCTGTAATCGTCAACCAATGGATGGATCGTCTCAAGCGCAAGGATGCAAATGCTCGAGAGAATGGCAACCAAGACCACCTTCAAGGTGACATCGTAGGCGCCCGTATGCGGATGAAGGATTGCGTCCTCCGCAAGACCCCTGAGCCCTCGTGAAGGCTGATTAGTTACTTCATCACCGTTCACCACTCCGTTGGCATGGGAAGTGCCGTTTGCACCGTGGTCATCGCCGTTCACCGGGACGTGCCCGTTTTGGTGCGGGCCTTGGTCGAGTGTCGGCGGCGCTTGCTTCACCATTCTCCGTGCTCCCAGATGTGACGTTCGTCAGTACTGCTTGGTTCGCGGTGGCGACGTTCGCAAAGGACAATGTGCCTGATATGAAAAGCAGGGCACGCGCGGAAGCATACCAACCCTTCGGAAAACGGATTGCAACGCTACACTCTTGGCCACCCCACGGCGACCCGGAACCGGGCGGACACGGCCGGATTTGTCGTCCGACGCGCGTGGGCGGAGAGGAAACCCACGATGTCGAAGCAGTATGACGCGCCCCCAGAACTCAGCATCGACCCAGAAAAAGACCATACCGCGACCATCAAGACTGCGAAGGGCGACATCGTCATCCAGTTGTACGCCAAGTCGGCGCCGCTCACGGTGAACAACTTCGTGTTCCTCGCCCAGGACGGCTTCTACGACGGCGTGACATTCCACCGGGTGATCCCCGGCTTCATGGCACAGACGGGTGACCCGACCGGCACGGGACGTGGTGGCCCGGGATACCGGTTCAACGACGAGGCATCCGCGCTGAAGAACCGTCACAGCGATGCCGGAATCCTGTCTATGGCGAATGCAGGTCCGAACACCAACGGAAGCCAGTTCTTCATCACGTACGGACCAACGCCTCACCTGGACGGAAAGCACGCGGTCTTCGGCACAGTAGTCAAGGGAATTGACGTCCTGAAGTCCATCTCGGAGCGCGACCCGGGGCGATCCTCGACCCCTGGTGACGTGATCGAGACCATCGAGATCACCGTCGCGTAACGCCAAGCGTGAACGCCGGGAAACCGGATAGACAACTGTCAAGAAATGCCTGTACGGCCCGTCCTGGAGTACATCCAGGACGGGCCGGTCTGTCACTCCCCGCCGGTTCCACCGACAACCGACGGACTAGTCTGGGCAGTCAGGTACTCAACGGTCCGGATGGCATCGTCGATGGGTTCATCGCTGTCAAGGTCGCCGTCACCATCGGTGTCCTCCCCACTCGACCCGAACAGGGAACTCATGAGGGCACGGCCGACCACGCTTGTGAGGATTCCGAAAAGGGCGAGGCCCGCGATCATGGTGAACATCGCCACGACGCGCCCGGCGAGGGTGACTGGAAACATGTCGCCGTAGCCGGTCGTGGTGATGGTCACGACGGCCCACCACATGGCGACCGGGATGTTGATGAACTGCGTGCCGGCCTGGTCAACCTCAAGCGTGTAGATGAGGGTGGATGACATGGTAAGGACCGTCAGCAGGGCGATGAAGTAGATCTGGAGGTCCATCCAGAATGTGGACTGCTTGCCCGACATCGTCGCCTGGGCGGACGACACGGCCGACTTCATCAGCTTCAGGACCCGCAACATGCGCAGAACCCGGAGGATGCGGATGATCTTGAAGGCAATGCCGTGGGAAAGGTCGACCTCAATGCCGAATGAAGACGAGATGGCGAAGACCAGCGTGATGTAGGTCGGCAGGATGGCAAACAGGTCAACAAGCCCCCAGAAACCGAGGACGTAGGCACGCTTGTTCGTCGCGAGGTACAGGTAGGAAAGGTACTCAAACGAGAAGAGGACCACCATCGCGACTTCGAACATCTCGAAAGTGGGGCCAAGAGTATTGTGAATCTCGGAAACCGAATTGAG
>DDYL01000072.1:0-8805 GCA_002347925.1 Chloroflexi bacterium UBA2235 | reverse complement strand
GTGTCGATCTGACGCCCACCAGTGGCCTCCACCGTCTCCCGGACAATGACCCGGGCAGCTTCCCCAAAGCCGGCAAGAGACTGGGCAGAAAACGATGCGGTCAGGTCAGTCGGTTGATCGTCGTCGAGGACGCGATCAGCGCCTCCTCCCCCCATCATCACGCGTGGTCCCAGCAACTGAAGGGAGTCGAGAAGGGCCCGCAATTTCGCGCGTCTCTCGGCAGCCTGGGGATCCCCGTCCCCTTGGCGCCCGAACAGCGACCTCATCAATGTCCGCCCGACAACACTCGTCAGGAGTGAGAACAGGGCCAGGCCGGCAAACATGGTCAGCGCACCGGCAAAGCGGCCGAACCCGGTGACCGGGTACATGTCTCCGTACCCCGTGGTCGTCAAGGTCACGAAAGCCCACCAGATTGTCATCGGGACGTTGTCGAACGTGTAGGTCGGAAGCGGCCAACCTTGATCGGCACGGGCCTTGTAGAACTCGATCATCGGGTTCGACGCCCAGGCTTCGGTGACTGGTTCGGCGTCATCCGCAAGCAGCTTCAGGGCCTCGGACAGTGAGGGAGCATCCACTGGATACGGCTCGATGTGATAGACCACGGTCGCACTGATCACGAGGACCGTGAACAGGCATATCAGGTAGATCTGGATGTCAAGCCAGAACGTGTTCTTGTCCTTGGCATTCGCGCTCGACTCGGCCGCACGTTCGCTGGCGAGTTTCATCAACTTCAGCATCCGCAAGACCCGCAGGATGCGGAGTTCGCGGAGGAACCCGATGTTCACGCCCGGGATCAAGGTCCCGCCGGTGCCAGACACATCGAGCAGCGCAAGGAACGAGGGTGCGATCGACAGGAAGTCGATCACCCCCCAGATGCTGAAGAGGTATGCGCGCCGGTTCGAGGCAACCCAGATGTTCGACGCGTATTCAACCGTGAACAGCACGAGCAATGCGTAGTCGATCGTCACAAACGCCGACAGGTAATCCTCGTGCAGCGGATGGACTGTCTCCAGGACGAGCGCGATGACCGACGTCAGGATGGCAACGAGAATGACGGCAAGCGTGCGCCGGTAGGCAAGGGACCGCGGATCATGGAGCGCGCGCCGAACAAGTCCCCGGACGCCGCCGCTCGATGGGGCCGAGACGTTGTCGGCCGTCACCGTGTGCGTCGACGACTCAGCCATTCCGTTCCTCCAACCGCGCGCCTCTCACTCTCTTCCCCGGCCGCTCGCCGGCCATTCTGGTCGACGTGCGCGGTCCGGTGCCGTCATGGAGGAACCCTATTGTCACCTGTGAGATAATGCGCCGCCATGCGCGGGAACTCACGACGTCTGCCGGTCCTGCGGGCAGGACGGCTAGTCAGGATCCGGCGCGCAATCGAAAGTGACCAGGCCGAACTGGCGCGCCTGCGCGCCGATCCGGAAATCGATCACTTCATGGGAATAGACGCGTCGCCCTCGGCGTGGTTGTGGCGGCACGTGCCTTTGGGTGACCAAAGTGCTGCTCTAACAGATTTGATGATTACGACTCTTGTTGGCGAACCACTTGGGTTAGTGAGCCTTTGGGACCGTGCAATCCCGCACAATGCGGCCGAGCTGTCAATCTGGATCGGTGCCGGACACCGGGACAGGGGCTATGGAAGCGAGGCGCTCCGGCTGACCCTCCGATACGCGTTCGACGACCTGCACCTCCACAAGGTCTACCTCCGCGTCCTCGAGTTCAATCACCGGGCACGCCGCACCTACGAGAAGTGCGGCTTTGTGGTGGAGGGTGTCCTCCGGGAGGAGATGTGCATCGAAAGCGTCTGGCATTCCCTCCTGTACATGGGAGTGCTTGCATCGGACTTCCAAGCCGCCGACCTTGCCTTCGAACCGATCGACGAGTTCGACTCCCGGATGCCACCGGCCGTAGTGTGAACCCGCCATTACCCACATTCCGACGTGGGTTGGAGAGCTCCATCCGGCGGCCACTCGCGGTCGAAACGCGCAGCCGCAAGCGCCGCGGTGAGGCGGGGACGTTCAAGCCACGTCAGAGCGCGGGGCCGGCAGGCGTTGAAGCGCTCCACCTGGAGGTCAATCTCCTCGGCTTGATGGAGGTACGCATTACGGGCCCGCGTACGCGCTTTGTGGCTACGGCGGGACGAGCCACGGACAACCGAACGGGAGCGGCTGCTTCCAAACAATCGCGACAACACCCGTTTCCACCAGGGAAGTGAGCCTTGGCGGGCCACGGAGCCCGTCGCAGGCGAGAATTCATGAGACCCTTGCATCGCCTCAGACCGGGCCGCAACTACAAACTCCGTCAGCGCTTCTAGTCCGTCGTCTATTTCCCGGCCCAGTTCGATCCAGAGGGGCGCACCGCCGGCCTGGCGAAGAATCCGGTACGCCACCTCCATGTCGCCGGCGAAGGGGTTCTCCTCGCCAAGGTCAAGCGGCCGACCCGAACCGGGAACATTCGCGAAATCGCCTCGCTCGATGGCCTCGCGTATTCGGCTCTCGGCAAAAGAATCCCGCGGCGCGGCGCAGAATAGCGATTCACCCTCCTTGCTGACCGCCACGATTTCTCCCTAACAGGGTCTTGCAATGTTATCGGCCACACGTTTGACCGCGAAGACGCCGCAAGCGAAGCGTATCCAAATCTGGCGCCTTGGGAGGGGACGTTGCACCCGACATTCACGGCACGATGACTCCCGGTTAGCAGTCGAGGGCTAGAATCCCGGATGATGGTGGTCGGTGGCATCGGATTGGCCCGGTCCTCACGACTTGAATACCCGCTTCTGATTTCGACGGGCGCATCCCACTGGCCGGAGAACGAGAATCTCGCATGGCGACCCGGATCATTGCGGTTGCGAACCAGAAGGGTGGCGTCGGAAAGACGACCACCGTGGCAAGCCTCGGCGCGGCCCTCACGGCACTGGGACGCCGGGTCTTGCTGGTGGATATTGATCCCCAGGCAAACCTGACCAGTGCTGTCGGATCCAGCAAGGACCTTCCGGGCTCCTACGAACTGCTGCTTGGCGAGGCGACTGCCACATCGGTCATCGTCGGAGTGCTCGACGCCGCTGGGAAGCAGGTTCCCGATGGTGCCCGCCTCGACCTGATACCGTCGTCGCCAGACCTGGCAGGTGTGGAAACCGAACTCGTCGGACAGGCAAACCGGGTGGAACGGTTGCGGAATGGACTCCTCGGCTCGATCGAGACATACGATTACGTGCTGATCGACTGTCCCCCGGCCCTCGGTTTGCTTACCCTGAATGCACTGGTTGCGGCCGCTTCAGTGCTCGCGCCAATCCAGTGCGAATACCTAGCCTTGGAAGGTCTGACCCAGTTGCTCGATACCTTGCGCCGGGTACGCGACCGTCTCAACCCGGAACTGCGCGGTCTCTTCCTTTTGATGACCATGTTCGATTCACGCACCGGTCTCGGCCAGCATGTCGTCGAGGAGGTCCGCACGCACTTCCCGGACCTGTTCCTGCAAACGATGATCCCGCGGACAATCCGCCTGGGCGAGGCACCCAGCTACGGCCAGTCGATCATGCGGTACGACCCATCCGGACGAGGCGCCGAGGCGTACCGTGCCCTCGCCGCCGAACTTGATGCCCGGTTCGACGCCGCCCGGCCCGCAACGTTGGTGGGGGTGTAGCAATGCCGCCACGACGGGGCCTCGGGCGGGGTCTCGATGCATTGATCGCGTCGACCCCTGAGCCCACCACCACAATTCGCACACCGGAACCGCACGATGACTTGGTGCCTGACGGTACGCCTTTTGAGGTGGATATCGACCGCATCGAGGCGAACCCGCGCCAACCGCGACAGGTCTTCGACGAAGTTGCAATGGCCGACCTTGCAGACTCGATCCGGGTGCACGGCGTCCTGCAACCACTCTTGGTGAGTCCGGTCCCAAACGCAGGCGGGGGGCTACCCCGCTACCAGTTGATCGCCGGGGAACGACGGTGGCAGGCCAGCCGGATGATCGGCATGGTGCGCGTTCCCGTGTCTGTCCGGGTCACCACACCGCAGGAGTGGCTTGAACTCGCACTGGTCGAGAATGTCCAACGGTCCGACCTGAACGCCCTTGAAGCCGCCGGCGCCTATCGCCAACTGGCCACCGACTTCGGCATGACCCACGAGGCCATCGGCAAGCGTGTGGGGCGTAGCCGGCACACCATCACGAATACCTTGCGTTTGCTGCATTTGCCCCCAAGCGTGCAGCAGGACCTCCGGGACGGCGACCTGACCGAAGGGCACGCCCGGGCACTGCTCGCCTTGCCAGACAGCATCCGCCAACGGGAAGTGGCTTCCCGGGTCATCCGGGAAGGCCTCAACGTGCGCCAGACCGAGGCGCTCGTGAAGCGGCTCCTCGGGTCGGTCGCGCCACCGCCTCCCAACCCGGTGGAAACCCATCCGGTCGCACAGCGCATCAGGTCCGTGCTCGGAGACACCACCACGCGGGTCGACCTGATCCAGGGACGCCGGGGAGGCAAGGTCGTCATCCACTATGAGGATGACAGCCAGCTCGAACGTCTGTACGGACGCCTGGCGTCGGGCCCCGATGCACCCTCTGGTCCGCCCGTATCCGTGCCTGAACCTAAACTATTCGAACGACGCGTCAACGATCCGACGTAGCGCTTCGATGTCGTTGAGGATCACCCGGTTCCTGGCGATGTCTATCGTGCCGCGTGACCGGTAGTTCGACAGTGCCTTGTTGACGCTCTCACGGGTCGCTCCGATCATCGAAGCGAGGTCCTGCTGGGTAACCCGCAGCTCGACCGGCGGCACCAGGCGCGCACGGGTTCCGGCGTCATCGCCATCCGGAAACGCCATTGCCAGGAGTTTCTTCGCGAGGCGTTCTCCAACGTCAAGGAAGGCTGCGTCCTGGACCAACATGCCAGACTCCCGCAGGCGCCTCGCCAGTGCGCGGAGGAGACGCAGGGAAACATCCGGCGCATCACGCAACAGCCGATGGAACTCGGTCTTCCGCAGCGAGAGTGTGGTGGTCGGTGCAGTGGCCTGGATGGTGGCGGAACGTGGCAAATCGTCAAGGAGGGACATCTCCCCAAAACTCTCGCCCTCTCCCAGGAAGGCCAGGATTGCCTCGTGGCCGGTACGCGAAGTCACGACAACCTTGACCTCACCATTCAGGATCACGTGAACGGAATCGCCCGGGTCTCCTTGAAGGAAGACGATCTGCTCACGTTCAAACCGATGCGTACGTGCCAGACGACCCATGTCAACGAGTTGGGTCTCGGTCAGGCCCCGAAGCAGAGGAACGGTGCGGAGGATGTCGTGGATCGTCGGACCATTCCGTGGCACCACCTGAACCTCCTGCATGATCCGGAACATCCCGGGTAGCGAAACAGACACCACCCCACCTCACCCCGCCAGGCTTGGATGCGCCCCGATTGCGGGTTCCTGCGTGTTCACCACATGATGCACTGAACTGAAGCGCGATTCCAGTCACGCACGGATCGGTGCCACCCTTTCCGTCAACTGGAACGTTTGTACTATGATTCGACGTCGGATCCCGAGGCACTGCCCGACCATCGTGAACGGGCCAATCGACCGACACCGAACCGAGGAACTGCTGGCATGGACACCGGACAAGACCGCATGACCGCTCCGGGGATCCGGAAGAACGAGGCATTGGCATCCCTTGGAGGTTCTCCTCAAGGGGTAGCCATCGGGTACGTCACGGGAGAGTCGACACCGGCCGGGTTCAGTTTCGTCAGCAGCCAGGAACTCGTACCTCCGCGACTCGAGTACGTCGTGGTCGCAGGGATGCGTGAGCGCCGGGGCGACACAACCGTCACGGTAGATCTTCTTGCCCAAGTGACCAACATCACCGCAGATGTCATCACCCTTGATGACCGGATCGACTTCCTTGGTGCAGAGACCGTCCTGAACCACCGGGTCACCTTTCCGCCTCGCCTGCGCGTCGAAGCCGCGGTGGTCGGCTATCTCGACAGCGACCAGCAGACCGTCCGGGCTGCCAGGAACGCGGTACTGCCGGGTACACGGGTGCACCTGGCTCCGGATGAACTCCTGCGCAAGTTCTTCTCTCGGACCGCCGGGACCTCCATCACCCTCGGAACACTCATGAACCGGCAGAACGTGGAAGTCGCACTCGACCCGAACGGCCTGTCACGGCATCTTGCCATCATCGCGCAGACCGGCGCGGGCAAGTCGTACCTCGCCGGGAAGGTGCTTGAGGAACTCCTGAACCTCGGAGCCACCATCGTGGTGCTCGATCCCAACTCTGATTATGTCCAGCTGCGCAAGCTGCGCGAGGACGAGGCCGTTCCGTACGAGCACGCGCGCAAGGCACCGAACCACGACCGCATCCAGCTGTACCGGGTCCCGATCGCGGGTCGGCAGCGCTATCCCGATGACCTGTGCGGACCGTCGTCGAAGTACACCATCCGGTTCTCCGGCCTCGACGGCGAGGAAATTTGCGACGTGGCCGGCGTCCCGTCGAATGCCGAGCGGATCCGTGAGGCAGTGGTCAATGCCTGCATCCGCCTCCGTCGTGACCGGGTCGACTTCAATCCGAGGTTCCTCGCCCAACATCTGGCCGACTTCGCAGGTGTCCCGCTCGAAGATGTTGATGACCACGCGGCTGACAATGGCGCGGCCACCGTCGCAACCCGGCTACCGGACTTCGACGACGGCGCCGCCCAACTTGAACTGATCCGGGCGACCGACCAGGTCACGAACGGGACGGTCACTAGGCGAGGGCGCGGCGATACCCAAGCTGGCCCTCCCCCTCCCCACGCCGCCGGATCCAAAGCTGCGTCGGTTGACGACCGCGAGATGGTCGCGGCCAGAAGTGCACTCCGGTACATCCGCAAACTGGAGAAGTACCCGATCTGGAGCCAGTCGACGATCGACCTGAACGCAATCCTGAAGCCGATGGCACTCACGGTTCTCGACCTCGCAGGGACAGAAAAAGGGGTAATGGCCTACACGGCCGAATGGCTTCTCTCCAACCTGTGGCAGCGCGCCCTCGGAGGTGAATTGACTAACCCAGTCTTCGTGGTCCTGGAAGAGGCACACAACCTCGTACCTGGAGGGAGGGAAACCACCCGGGCCTCGAGGATCATCAACACCGTGGCGTCCGAAGGCCGGAAGTTTGGGGTCTTCCTGATCGTCGTCACCCAAAGACCATCGAAGATTTCCGACGACACCCTCTCACAATGTGCGTCACAGCTGATCATGAGGCTGACCAACCCGGACGACCAGAAGGCGATCCAACGGGCATCGGAAGTGGTGTCGCAGGCGCTGCTCGACGACCTTCCGGGCCTGAACCAGGGCGAAGTCGTTGTCCTGGGCCGGTTGACGCGGGTCCCAGCGATGGTGCGGGTCGGAGGACGTATCGGCGCCGAAGGTGGTGCGGACATCAACCTTGTCGAACGCTTCGAACGGGCGCGCAAAGAGGTGGAAGACGAGCGGTTCGCCTCAAGACGAACCACGCCAAGGATCGTTGCACCGATCAAGCGTCAGCCATTGAGCTGAGTGCCGGTGCCGGTGGAATGAAAAGACCCTTCGCCAGTCCGGGCTTCATTGGCCGGTCTGGCAAAGGGTCTGTCAATCAAGTCTGGGCGGTGGCCGTTCGCGAGTCCCGGTCCTAGACGGCAGCGAGTTCCTGGACCAGGGTGCCGGGAGTGTTCGCCGTGCGCCCCATGGCGCGTGGAAGCACGCGTGGGCCACGCGCCTCGGCAGCGAGGTTCGGGTGCATCTTGGCGTAGTGCAACCGGAAACTCTCACGAGCGCGAAGCAGGAGTGTCTTGACTGCGGTTCGGGATGTACCAAGGATCTCGGCAATTTCCTCGTAGCCAAGACCGTGGTATTCACGCATGATGAGCGCCGCACGGTACCGGGGCGAAAGGCGGTCAAGGACCGAGGCGACTTCGCCCTTGGTCTCGGTCTGCATCGCGTCCCGCTCAGGATTGTCGCGTGCGACCTGGCTTGGGTGGAAAAGCGAAATGAAAGAGTCCCACGGCTGCCACTTGAGAAGCCGGCGGTGCCGGAGTTCGTCAAGGCAAACATTCGTGGCGATGCGATAGAGCCACGCCTGAGCTTGGAAGTTTCCCTTGGCGAGGGTTTCGGGAAGCTTGCGGTATGCCTTCACGAAGGCATCCTGGGTGAAGTCGCGGGCGTCTTCAGGATCACCAAGCAGGCGATAGGCGTACTGGAAGATGGGTTGCTCGTACTGTTCGAACAGTTGGGCGAAAAGTGCATCTGTCTCTGCCGGTGTAAGGACCGGTGCGACGACAGCTGCGGCCTGTTCGGCCACGTCGTCACCATAATCGCAGGTGTCATCATCCCGCGTCTCTGTCGCAAACGACGCGACAGGAAGCATCGCGTCAATGTTCGATGGTTCGGTAAGCATGCGTGCCCCCTTTCATGGGGACAGTATGGCACCGCGCGAGGCGCCAAACCTGACATCTACCTGACATTTGGTGTCGCCGCCTGACGCGGCGGTGCGTTCAAGCACCCCAGAAATGCACCGGACTCACGCGGTTCCTATCTGAAGACACGACGAGTCGGCGCGATGTCAGTCGTGAAATCCGTCAACCTTGGCGATTTCCACCGAGAGTTCGCGGAAAGCAACCACGTGCCGGCGCAATTCGGCCTCGAGTTCATCAATCCGGAGGCCTACCTGAGCGCGTTGCGCCCGGAGGTGACGCAAGCGCACCGTGCGACTCGTGGGGGTTGCATCCGCGTCAGCCGGGAGTAGGGTGGTCGGCGACGTGGCATGAGCGTCGGGTTCAGGCTGGGTTCCAGAAAGGTCGCCCGTTTCGATGCC
>DDYL01000065.1 GCA_002347925.1 Chloroflexi bacterium UBA2235 | reverse complement strand
TCGAGATGCTGGAGTCGGTGTATGCCTGCACCGTCGCCTGCACGCGCACGTGTTCCTCAGGCGTCAGGTCATTCGCCGACACGAACCAACCGGGTTTCTCGGCGTACGCTGCCAACGGGTTCGCATCACGCCACGCCTGCAAGAGCGGGTGGTAGATGATGTGCTCGCCGGTCCGGTCGCGCCGTCGCATCGCGAAGTCGTAGACCGGCTCGATTCCGGACGAAACGCCGGACAGTAACGACGTCGTACCGGTCGGCGCCTGGGTGAGGAGCACGGCGTTGCGGATGCCATGCTCGGCCACGCGCGCCTGGATCTCCTTTGGCAACCGCTGGATGAACCGTCCCTGCAGGTACTTCTCCCGATCGAACATCGGGAACGGACCCTTCTCGGCCGAGAGGTCGGCTGAGGCGTCGTAGGCATGGTCACGGATCGTGGCGTAGATGCGCTCGACCGTCGCCAAGCACTCGGGCGACCCGTACGGCAACTGCATCTTGATGAGGGCATCGGCAAGACCCATGGTGCCCAGACCGGTCCGGCGGGTGCCCAACTGCGCCTTGGCGTTCTCTTCGATGAAGTAGAGNNGCAAGCGCGTCGTAATCGAAGACGCCCGGTGCACCATCGACGCTGTCATGAACAAACTGCGAGAGGTTGATCGCGCCGAGGTTGCAAACCCCCCATTCGGGAAGGCCCTGCTCACCGCACGGGTTCACGCAGATGATCTTCTCGTAGTACCAGGTATTCGCCTCGGTGTTGTACCGGTCGATGAAGACGAGGCCCGGCTCACCAGCCGACCAGGCCGCGTGGCAGATCTGGTTCCAGAGGTCGCGCGCCCGGATGGTCTTCTTGACCTCACCGTTCCAGACAAGATCCCACGGGGCATCGGCCTTGACGGCAGCCATGAACGGATCGGAGACGCAGACGGACAGGTTCGCGTGATTGATGCGCTTGAGGTCGCGCTTGACGTTGATGAACTCCTCGACGTCCGGATGGCTGTCATTGATCATCAGCATCAGGGCGCCACGGCGCGATCCGCCTTGCTGGATCACGTCACCGGTTGCGACGGAGTAGAGCTCTGCCCAGGAGCACGGTCCAGAGGCAGTGCCGTTGACGGTCTTGATGTACGACCCACGTGGCCGGAGGCTCGAGAGGTTGATCCCGACGCCACCACCACGGGCCATGATCTCGGTCATGACCTTCAGGTTGTCGAGGATCCCGCCACGGCTGTCTTCGGGGCTCGGGATGACGTAGCAGTTGTAGTAGGTGACCTTGTGGCCGGTTCCCGCTCCGGCGAGGATGCGCCCGCCCGGGACGAACTTGAAGTCGCTCAGGACCTCGTAGAAGCGGCCCTCCCAGTACTGCTGCTTCTCGGGGGTGGCCTCAACCGCGGCAATACCGCGGGCAACACGCGCCCACATCTCTTCCGGGGTGTGCTCGATTGGCTCCCCGCGCTCATTCTTCAGCGCGTACCGGTCCGAGAAGACCTTCCCGCGAATACCTTCAAGAATGGTCCGCCCGACCTCGGGAACCGGCGCGGTTCCGCCGTCCTGCACCGTTGCCACCGTCCCGCTCTGCACCGCCGTCATCGTCGCCTCCACCGGACCCGGAAAGTACCCACTGGCGTGGGTCAACCACCCATCTAGAATATCTGTTCTAACGCAATCAGTCCAGACAGGCCCTGAATAGTAATCGGTTTGTCATCTGCGGCCGCGGGCGAGTGCTGCTGCCGACCCGGACTCATCATAAGCACTCGCTACCAGTGGTCAGCCCCCGCCGGACACCACCGACATCAAACGGCGCACGCCCTCCACCAACTGGTCGGGAGGCAGGTAACTGAAGGCGAGACGAAGGTTCCGTGCCCCGCCGCCACCGGCAAAGTAGCTCACCCCGGGGATGAAACTGACCCCAGCGGCCTGTGCCGCCGGCCCAATCTTCGCCGCATCCATGCCCTCCGGCAAGGTCAGCCAAGTGAAGAACCCGCCCTCGGGAACCGTCCACGTCACCCCATCGGGCGCGTACTCCGTGAGGGCGCCAAGCATCGCATCCCGCCGTTCGCGGTAGATCGCGCGAAGTTCAAGGATGTGCGTGTCAAGCCTCCCGGTCAGGGACGCGGCATCCGCCGCATACGTCGCGGCGACGTGATTGCCGAATGGGCTGGTGCCTACATCCACCTTGAGTTGCAGTAACCGCGAAAGCAGTGGCGCAGGCGTCACGAGGTAACCAAGGCGCAAGCCCGCCGCGAGGATTTTCGAGAAGGTGCGCACCTGAATCACGCAACCCTCCGGATCCAAGGAATAAAGCGACGGCAATGGTTCGCCCGCAAACCGGAGTTCGCTGTAGGCATCGTCCTCGAGGATCAGGAATCCGTACTCGCGGGCCAGTTCGATCACCCTCGGACGCCGTTCCGCAGCAAGCGTGACCCCAGCGGGATTGTGGAAGGTCGGGATGGTGTAGAGGAGCTTGGGCCGGACACCATCGGCGCGCGCTTTGAGCAGGACGTTCTCGAGTGCGACGACATCAAGTCCATGCTCGTCGATTGGAACCTCAAGCAGGTTTGCCTCGGCATTGCGGAATGTCTGGAGGGCACCGATGAATGTCGGTGCCTCAACCAACATGGTGTCCCCGGGGTTGATGACAAGGTGGGTCACGAGGTCGATTCCCTGTGAACCGCCCGACGTCACGACCAGGTTGTCATGAGTGACCGAGATGCCCTCGCCCGCAAGCTTCGCCACCAGCAAGTTGAGCATCGACACCGGCCCGGCTATTGGCCCGTACTGAAGTGCATTCGCGGCGTTACCGGCAAGAACCGCACGGGAAGCCTCGATCAAGTCGGCGACTGGGAACGAA
Source organism: Chloroflexi bacterium UBA2235 (assembly GCA_002347925.1). Classification (GTDB taxonomy): domain Bacteria; phylum Chloroflexota; class UBA11872; order UBA12225; family UBA12225; genus UBA12225. The sequence goes on along the minus strand of DDYL01000065.1, from coordinate 4,722 downwards.
CCGGGGTCAGGAAAGCCATACGTCAGGGGAATGACACCCGCCGCGCCTCCCGCACCCGCACGCATGAGAGGTGGGCCCGCCTCGGCGACGCGCCTGGCGAACAAGGCAGCGTAATCGGGGTGGGCATCCCCGGCGCGCGATGCCGCGTCCGGACGGTCGGCGTGGCCTGATGCAACTGTCATGGCGCGATTGTCGGGCGTCTCATCGGTCCTGTGCAATCCCCAAAGGGCTTGGAACCGGCTCCACTGGGAAATGTAACGGCCCGGAGCGGTACCACTCCGGGCCGATCAGTTGCGCAGGCCTGTAAAGGCTATCCGGGTCAGTGCTTGACCTGGGCGAACGCCTTTTCGACAACCGACCAGTCGATGTTCTTCCAGAACGCCTTGATGTACTCGGCCCTAGCGGTGCCATAGTCCATGAAGTACGCATGCTCATACACGTCGAGGGTCATGAGCGGCACTGCGCCCCAGACGCCACCATGATTGTGGGCGTCACCGAGGAAGCTGTGGATCTTGCCGTCGGTGGGGTCGTAGGCAACCGTGGCCCAACCGCGCGAGGCCATCCCGCAAGCGCTGACATCGGCGACGAACTCCTCGAAGGATCCGAAGTCGTGCTCGATCTGGGCCAGAAGGGCGCCCGAAGGCTTGCCACCATGCCCGCCCAGATGCGCGAAATACAGCTCATGAAGGATCTGCCCGTCAGCGTTGAACGTCTCCTCGAGCTTGAGGGCGCGATACTCGCTGTAGGTCGCAGCTGCCTTTGACTTGTCTGCCTTGGGGAGGGCCGCGTCAATCTCGTTGCGCTTGTTCACATATCCGGCGTAGAGACGGTCATGATGGGCCTCGATCGTCTTCTGCGAGATCCCCTCGAGTGCATCCTTGGCGTAGGTGAGATCCTGGACGGTAAACGGCATCGTTCGTTCCCCTTGTTAGAGCGCCAAAACACCCGGCGCGACGGATACCATTCAACTCTAGCCCCCCACCCAGATGGGCGTCAAGCGATCTGGAGGAAATACCGGCCGGACACCTTGCGAAGCACGTGGCTGCGCGTCTGGTGGCGCCATTCAGGGCATCGGGGTTCGTGACAGGGAGCAACAGGATGAACGTGCTATGCACCGGGATGTCNNGGTTCCGGCCGGACAAGTTACGTCAACGCCGTCCGACGCCATGCCGAGGCACACGGACGCCGGCTGCACGTGTTCGATGTCCGCGAGATCATGTTCCACCTCGCTCACGAACGCGGCGACGACCTCCAGGAGGAGACGGTCCTTGACGTCTTCCCCACAGCATTGGGCGCGTACCGCGCTGCTGCGATGGAGCGCATCCTCGCCGCCGTCCGGGACCTTCCCGCGGATGAGCCGTGGCTGATCGTCACCCACGCCACATTCTCCTGGAACTACTCGGTGGTGCCGGGCCTCGATGTCTACTACCTGACCCAACTGCAACCGGATGCGTACGTCACCATCACCGACGGAATCCTGGCTATCCGGCAGCGCCTCACCGAGGAGCGCTGGCGCACCGTCACCATCAACAACCTCCTTTGGTGGCGCGACGTGGAACGGTCGGCGACCGAGATGATGGCGGCTTGGCAGCGGAAACCGCACTTCCTGATCGGGCGCAAACAGGGCCCAGACACCTTGTTCCGCCTGATGTTCGAACCCAGGACCCCGACAGCCTACCTGAGCTACCCGATGACCCACTTCGAGGGGGCCGACCTGTTCACCAAACTGGAGAACTTCCGTCAGGAACTTCGGGAACATGTCGTGGTCTTTGACCCTGCGGCCGTCGACGACTATTCAATGGACCGGGACGCGGCGATTGGCTTCTCCGACGGAAGCGCAACCGCGCGCAGTGCTGCGGCGGACGCAACCGAGTCGCTCCGGGGCGTCGGAGGTACTTCGCACAAGACCGGACGTGCCCGGGACCTCCTGCTGGACGCCCGGGAGGACGGAGACGCCGACGGTGGCCGACCTGTCAATCCGGAAAACCTGACCCACGTTGATGGCCAGATCGTCGACCGAGACTACAAGCTGATCGACCAGTCACAGATCGTCGTCGTCTACTACCCGACCACGACGCTGTCAGCGGGCGTGATCTGCGAGATGAAAGACGCGATCCACCGAGGCAAGCGCGTCTACGCCGTGTGGTTACCCTCATCTCCGCCAAGCCCGTTCTTCACCCGCTACTGCACCCGATGGTTCCGAGACGAACGGCACCTCTTCGAGTATTTCCGCACGAACGGGATTGGAACCGATACCGGACTACCCGGCACTCCGGATGTCCAGTCGGAAACCGGGGACCAGTCGCCAGCCGACTGATCCCCACTCCGCCTTACGCGGAGCCATCCCCGAACTGGGTCTTCACGCAGTCCAGGAACTCGCCCTTCATGAACGCTCCGGTCGCAACCGTCGACAAGTAGATGAGCGGGTCGTAGTCGTCGAGACCGGAAGTGCTCGTGTATTCGGCATGTGTCCGGCCACGCTCATCGCGAAGCCAGCGCAATGCACTGCCGAGCAGTGACGAGCCGAGGCCACGGCCGATGCTCTTCCGGCTCACGAGGACACACCATTCGAAGGTGTCCTGTCCCGGACCACCATCCCGGGCGTCGCAAAGGCCCACAAGTTCTCCATCGCGATATGCCAGGAAGTAAGTCTGCGCGGCGTCCTTTCCTGCATTCGCCACCGCGGCATGAACTCGCGCCTGGATCTCTTCGGTCGCCCGGGCGTACAGGTCGCCTTGTTCCTCGGACTGAAGTTCCACGCGGAACCACTTCTGATCCTCGCGAGGTTCCTTCCACCACCGGAAATACGGCTGGTAGCTGTTGATGATGAATTGCGCCGTGGAATCAACATCCGGTCGGTCGACCTGGACGATCTCGTACTCGGTAGTCATCGGAATGTCGCGCAGGGCCGTGAGATCCCATGCCAGGATCACCATCCGACGTGACGACCAGTAGCCAAGCCTATAGTAATAGGAGGCCATCCCCTCTCCATCAAGGAGAAGGCCGTCGATCTTCTGCGCGCCGTTTTCCAATAGGCGTCGCTCCGCCTCGGCAATGAGTTGCTCTGGCAACCCGCTATCGAGCAGATCCTTGTCGACTTGCAAGTCCGTGATCAGTCCCTGCGGGCGGAGGGTCCGCGTACGCATCGCCAGTCGGACGGCACCGACGATGTCGCCGCTGCCACCAGGCTGGCGCGCGACAAGGATCTCGCTGGGGCCATAGGTGAACTGGTTGGCCTCCATCCGTTCCCCAAGCACCCGCTCCGGGGGATTCGGCAGGAGTTCGAGGATGTACTGGGTGCTCGTGGTAGTCATGAACAAGTCTATTCCCGAAACCGGTCAATCTGTGAGCGCTGGTGCGCAAACCAGATGGTCTTCTCGATGGTCGGCTGGGTAAACGATGTGACAACGCACAATCCGGATGACACCAATGTCTTCAGGAGCGCGGAGTACTGTTCGTCGAGATACTCCAGTGTCAGGGTCTCGGGTGGCAGTTGGGCGAGGCGGACCTGAAGCAACACGATTGACCGCTCAACCGTGATCATCGGTCCGTAAACCTCGCCATAGACGAACGACGGGTCGTTCATGACCCGTCCCAACCGGTCCTTCACGGGTCAGTGCCTGGGTGTAGCCGGACGATTCACCGGCGTGGGAGCGGCATGCCCGGCCAGGACCGCCAGGATGTTATCGACACACATTGCGGACATCCGCTCCGATGATTGCTTCGTGATACCTGCGATATGCGGGAACGGCAATACATTCGGCAGGGACCGCAGGGGGTTGTCCGGTTTGATCGGTTCGGTCTTGAAGACATCAAGGGCCGCCCCGGCAACGGTTCCCGACCGCAGGGCCTCCGCCAAGTCGTCCTCATTCACCAAGTCACCGCGGGCGGTATTGATGATGTATGCCGATTTCTTGCACATCGCCAATGTCCGGGCGTTAATGAGGTCATGGGTCTCAGGCATCGATGGGGCGTGGAGCGTCACCCAATCGGCCTGACGCAGCACTTCCTGAAGCGTCGCAGGTTCCGCACCACCATCGCGGATTGCCTGATCGGACAAGACCGGATCATAAGCCAGGACGCGCATCCCGAACGCACTCGCCCGAATTGCGACCTGACGCCCGATGCGTCCGAAGCCAATAACACCGATGGTCTGGTCAAGCAATTCGACCCCGACCAGCCTTTCCCACTTGCCCGCGCGCGTCGTCTCGACATGTTCGACGACATCCCGCGCAATCGCAAGAATCATCGTCATGGTCGCATCGGCTACCGAGTGTTCATTCGTACCCGGGGTCGTGGTGATCCAGACACCGTGTTCGGTCGCGCCGTCAACGTCGATGGCGTCATAGCCAACCCCCCACCGCGCAACGATCTTCAGGCGAGGCGAAGCCGCAAAAACCGCCCTCGTGAAGTGATCAGTACTCGCGAGCACGGCATCCACACCCTCGAGGAGCGGAATGAGTTCGGACTCCGTTGCGGATCGCCCGTACGGGCTCATCACGATTTCGCAGCCAGCATCGACCAACCGCTTCTCGTGCGCGGGGTCAGTTCGGCGGAAATGGTTCCCCGTCAGGAGCACTCGGTACTTTGACATCGTTTCTCACGCCTCTCTTGCAAACTGGCCCCAGGACAGTACCGGCGGCTCGGATCTCCAACCGTCACGTGTGCCAGGACCCTGACCCAACGCGGTCACTCGCGGGGAAGGTAATCCTCACGGGGGGG
>DDYL01000175.1:2993-8067 GCA_002347925.1 Chloroflexi bacterium UBA2235 | reverse complement strand
GAATCACCAGACGGTCTGGGGACATTCCGTGAGCGAGGGTATTGTGAGCGCCTCGACGGGATCGAAATCGACTGAACACCAATCAGGTTCGGGAACCTAGGGTAGGTACGCGCCACAAAACGGCGCCAAGATGGGGCAGTAGTCAGTGAAGTGTGCGGGATGTGGAACCGAGCTCCCAAAGATTGCGGGAGCGTGTTGGAGTTGCGGATTGGTTGTGCCCCGCGCTCCTGAAGAACCCGGAGTGACCCCGGATCGGCGGGGAGGCGCAAACGTGCCTGCATCCGTGACATCAACAGGGCTTTCGTCGTGGCGCGATGCCTCAGTTCCAAGCGAAGAAGCTGCGAAGTCGGCGGTGGTTGCCCCACCGGCTTCCCCCGAACGAGTGCTTCCATCCAATAAGGATCGGTTCGCTTCGAGTGCATCGTCCGGATCCAGACACCCATCCAGTTTGGTTGGGACCCACCTTGACGAAGTGATCATCGACGCGACGGTAGCCGGGGCATACCGCCGTGCTTTCCGTAGCTTCGGGGGTTCCTTTGGGGTATTGCTCGTCGCCGGGACCCTGGCGGTGATCATTGGGTCGGTGGTCGGATGGGTTGTTGGCCTTGCCCTGCAGGCGATCGGCGAGACCCAAGCGGTTTCCCCGATTGCAACGGTGTGCAACCTTGCCACCCAGGCGCTCGTCGTCACCCCGTTATCTAACGGCTGGCAGTACGTATGCCTCAGGGTCGTGCGAGGCCAGGGAGCAGCCGTGGGCGATCTTTTCGAGCCATATCGTGGTCGCCTATTCGTGACCGCGATGAGTTCGCTTGTGCAGGCACTTCTGGTCGCGCTGTCCAGTCTGCCGGTTGGCATCGCGTTCGTCGTAGTCGTCATGACTGGAGTGGTGCCGTTGGGAGGCACGCGGTTTGCCGAGGGAGACGTGACCGCTTTCCTGACAACGATTGGTCCCCTGAAGCTTTCAGGATTGCTGATCGGCCTGGTAGCGGTGTTGATCCCGCCGTTCATCGTGAGCGTGCGCCTCAGTCTCATGAGTTACCTGGTGATTGATGAAGGACGCGGGCCTCTTGAAGCGGCGGCGGTGAGTTGGTCGAGGAGCCGGGGATCAGTACGCCTGCTTGCGGGTGTGACCATTGCCGGTGGCTTGTTGATTGCGTCCGGGATGATTGTCTTCGTGATCGGGGTGGTTCCCGCGCTCGTGGTGTTTTTCCTAGCTCACGCAGCCGCATTCGCCGCGGTGACGACTAGGCAAGAGGCCGACCAAGCGTCGCGTCAGCCGACGCATACCTTTGAGGGCCTTGCATAGGGGCATCCGGGTTTGGTCGCAAGAGATCGAAGGCTCGAAGACCTGACGTGCCTACGGGTGAACGTTGCGTTCCAGAATAAGCCAGGCGGGCCAAACGAATGTTCTGAATTCCGGAAGTTTCGCGCGTGCCGCCAACCATTCAAGTTCCTGGGCGGTATAGGATGAGCGGATGCTGCTCGAAGGCTCATCGAGTGTCGATAGCGGTGCAGGTGACATCACAAGCTGCCAAGCACGGATCAGGACCCAGATGCTGATGGGGAGGTCGCGGCGCACGTCGGCGACGACAAACCTCCCAGACGGAGTGAGGACTCGCCTGATTTCCGCGAATGTCCATTCTGGCTCTGGCCAGTTGTGAAGTCCACCTGAACTGATAACAAGGTCGACCGACCCGTGCACTACGGGAAACGCGTGATTGGATTGTTCTACGAACGCGACCCGCGCGTCCAGACCAAATCTCCCGGCAATTTCCTTGACGCGAGTACGCGCCAACGCACCCATTCCTGAAGTGCCGTCGCTTGCAATGATCGTGGTGTCGCGGGCGGTAGCGTTTGCAATCGCACCAACAAGGCCTCCCGGGCCGTGGTCAAGCACAAGGATCGTGGGCTGCCGGAGGCCTGGACGACGTCGGAGTGGCGCGACCGACTGTCGCGCAAGCCACCAGTGAGCGATACGCCACCCCAGATTTCCATCAAGCCGTGACTGCGCATGAACCGCGGATGGTTCGCATGATGCGGCTGCGCCGGGGACCCTGCCTGAAGGGTACGTGTCCACGGCGGAACGCATGAACCGCGCGAACACTGTCGTGCAAACTGACGCCCCGACCGCAAGGATCGCCCTCACGATCATTGCGGCTCGCTCGGCGACTTCGGGGTAATGCCAACGGTCATTTAGCGGATTCTACGCCTGTGGCAAGTCGGAAACGGGGCGCGAGTTCCTTGCGCTGGTTCTTTGAACAGTCGAAGATGGGATTGTCACTGGGTTGGACGTGCCGGGGTCGCACCGGACAAGCAGGTCGGACCCAATCTCCGTGAGGAACCGCGATGGCGCGGCCCGACGGTTTTGCCGAAATGTGCACGCCGAAAGCGTGAGCGTGTTACGAGCCCGAGTCGTGCCGACGTAAAAGACCCGGCGCTCCTCAGCCAGGTGCGCCGGTCCCGGGTTTTCTGAGGCCATGAACGCCGACACCAGGTCGTCGCTTCCCGCTTGCGGTGGCTGGTACTTCAACGGAAAGACGCCGTGTTCACAACCTGGCATGTAGACGTGATCGAACTCCGCGCCCTTTGCTGCGTGAACGGTCGAAAGGCGGACTGAACCGATGTCCTCGCGTGGACCGTCTACCTGGGTGGACAGGACGACTTCGTCGAGAAAGAGGCGAAGGTCGGAATGGCGCGACGCGAGCTCGGTCAAGGTGTCGAGCCGACGCCCGCGCTCTCGCGCGTCATCGGGATGTGTACGGGATAGGTGGTCACGGTACTTTGTTAGTTCGATCGCTGAACGGACAAGATTCGGGAGGGTGGAACCAGAGGCGAATTGCGCCCGAAGCTCATCAATGAGTGCAAGGAGGTCATACCCACCCTCGGGTGCACGACCATCTGCGGTCAGTCGACGCAGGGCGCAAAGCGGGTTGCGAGTGGACGGGTCGAGCGCGAGCATCTCACGACCAATCGCGATGACCATCGCGGGGCCCAAGCCCCGGCGCGGGGTGTTGATGATCCGCCAGAATGCAGCTGCGTCGTCATCCGTTCGTGCAACCCGCAGGTACGCCATGATGTCACGCACTTCCTCCCGCCCAAAGAAGGCCACGCCACCCACAATAACGAATGGCAAGTCGGTGACTTTGAGCAAAGCCGCTTCAATAGGGCGCATCTGCGCATGGGTGCGGGTCAGGATGGCGATTTCTTCCGGAGGGCAACCATCGCGGAGTCGTTTCTCGATATCGGCGACGATCAACGAGGCTTCTCGGTCCGGATGGTTCGTCGTCCAGAATCTGATCTGATCGCCAACTGCATTTTCGGTCCAGAGGCGCAGTCGCGGTGGTTGGTTTCGGCTGGAGGCGTCTCGCCCTGAAGATTGAGCTTCGGCCAACGCTGATGCGGGTGATGCGTCACGCAGTCGCTGCGCGACCGCGACGATGCGCCGGGTGGACCGGTAGTTCTGTTCAAGGCGGATGATCGTTGCGGGGTGCCACGTGTCAAGGAAGCGCTCCACAACCAGCGGGCTCGTTCCGCGGAATGCATAGATGCTTTGTTCTGGGTCAGCAACCGCGCACAGGTCTGGCGCATTGAGTTGGGCGATCAGGCGTTCCTGCGCAGGATCGGTGTCCTGGAACTCGTCAATTAGGAGGTGCCGAGTGCGAGCACGGACACGTCCAAGAAGCTCGTCATCGGCACCGAGTGCGAGGGCAGACAGCGACACGAGGTCGTCAAAGTCGAATGCGTTCGCCTGGGCCAGTTCCTGTTCGTAGGCCCCGAAAATCGCATTCATTTCGTCGGATGCTGTCGCCTTGTTGGGAAGACCGCCCGCGGTTCGCTTGAGGAGTGAGATGGCGCGGATGGTGTTCGCGACGACGTCGGAACGGGTCCGCGACGTTTCATTCGCTTCGGTTCCGGTGTCACTCTCCCTGGTGCTGCCACTTCGAACGCCAAGTGCATTGAGGACACGTCGCACCGTTCTTTCGGTGTCGTCATCGTCGTAGATCGAGAAGTCACGAGTGCGCCCGAAGGTACGTGCCCCTCCCGCACGGAGGATCCGCGCGCCAAATGCGTGGAATGTTCCGGCCCAGACGGCAGGTCGTAGCACTGTGTCGTCGGTCGCGTCTCCGGAGCGGACCGCTTTGCCTACCCCGGATGCGAGCATCGTGGCCACTCGCTCCCGCAACTCTGCGCCGGCGCGACGCGAAAACGTGATTGCTGTTATCTCGCGGGCAGGGATCTGCCGGGCGATGAGTAGATGTCCGATCCTGGCGGTGAGGGCGCGAGTCTTCCCTGCCCCGGGACCCGCGAGGACAAGGAGGTGCCCGTCCGGACGTGTGGCAACCTGGCGCTGCGACGAATTCAGGTTCTGGAGATACCGTCGAGATTCAGCCATCGTGGGTCAATGCGGGCCAGCAACCACGACGTCACCGCACGGTCCACCGCCGGTCGCATCATCAACGCTGACCTCGGTTCCGTCGAATCGGTAGATCGGTCGGTACCAGCGGCTGAGTTCGCGCGCAGACTCACCAAGGTAGTGGCAGATAAAACTGCGCCGGAACCGGTCGGATGTTCGGTTTGGTTCTGAACCGTGTATGAGATTGCCTCCGAAGAACAGGACATCCCCCGCAGCGAGGTTAGGCGAGACTGGCACCAGTCCTGCCGGAACAGGAACGAACTCCCGCGTGAAACTCACTTCAGGGTCAGCTTCTTCGGGGCAAAAGAGATCCATGTCATGACTGCCGGGAACGACGTTCAGGCCGCCGTTTTCGCGGTCGGCAGGGTCGATGGCAACCCACGCCGCCAGACACGTTCCGGGGTGGACCTTGAGGTAGAAGTTGTCCTGGTGAAGCGCTTGGCCACGGGCTCCGGGCGGTTTCCAATAGAACATTGATTGGGCTGCGATGGGAGGTTCTCCGAGGAGCTGTTCGAGGGCTGCGCCAAGTCTCTGATGAAGCAAGAAGGAGTGGAGAACACTGCTATGCCGATGCGGGTGCATCATGCGAGGGTAGGCCTGCAGCGGATCGGTTGCATCGTCCGTAGCCAGGCGCTTGAAACACCCGGGCAATTCCAGATT
>DDYL01000175.1:0-2986 GCA_002347925.1 Chloroflexi bacterium UBA2235 | reverse complement strand
TGAAAAGAACTGCCGTGCGATGACAAAGCCATCCTTGATGAATGAGCGCACTTCGGCAGCACTGAAGACTGCACGTACACCGCTTGAAGTGCCGATGGTCGTCATTTCACTGGTAGCCATTGTCGCTCCCCCCAACCTCTCAACTTGATGGAATTAACGCCCTGGCGGGCAACCGAGGTGTTCCCCACGGACACTCGTCGGGGCATTGTGGCACAACCGTGCGTACACTGACCCGGCACACACAGGACCGCGTTGCGNNTAAAGTGGCTTCACTTATCTCCTTTAGGGCGGACGTCACTGCAAGTCACAAACTTGTGTGTGGGATGTGCTCCGCTTGGTGACATGCCCGACACGTTCGCATACTCAGTTCCCGAAGACCGCGCCCTCGAGACTGTCCGCGCGAGTTTCAAGGGTCCGATCAATTTCATTGACACCGCGGCGTCATACGGCGATGGCGAAAGTGAGCGCCGGATCGGATTGGTCATACGGGAGTGTGGCGGGATCCCGGATGGGGTAGTTGTCGCAACCAAGGCAGACCGGGATCTGACCACTGGAGATTTCAGCGGTGACCAGATGCGACGCTCAGTCGAGAGGAGCCTCCGGTTGCTTGGGGTGGACACATTGCAACTTGTGCACCTTCACGATGCTGAGCATACGACCTTTGAGAACATCATGGCGAAGGGTGGCCCACTTGATGTTCTTCAGCAGTTGAAGGCCGAGGGGGTCATTGAGGTCATTGGGGTGGCGGGAGGCCCAATTGACCAGGAGATCCGGTACGTGGAGACGGGTGCTTTTGATGCAGTCATTACCCACAACCGGTACACGCTTCTCAACCGGAGTGCAGAGGCGTTGCTCGAGGTTGCGAGTGCGCGGGGAGTAGCAGTGCTTAATGCCGCACCCTACGGGAGTGGCATGCTGGCGAAGGGGCCAGACGCGTATGCGCGGTATGCCTACCAGGCTGCTTCCGACGTGATGGTTTCGCGCACCCGGGAGTACTCAGCAATCGCCGAATCCCACGGGGTGCCGTTGGCCGCTGTTGCGCTGCAATTCAGCGTGCGTGACCCGCGGGTCACCTCGACAATCATTGGAATGACCCGACCGGAACGCATTGACCAGACGGTAGAACTTGCCAGTTTGGTGATCCCCGACCAGCTTTGGCGGGATATCGCCTCGGTGGCGTTTGATGCCGAGGACCCTGAGGCTTCGCGCTGGAAGTGAAGGTCTTGTCTACCTGGGCCGACCACCTTCGACCGACCCGCCTAATTCGGGAGCGTCGATAGGTAATGGTAGGCCGGCACGTACCGGCTGTTTGCAGCGAGAGCGCGCAGGTACGAGGCGCGGGCTTCGGCAAATCGCCCGGATTCTTGCAAAGCCCGCCCCTTGAAGAAGTGACTTTCCTCGAGGTCGGAGGTTTGAGCAAGGTTCGCGTTAGCAAGGGTGAGGACATCATTTAACCGACCCTCGGCGAGGTAGGCGTCAAAGGGGCCGAACTGGTACCAGAGCATCCGCCAAGGCAGTTTCAGAAGCCTCGCCTGGTCAAAGGATTCGGCGGCTTCCGCGGTGCGACCAAGCGAGGTTAGGCTCATACCTTGGTTGAACCAGACGAACGCGTCCTTCGGGTTTTCGGCGAGTTCCCTGGACGCGGTAGCTAGCGCCCTGAGGTGCTGCGGTTCAGTATCTGCAGAACCTGCGATTGCAACCACAACGGCCGCTTGCGCTGGTCTGAAGATCGGAATGAATGTGCGGTTGAAAGCTCGCCAGTCGCTGTCGAATTTGTCATAAGGCTGCGGGACGTTGACCCCAGGTGCGAGATAGCTATCGTACGCGGTGAAACGGGCGGTGCCGTCGTCGTAACCTACAAGCAGTCGATAATGCCCCATCCAATCCTTGCCATCAGGGTTGAAACCGACTTCGACGATCACCGGAATGCTTTCGGCAAGGAGGCGCTTAAGAATTACGAGGTCGCCACCGACACGCCAATCAGCGTTCAGACCGCGGGCGCGCGCGTAGGACACCAACTCTGACGGGTCGACGTTCTTATCATCCTTGCTTGTCTTGAGAAAGTTCACCGCTGCTGCCTGGCTCTCTGCCCTACCAAAGGTTGAGAGCGCCATGGTCACTGTGGCAGGACCGCAGTTGTTCCATGTCTGCCACACGTGGGTGACCGGACCAATTCGCGCTGATGGCGGAGGCGGAGGCAGACTGGCCCCCGGCACCTCTGTTTCGGGTGCATCACGGTTTGGTTCGACAGGCGAGTTCGCCTCATTGACAACTTTTGATGGCGTGCGCGCCGACGGAGGCGGAACGTAGGACGCTTCCGCACTTCGGAAACTGCCACGGATGCGCGAGGAAATCGCATCCATGGTTCTTGTTCCAGGGACGTGTATCGCGTCCGAGCGAACCGCCGTTACTCCGGCGAAGCCCACGATAAGACAAGCCCCGAGCATGCCCGCCAAACGAGCAGTGCCAACGGGCGATTTTGTCATTGAGGGATTTCGAGTGGATTGTGAACCGAAGATAGCCTGCACCACATATGTAATCCAAGAATTCCCTTGGGCACCGCCTGAACCTCCACCTTGTGTACCCGTTGTCCTACCCAATTCCGAAATACGGTGGCGCGTGAAGGCGCCAAACCTGTTCGCAAGGTGCTGGGACCCCATTACCAACAGGCCTGCCCACATGGCTGCAGTTGCGAGAAACGTGTCGGCGTGTTTTGGCCTACGGTGAACTCGCGCCGACCGCACTGCGCCCTCGCTTTGCGGATGAAAGGTTCGAGGGTCCATCCTTGTCATCGGTCACCAAGTTCTGGTGTGCGCGTCACGAGCAGGCTGATCCCTAGTGAGGCCCACCTCTGCAACAAAGACAGTGGTGTGCCCCTTTGGTCCCGCATATGAATCGTATCTCATCCGACGGAGACGACCGAGACGCAAGTCAGGGTGGCGGCAGAACGGTTGGGGGTCCAAACGACCCACCTCCGCGAAATTCC
>DDYL01000130.1:61808-62228 GCA_002347925.1 Chloroflexi bacterium UBA2235 | reverse complement strand
GTTGAGGAGGGCTTCTCCAAAGCGGCAGCCATACCGGGAGTTCGCGTTGGTGGCAAGACCGGCACGGCACAGAGTGTGCCCGGGCAACCTGATCATGCCTGGTTTGTTGGTATTGCCCCGCTCGACGCTCCACGTGTGGTTGTGGTGGTGTTGCGGGAATTCGGAGGGTGGGGTGCCGAAGCGGCCGCGCCACTTGCGCGCCCCGTCCTTGAACGTGCTCTTGCCGCCACAATCCAGTGACTACCGTGGCGCGCCAATCATGTACATCAGTTGAATGAACCAATAAAGGGTTCCGCTAAGTACGACACCTAACGCAATGAACCCGATGCCAATCATTGGCGAACCGGTCGTGCCAACGAGCCACCATGCGCCGGAACCGATTGCGACTGCCATTGCCAGGATTGCAAGGGCCCGTGCGCC
>DDYL01000130.1:57847-61742 GCA_002347925.1 Chloroflexi bacterium UBA2235 | reverse complement strand
CCGGGGAGAAGCGTGATCGCGATAAGGTCAATCCGCCATTGTCCTATGTCCGGATGCATACCGATTCGGTCCAGGTACTCGAACGCGCATGCGGCCATTCGTTGACGTTTCGCGGCGGTCACGCTTTCTGCGGCTGTCCCGTGAGATGCAGAACGTCGGGTCCGCACCTCGAGAATTACCAGCACCTCGCCATCCCGGACCACAAGGTCAATTTCGCCCGAGGGCACCCTCACGTTCCTGGCAACGATTGCCCAATTACGGGAGAGCGCGAACTCCGCGGCTACGGTCTCACCGACGTATCCGGTCCGTTGGCGCGGAGTCAGTCGCGAAGGAATTGCAGGTTGACGAGGCACGGTTGCCATATTCGCACGGTGAGAGGCTCGCTGTGTGCCGGGCACTTAGGTCGAGCTTCACAGAAAGTCGAGTTGCACTGTCTGGCTGATTGTTCCTCGCCCGCTCGCAGGCGGTGGCAGGAGCCCTCGGACATAATCATTCCGGCCGGCCAGGTACTTCATCGGCTGGAAACTTCGTCGATGAAGCGGGGTCAGGCCGTGCGCCCGAAGTGCTCTGAAGTGGGTGAGCGTTCCATAGCCCTTATGGTCGGCGAACTTGAAGTCCGGGTAGCAGTCGCCGACATCTGACATGAAGTGATCGCGCGCCACCTTGGCGACGATCGAAGCAGCGGCAATGCAGAGGCAGCTACGGTCTCCACGGACGATGGGCTGTTGCGGCAGGCTTGTCCCAATGATCCGGTAGCCGTCAACGAGGACGAACGTAGGCGTGATTGCGTCACCGGAAACCCTTCGCCCAAACCATCCGTTGCCGCAAATCATTGCATCCGCGGAGGATGCCGAAAGCGCCCCAATGGCGGCTCTCATCGCTTGATGAGTGGCGTGGGCGATGCCAATTGCGTCAATCGACGCTGGATCCACCCACCCTAGGGCAACGGTCGCAAGGCTGGCTATTTGAGTGACGAGCTGTTCGCGTCTCCCCGGCTTCAGGCGCTTCGAGTCATCTACGGCCGATAGCAGGGAACGGTCTGCATACACAACTGGATTGAGAACCGCGGCGCCCGCGACGATCGGGCCAGCCCATGCACCCCGTCCAACTTCGTCGACGCCAACAAATGAAAGGACACCCCGACGGATCAGGGTGTCCTCGTGAAAAAGGTCGCTGATCGCTGGTCTCAGCGTCGTCGGAGTTCCTTGATGCGCGCTGCCTTGCCGGTAAGCCCGCGCAGGTAATAGAGTTGCGCACGACGCACCTTGCCCCGGCGCACGACTTCGATCCGCTCAATCTTTGGCGAGTGGAGCAGGAACGTGCGTTCGACACCAATGCCCTGGGAAATCTTGCGAACGGTAAAGCGGGTCAGGACGCTGCCACCGCGGTAGCGCATGCACACACCTTCAAAGGCCTGAAGGCGCTCACGGGTGCCTTCGGTCACCTTGACCTGAACGCGGAGGGTGTCGCCGGGGCCAAACTGGGGTACATCGGTTCGCAGCTGTTCACGATTGAGTTCGTCGATTACGTTCGCCATGGTCGATCTCTCCGCGGAGTGCGCACTCGCATGACGGCACGGTACCGCCGTCTACGTGCGACAGATGAATGATCCTGACGAAGCATTGCCTCGCCTCACTAAACATCAATGGTACCACCCGACATCTCCGGCCTAGCGCGAGAGACGGCGCGCTTGGTTCGCTTCGGCATCGCAGGGGTTTCCATGCTTCTACGAACCTGTAGGGCAACCCACCAACGGGCATACATGTCGGGTCGGCGCTCTCGGGTCCGCGAAATTGACTGCATCCGGCGCCACTCGTCAACTGCCTTGTGGTCGCCTGACCTGAGCACCTGTGGCACCTCTTGCCCGTCGACGGTAGCTGGTCGGGTGAAGTGCGGGTATTCAAGCAGGCCGGCCGTGTGGCTCTCGTCAACCGCCGATTCAGGAGAGCCCAGTGCGCCGGGTTGAAGCCTCACGATTGCATCCGCCAGGATCAGCGCCGGCAGCTCACCGCCCGAAACAACAAAGTCACCCACGGACACCTGCCGGTCAATCATTGAGGTGCGGACACGATCGTCAATGCCTTCATAATGGCCGCAAACCAAGAGAATCGACGGTAGCGCAGCAAGCCGGGCAATGGTGGCCTGGGAAAGCACGTCTCCCTGCGGGCACAAAAGAATGCGCTCGGCTCTTTCGGTGAGTGGACCGTCGCAGATGTCTGATATCGCCTGCATCAGCGGCTCGGCCTTGAGGACCATGCCTGCGCCACCGCCGAAGGGGACGTCATCCGCGGTGCGGTGCCGATCGGTCGTCCACTGCCTGAGGTCGTGGACGCGGATATCCACCACTCCCGACCTGATGGCCCGACCAACAATGCTGTGGTTCAGAGCGCCGGACACCATGTCTGGGAAAAGTGTCAGGATGTCGATACGCATTTGCTG
The DNA here is from genome assembly GCA_002347925.1 of Chloroflexi bacterium UBA2235. Lineage (GTDB taxonomy): Bacteria > Chloroflexota > UBA11872 > UBA12225 > UBA12225 > UBA12225. Next base: position 59,303 of record DDYL01000130.1, on the reverse strand, counting down.
CCACTCTCCCGTGGCGCCGTTCCAGTCCTGGAACTCTGGGAGTTCGCGGAACTTAGTCGTCGATGAGACCAGGAAGCAGGTGGACAGTCATTGAGCGGCCATCAAGGTCGACGGTTTTGATGACGTCAGGAATGACTGGCAGGAGAATTTCACCTTTGGGGCCATTCACAACGTACACGTCGTTGCTGCCGGTCTGGATGACTTCGGTGAGTCTCCCGATTTCTGTGCCCGCTTCGTCGGCCACCGTGAGCCCGATGAGTTGGTGAATGAAGTACTCCCCAGGCTGAAGCTTGATCGACTCTGCGTCAGGCAGGTAAAGGTACTCCCCGAACAGCGCGCGGGCGCGTTCGCGGGTGGTGACGGTGTCAAGGCGCAACGTCAATCCGATCCCATGAACTCCTCGTCGCAAGATCCGTGCCGGGGTAAGCGCTTGTCCGACGAATATCCGTTGGACCGCCTTGAATCTGCCTGGGCGGTCGCTAAATGCTTGCACTCGCAGGTCGCCAAGCGGTCCGAACGCACCCATCACCTGGCCTACCGCAATGTATCCATCGGGGGTTTCCACAGATGCGGGACGGCGCGAGGAAACGGTGGTTCGTCGAGGACCGGATCCTGGCGAAGTTGTCGGACCGGGTTTCGTCGATGATTTGGATTGGCTCGCTATTTGGGGTGCTGTGGAAACCTCGGCTTCCCCGATACCTTGCCCAATTTTTTGCCCGCCACCTGATGACTGGCGAACCGCGGAACCAGTTTTGGGACGCGCCAAACGGACGCGAGTCCCGGGGCGAGCGGTTGGCACGCCCCGGTTCGATGGCGAGGGGGCCATCAACTGATTTCTAGGATGGCGCGGCGACGTCGCCGGGTGGCTGCAGTAGCAAGAAGGGTCCGCATCGCCTTGGCAACGCGTCCCTCTTTGCCGATGACCTTGCCGGTGTCGCCTTGAGCGCACGTGAGCGCCACGACCGTTGTACGACCCACGTCTCGCTGCCGAACGTCCACCCCATCGGGTTCGTCGACAAGGCCTCGGGCAATGAATTCGACGAGTGGCTTCATGTCTTGACGTGCCTCAGGAAGACTGTGAAGCAGCGGCCTTCGCCGCACGCTTGTCAGCCAAACGCGCCTCTTCCCAAGCCTTCAGTATTCCCGCGTGGCGGAGGAGGATACGCACACGATCAGACGGCTGTGCCCCATTGCGGAGCCACCTGACTGCGGCGTCGGTGTCAATTTTCACCGTGGCAGGTGACGTCATCGGGTCGTAGTGGCCGATGATTTCCACGTGGCGGCCCTCGCGCGGAAACTCACTCTCGGTCACAATCACGCGATAGCTCGGCCGTTTCTTGGCACCGGTCCGCGTTAGACGCATCCGCAGCACACTCATTCTCCTCGGGAACTTCGCACCCCTCTGGGTGCGGTTCGGTCACTCTAACGACGAACAAGCGTCGTGACTGACGTTGCT
>DDYL01000130.1:50925-57780 GCA_002347925.1 Chloroflexi bacterium UBA2235 | reverse complement strand
TTCGACCCGGTCACAGTTCCGGGAGTTTCAGGAATTCGGCCATTATCGGGTAGAGGCGTTTTCGCTGCTGGGGATCGGCTACCTCTATCCCGTGGTGGTTGATGAGCAACTTGGATTCCTCAACCCAGAGTTCCCAGCAGGGCACACATATGCGTGAACGAACGAGGGTGCCACGCGCGCCGGCCATTGGTAGGTGGTCGAGCGCAGGTCCAACCTTTTCACAGCGCGCGCATGTCACATCGGCCATGGACAAAGTGTAGCGTCACCGCGGTGATTGGCCGTCCCGAGAATCTGTTTTCAATCCGTAGTTTCCGATGGATACGATGAGCGCATGAGAATTGTTGGCGATAGTGCCTCCGTCAAGGGTGTTGGAAGGCGTACAGGCTCAATCGAAGGCATCGAAGCGCTCGTGAATCGTGTCACTGTCGCGCTTGAAGAGGGGGAGTTTGATCCTGCACGGGCGGGTGAAGTTTTTCTGGCGGCAGACGCGGAACGCGCCATTCAGGGTGCTGTACGTCCGTCTCAAGCAATCACGGTGACGCGAGACGGTCGGTGGTCGGTTCCGAGCTTCCTCGGATTGCGTGTCGCTCCTACCTTGGTTGTGACCCAAGGCGTTGCTGCCGCAACGGCGGGCGTCGGTGAAGACGCGGCTGCTGATGGCAATTGGGATGATGGTGCGGATGATCCGGGCAGTGTGGCGGTCAGGATTGCCGTCACGGTCACGGTGCTCAAGCAGGATGCCCGTCCGGTTCAAGGTGCAATTGCCGATGCGGTCCTCCTTGCAGTCGCGTTTCCGGCCGTGGTGATGGTGATTCTGGACCGACGATTGGAAAAGCGGGACCTTTTCGGGGGCGCTTCGCCCCACACACAGGAACTCTCGGTTACTGATCGGAGGGTGGTGGACGTCCTTCGGCGACGCCACGGAATTTCGGTGGTATTACGCCGACAGGATCCGTTTGGGTGGAGCTGAAGGAAACACGCCGTTGCGTGCCTTGGCTACACTGCTCCGTATGTTCAAGCGCGCAGTAATCACCGACGAAATCTCGCAGGACTTCGACGTCGCAGTCAAGATGGCGAGAGACTTCCGGCTGGATGGCCTTGAGATCAGGACGGCTTGGGATGTACGGATTGATCGGATGACGGTCGGTCAACTCAATCGCATCCGCGATACGGCCGTCGCAAACGGTCTCTCGATCGCGTCACTCGCGTCACCTGTATTCAAGTGCGCGCTGGACGATCCTGGCGAAGTTGCCGAACACTTCGACATTCTCAAGCGATGCATTGATGCCGCTCATGCCCTCGGGACGGATCTGGTAAGGGCGTTCACGTTCTGGCGGGTCGAGCATCCAGACTCGCGCATGACCGACATTGCGGCTCACTTTCGCGAGGCTGCGCGCATCGCGGCTGACGGCAGGGTTCGACTGATCATCGAGAACGAACACACGTGCAATGTTGCGACATCGACCGAGATCGATGCGTTCCTGACCGAGGTTGCGACGCCCACTGTCAGGGCACTGTGGGACCCCTGCAATGCGTTCTGGTCGGGCGAAGACGATGCGGTCTCCAGCGGCTACGACCGGGTCAAATCGCACATTGCGCATGTTCACGTGAAAGATGCCGTGATCGAGGGCGGAAAGCACGTCGCGACGGTCCTTGGTGAAGGCAATGTCGGGGTTCAGGGCCAACTCGATCGACTGATTCACGACGGATATGCGGGATATGTGTCGCTTGAGACTCACTATCGTGTTCACGCTGTCCTTGACGATGAGCTGGTCAAGCGCCCCGGTGGTTCAGCGTTCTCTGCCGGCGGTGAGGAAGGGACGCGCCGTTGTCTGGTTGCCTGGAATGCGATGCGTGCCAGCGCATGAACGCATTGGTTGCCGGGTCTGAACGAAGTACTGGAGCCCGGTAGTGGTTGCTTCCATCCTTGACGGGGTTGAGGCTTCAGCTGAGCTTCGCGCCGCTGTATCTGATCGCGTACGCGCGTTTGCCTCGGAACATGGATATGTTCCCGGGCTTGTCACTGTCATGGCCGGTGGCGACCGATCTGCGTCTGCGTACGTCAGGGCACTTGCGCGCGTTGCCGGGCGCGTAGGCATACAGTGCCGCCACATTGCCCTCCCCGCGGACGGAGACGACCACGTTTTGCGCGACACGCTTCACGAACTTAATGAGGACCAGTCGGTACATGGTGTGATTGTGCAAATGCCGATCCCTCGTCCGTACTCGTCCTCGGTGGTAGCCGGATCACTTTCTCCCCTCAAGGATGTGGACGGGATCACTCCCCACAATGCGGGCATGCTTGCGCTCGGCCATCCGCTGCTGGTGCCGAGCACCCCTCTTGGCGGCATGGAGCTTCTGCGACATCATCGGATCCCGCTACTTGGGTCGCGCGTGACAATCGTCGGGCGAAGCGTTGTGATCGGGCGACCACTTGCCATGCTGATGGTGAGCGCGGGTGCAACGGTGACCATCTGTCATACGGCTACGCGCGAACTTGCCGAGGAATGCCGGAAGGCAGACATCCTCTGCGTGGCAGCCGGGCGCCCTGGGCTGGTTGACCGGTCGATGGTCGGTGCGGGCGCAGTCGTGTTGGACTTCGGCACGACATACGACACGGATGGGAGCGTCCGGGGTGACGTCTTATTTGATGACGTCCGAGAAATCGCAGGCTGGATTTCGCCGGTCCCGGGTGGAACTCTGCCAATGACCACCGCCGTCCTCATGCGCAACACCCTGGAAGCAGCGGTCAGGCAACTTGCCACTAAAGCTGCCGCCTAAACCGACCACGCCCGCTTCAGTGAACGAATATGCGGCTACGCGGCGGATATGCCTTTTGACCAACGGAACCAGTCAGCGCCAAAATCGTTCCATGGCACGCCAGTTACCGTGAGAAAACTGTCGGCCCAGCGTCTGGAAGATGCGAACTCACGAGCGAGTTCCCAGAAACGGGCAATCCCGAACCTCTCGATGAAGTACCGGGTTCCATGAGATGCGTGTGCATACGCAAGCGACACGTCGTTCCCGGTGTAACCGCGTGAAACATCGCTTCCCCATTCGATGATCTCGCTAGCCTTGTCAAGGCTCCACTGGCGGTTTGACGCGACGGCGGACACAAATTCGCGTGTCCGAAAGTTGTCGGCGACATACTCCGCAAGTCCTTCGGACATCCAGTGTGGAATCTTGACAATCGAGAGAATGCAATCGTTTGCCAAGTGGGTCAGCTCGTGCGTGAGCGGGACCAAGAGGCGACTATCCTCGGACTCGGACATTGTGACTGGCCCCGCCCCGAACGACTCGAGTGAACGCAAGAGCACGGTAGTCCGTGACCCCGGGAGGTAGGCGGCCCAAGTGGAGAAGCCCCGAAGGCCGGAATGTGCTGCGTAGGTGGGGTTCAGTGAGATGATCGGACGGATCGTTTCTGGGGTCTCGATAACCGACGAGACACGCTCCCAAGCCCTTTGTGCGACTGACGCGACACGGTCGAGGATGTCTGCGTCCCACTCGTAATGGGAAAGCACTATCCCTCCGACGGTTGTCGTCTGGCGCATACCCAGCTCGTCATTGGTCGGCTCAGCGTGGAGGACCGTGCCATCACTTTGGCGCGAGAAGATCCAGGCTGTGCGCTCGGCAGGCGCCATTCCCCGCGCCGGGGACACCTCAAGGAATGCCTTGACGTATCCAAATGGCTTCTCCTGAACCCGGACCGGTGAATAGAATGCGGCGGCACCCAACCCACCGCGCGCGGAAAGGTCAAACACGTCGCCCTGAATACGACGCCAGGTAGGGTTCCGTTGATCAATCGTCGCGACAAACGCTTTCCGATCACCTCGTGACAGGGCATCCGAACGTGCTTCGAGGCATGCTCGTATCGCCGCGGTCGTATCGTCCACTGGCAGTTCGTCGATGCCGTACCCGGTTGCCTTCGGCTCTGCGAAATCGGACGCTAATGCCCGCTGCCACCTTGCCAATGCAATGCCAGAGGAAGCTGCGGTGGCGCCGAAGAATGCCATCCGGCGGGTGAACACGGGTTTCTTTGCGCACAAGCGGGCGTTCTGATCCATTGGATGTCAGAAAGTGTATCGATGAAGTGGGGTTGCAAGTCTCCCGGCTCCCATCTTGGCGGGATGTCATACTGGGAGGGCCATGGAGAACAGAACAGGTCGCGCTTTGTCACGGGTTCAACCCGAAGCATTTCCGGGTAGCCCGAGTAATGCTGTGGAGATTTTGGCGTGGTTGGGGGCTGTGCCGACCGCGCCCTACCACGAGGATCGGATTGCTGATCGAGTGGTCGGGTTTGCCCTGGGGCTTGGGCTTGAAGTTTCCGACGATGCCGATGGAAACGTGTTCGTGTGGCATCGGGGCGCGAGCGCTTCGGGTGCCTCGAGGCGCCCATTGATTGTAAGCGCACACATGGACCACCCGGCAATCGAGGTCATATCGACCGAACCGCTTGTCGGCCATCTGCTTGGCTCGATACGAGCAGATTCTTTCTCCACTCCGGTCCCGGTTCGGTTCTTCAATCCAGACAATCCTGATGACCCGCGCGGGGTGCGAGAAGTCGCCGGCTGTGTGCTTGGCGCTTTTGAGCTCGATGGTGTGGCGGACGCGAGGGTAGGGTTGCACCTAGCGGCTTCGGGGGCGCTCGCAGCTGGAGCTTTCGGTGTGTTTGACACTGGGCCGGTCGCCCTCGATGAAGAGACAGGTCTCCTCTACCTGACCGCCGCCGACGACCTCGCGGGGTGCGCGATTACCCTTGCGTGGCTCGCACGGAGCGCCGCTGCCGGTGTTGACCTAGACGTATGCGGGGCCTTTACTCGTGCTGAAGAGGTTGGATTGGTAGGGGTAGCCGCACTTGTGAGGCGTCGAGGCCTTCCAGAAGACGCAATGGTGGTCTCGATCGAAGCAAGCAGGGCACTCCCCGGTGCGGAATTGGGGCTGGGCCCTGTAATTCGCGTTGGAGACGCAGCAACCACATTTCACCCGGAAGGGGATGCAGTCCTCCGTGCCGCCCGCGATCGCATTTGTGGGCGCGATGCCGATTTCAGGGTCCAACGCCAACTGATGAGTGGTGGCATCTGTGAGGCGACGGCCTACGTTGTTGCGGGATACACGACTGGCGCGGTGTGCGTGCCACTGGGGAACTACCACAACCAGACGCCAGATGGCGGCATTGGCGCCGAGTATGTCCACGTCGATGATGTAGACATGTGCACCACGCTGCTCGTCGAGGCCGGGGTGGTGATGTCTGAGGGATTTAGTTGGCCGAATGATGACCGCTCGAGCCGCCGGATTGCCGATAGGCCTGACGTGCAGTTGCGACGCCTACGGGACTCGGGTGTCCGTATGAGCGGGCACGACGCGTAGGGCCTTGGGATTAGAAATGATCTTCGTAAGCCTCTGGCCTAGTTGACGAGCGCGGCAATAGATGCGTTTTGTACCGCTGCTCGCAGAGCGCGGATGCGTGTTGGGCTGTCCCCGTGGCGAGTTGGGTGGACCCTATTTGTAAGTAGTACGACCCATGCGTCAAGTTCTGGGTCAATCAAGACGGAAGTGCCAGTGAAACCGGTATGGCCGTACGACGCGGGTGACGCGAGGTCCGCGGGAGCCCAGAACGGGTTGGGGCTACGGACCCACCCGAGGCCCCGCGCCGAACGTGGGCTGATCCACGAGGTGTGATCCCTGATTGCGGCCTTCACCGAAACCCTCTTCAGGCATCGAACGCCGTCAACGGTGCCTTCACGAGCCCACATCATCGCTAGTCGGGCAACGTCTCCGATTGGTGCGAACAGTCCGGCGTGTCCGGCAACGCCGTTCAAGGCGTGTGCATTCTCGTCGTGCACGGTTCCAACTACCGTTCCACCTCTTTCCGCGACGACCTCAGTGGCGACGCACGGTGCACCTTGCTCAGGGCAGAAGCCGGTCCCTTTGAGCCCAAGGGGTTCAAAAAGGTTTTTCGCTGCGAGTTTGTCGATAGGAAGTCCCGTGATTTCCTCAAGGATGAATGCGAGGGTCATGAACCCCAGGTCCGAGTACACGACTTCGAGATCAGGGGCGGTGGCCGGGTGAATTGCAAGTACGGCACGCCGGACGTCCGATGCGCAGGTTGCCGTCTGCCAGAACTGTACGTGCGCGGGCAGGCCCGAAGTGTGGGTCAGGAGTTGACCGATTGTGATGGCATCCTTGCCCCCAGCTTCGAATTGCGGAAGTATCGATGCAACACGTTGTCCTAGGTGAAGGTGGCCAGCTTCGACCAGTTGCAGGACGAGAGGCACGGTGACGAGCACCTTGGTGAGGGACGCGAGGTCAAACCGGTGATTTTCGTGCAAGACCCGTGGCTCGGGCGTGAGTTCGGCATGCCCGTTTACTGACTGCCACGCAATGCCGCTGCGCCGGCCAACCGCAATTGCGACGGCGGAAAAACTGCGGTTCATCGTCGCATCACGTGCCAACCGATCCAATGATGCGAACCTTGCTGACGATTCAGCATCGAACTGGTCGACTGTAGCGTTCTCGGTGGCCTGCATAAGGCGAGACTGTACAATGGTTGGAGTATGAACAAGCGACGACGCGTGGCATTGAAGAAGCGACGGAAGACCCGTGAGAAGGCTCGTGTCAAGGCACGTGCCGTTAAGTTGGCGACCTCGGGAACGACACGCCGTACTGCGGTATCCGTCTAGTCAATCGCCCAGGGGCCGTCGTACCGTCGACGGCCTTGTGTTTGGGACCCGCCAGTTACTCAATGTGAGCGGTCCCATAACTCGTTGCAGTTCCCCTTTGATTTCCCTAAGAGTCCCTGCGCCTTTGATGCTGCGAGTTTCCTGACTCTTATCTGAACCCGGTACTCGGGTATTA
>DDYL01000130.1:22797-50876 GCA_002347925.1 Chloroflexi bacterium UBA2235 | reverse complement strand
CTTGTCGTGGGACTCGTATTTCTCCTGAGTTGCGCCCCCAGTGACCCATTCACCCCGAGGATGACCTCCGACGTCGGTTCGACACCGACCGTAGTGGCACCGATCGAGACACCCGTTCCGGCGACTGGCGTAAATGCTGGCTTGCGTCCGATTACTCCGGAACTAGGGCTTGGTCTGATTGCTAACGCATGGCTCGTTTTCCTGAACGAGTACGTTGAGCAGCTTGACTACACAAGGCTTCTAGCCGGCGCTTGGAACGGTTTCGTGGCTGGACTGCCTCCGGGCGTAACGGTTGTTGACCCTCCGGAGTTTACCGGGGCAGATCCTCAGGCGGATCTGAACAGCTTTCAGACGGCTTACCTTGCCCAGGCGGCGTCACTTGGCGCGACCTCGCCACGCCAGTCGGCCGCTGCGTACGACGCAATCCGAGGAATGGTCAAGGAGATAGGGGACTGCCATACCGGGTTCACGACGCCGGCCCAACTTGCAGAACAGAACCAACGGATGGACGGGACGATTCGGTTTGCTGGTATCGGCATTCGGATCAAACGCAAGTCCGGCGAACCAGCAGTTGTGTACGAGCTCATTGAAGGCGGTGCCGCTGGGAAGGCGGGGATCAAGCCGGGAGACGCCCTTCTCAAGGCAGACGGGGTTGATCTGTCCGATATGCCTCTTGACGAGATTGCTGCGCGGATCCGTGGCAAGGAGGGCTCGTCAGTGAAGCTGACGATTGCCCACGCTACCGACAATAAGCCTCGTGACATCGCGATCAACCGAGTTGCGATCTCTGAGGCGGCCGTCGAGTCGAGGTTGGTTGGCAACAATCGCGTCGCTTACATTCGGATGAACAGTTTTTCAGCTTCGGCGCAGGGCGAGGCCCTTGGTGCGATCGGCACTATGCAGGCAAAGGCGACCAAGGGAATAGTTATCGACCTACGGACGAATGGTGGGGGTGACCTCAATGTCTTCCTCTCGTTCCTGAGCAAGTTCCTGAAGGATGGACCATTCGGGTTTGAGGTTGGACGCAAGGGGGACCGAATCGCTCTTGGACCGGACGGGACGTTTGTCGGGACCAAGGTCCCGATGGTTGTCCTTGTGAGTGACAGTACTGCTTCAGCTGCCGAGTTGTTTAGCGTTGCAGTCCAGCGATACAAGGTGGCACGTGTAGTGGGAACCAAGACGGCGGGATGCGTTGGAGTCGCTTCCCGGTTTGGTCTCCCTGACGGTTCAGCGGTCACGGTTACAACCCGAAAGCTGATCGGTCCTGAAGGTGAACCCCTCAACAAGGTTGGGGTCGCGCCTGATGAGGTCGTTGAGGTCACTCGTGCCAATATGTCGGATGGCAAGGACCCGCAGTTGGAGAAGGCCCTCAGTTTGTTGGGCGCCTAGAGCAGGAATCACGGGGCACGTGGACATCGTGAGACAGATCTGATGTCCCGGATCCTAGTGGCGCGGATGTAAGTGCCTTGATCACTCGCGCTTGGCGTTGTGGGTTCTTCACACTCGAGCCGGTCCAGACAAGCCTAGGCGGTAGTAAGGACTGCCTGGTCAAGGTCGGCAAGGCGCTTCTCGAACTGTGATGCCGACAGGTCCAGGGTTCTTGCGGCACTCTCAAGTGTGTGCGCGCCGAGGCGAAACAGCGATATGACCGTGGCCTCGTGGTGCGCCCGGTCATCGACCGGATTGAGCCTTTCCGCATGGGGTGCGGATGCCTGGACGACGGTGCCGTGACTGACAATCATCTGCACTGGACCAGATCGACGCTCGTGGGGATGTTCGCCAGCAGAAAACGGGTCATCAAATGGATGGACTGGCGAAATCAGCGACGCGGTTGAGGTGACGTACGCATTCCCGAACAATGGGTCCGAAGTTGTCTGCGGGAGTGCGAACGCCTCTTGCACATTCACTCGTGAACGCGTGCCATGGGGTCCTGGAGCGAGCACAACTTCGGGCGATGTGTCCCGGTACCACGCGGCAAGTGTGAATGGGCCGGCGTCATACGCCTTCGCAGGTTGCAGCCGGAGGGCCGGCACCTGACGAAGGGGCGGGGGTGGAAGCGAAGGATCTGCCCCTGAATTGGATTCGCCGAATTGGAAGGCAGAATTGAGGGTCGCCGAGACTTCCTCAACTTCCTTCATTCCGGCCCGGATCTGTTCCTGAACATCCGCCATTAGCTGCTGACGCCAAGTCGAAACCTGTCTGTAGAGCTTCCCGGCTTGGCGCATGACTTCCGGAAGCCGTTCCGGGCCGAGGACGACCAGCGCCACAATGGCGATGACCGCCAATTCAGGAACACCGATGTCGAACACGGTTTCAGTATATCCGTGAGTGATTGGGTGTCTGGCCTGAGCTGGGTCGAAAGATCGCGGATCCTCGCACTTCTCTCAGACCGACTCGTCTACTCGGCGCTTGGCGCTGCGGGTGCCGCTACCTTGCCAGCTTTCGCATTTGCCCGGATCCCGGCTTCAATCTCGTCCGCAACGGCGCCGTGTTGGCGGAGAAACTCGCGCGCATTTTCGCGCCCGAGGCCGAGCTTCACGTCGCCGAAACTGAAGTACGCACCGGCCTTCTTAATGATGTTCATCTCAACACCCAAATCCAGAAGGCTGCCCGTCCGAGAGATACCTTCGGACCAAAGGATGTCAAATTCGCAAACCCGGAACGGTGGCGCAACCTTGTTCTTGCGAACGGTCACCTTTGCACGCATTCCGACGACTTCCGTACCAACTTTGACGTTGTCGGTTCTCCGGATGTCAAGACGGACTGAAGCGTAAAACTTCAGCGCCTTGCCTCCGGGCGTGGTCTCGGGGCTCCCGAACATCACGCCAATCTTCTCGCGGATTTGGTTGATGAAAATCACCATGGTCCGACTGTTTGAAATCGCTGGGGTTAGCTTGCGCATGGCCTGACTCATCAAGCGTGCCTGCAAACCTGGCTGGGAGTCGCCCATGTCTCCCTCGATTTCGGCTCGGGGCACTAGGGCAGCGACGGAGTCCACGACTACAACATCTACTGCACCGCTCCGGACAAGCATTTCGCAGATCTCGAGCGCCTGTTCCCCGGTATCAGGTTGGCTCACCAGAAGATCATCAATCCGGACCCCGCACCTGTTCTGGGCGTCAACCGGATCCAATGCGTGTTCAACGTCAATGTAGGCCGCGATGCCGCCAATGCGTTGTGCGGATGCAACAACGTGTAGTGCAAGGGTGGTCTTCCCGGAACTCTCGGGCCCGTAAATCTCGACGATCCGTCCGCGAGGCAGACCACCAATGCCGAGCACAAGGTCCAACGCAAGTGCGCCAGTCGGTATTGCTTCAACTTGCATCTTGGCGGCACTGTCGCCAAGACGCATGATCGCGCCTCTGCCGAATTGCTTTTCTGCCTGACCGATTGCAAGGTCTATCGCCTTGAGCCGGTCAGCACTTGCCTTCTCGCCTCGGTCAAGGATGCCCGCTGAGAGTGTTGCTGGGGAAGTTGTCTTGCCACTTGATGACGCGGTCATCGGTCCAGGCTCCTCGCGACGCGGTCGGGCCGTTGTTTCGGTGGTGCTGATCGTTGCGGTGGCGAATTCTGGCACAGTTGTTTCAACTCCTGTGCGGAATGGTAGCGGACATTTGTTCTAGAACGCAAGTTTCAACAGCGTTCTGGAGTTTGAACAGTTTCGCGTTCAGTTGGCAAGTATAGCCTCACATAATCTGGATCAAGCAGGTGCGGTCCAGCGCCAGCAGTAGCGGTCTCTCTTGAATGGTGAGATGGCACTTTCGATTTTTCCGAGCGGGGTTGCTGACATGTCAAGTGCACGGAACAAGCCGTGTTGGATGTCATATTCCACCTCGCCTTGGTTCACCACAAACAATGTTCCGCCTGGCGCGATGATGCGTTTCACGTGTTCCAGAAGTCGTTCTGGTTCGTATAGCCGGTTGGGGAGGCCCCAAGCGGCTAGCGGTGCAGGGTCAATGAATGGGAGGATCCATGTCACGAAGCCGTAGGGACCGGGCAGTTCGGTGACGCTTCCGGCGATGAAGCGTGAGCGGGGATATTGTCTTGAAATACGGACCCCGTGAGCACGCCTTGTCGCAAGCGTCGCATACCGGCGGTGGGCATCAATCTCCACGAGGTCCCACTGCCCCGGTACGGCGTTTGCGAGGGCCGGTAATGCAGTCCCGTTCTTGGAACCGACATCGAGCCCTGGGGTGGTTACTCTGTTCGTCCCAATGGCGTACCTCTGGAGGACGTCGATTAGGTAGATGGCTTCGTGCAGTTCTCGGACCGTTAGTCGTTTCGGCCATTCGTCAAGGTCTGGGCCGAATTGAGCTCGAAGGTGTTTGATCTCCTCGACGCCGGCACTGTCCAGCGTTTCAGTTAGTCGCGCCCAGCTTCCCGCGCAGTTTTTCCAGGCGGGAGCGGAGATTTTGGCAAACGAACGCCACCTGAACGCAATTTCTCGCAGAATGTCACCGCCGTCGAGTGGCATCTCAGTGACCCGGCTGTGCTTCCGATCCGGGTGGAGTTGGGCTCTCAAGAGGCTTTCTCTCGGTCCAGAGTTTCCGGATCTGCGGGACGGTAAGCAAGATTAGCCCTACTACAAGTATTGATGTTGCGCCCAGGGTAATTGAGAGACCTAGTCGGAACGACCGGGGACGGTACGTGTACTCGATGATGTGTTGGCCTTGGGGAACGATGACTGCTCGGAACAGGTAATTCGCGCGATAGATTTGCGTGGGGTTTCCGTCCAGAGTCGCTTCCCAACCAGGGTAGTACAGATCATTCAGGACGAGGACCGACTCGGTTCGGGCGTCAACGGTCAGGTTGACGGTCTCGCTTGCGATGCCTGAGATGGTTACGGACCCACTTGCCGAAGTTGAACGGCGTCGCTCGATGTCGAATGTCACTGGTGCCACGGCATCGCCCGCCCGAGCTGGAGGTGGAAGGCGACGCATGGCATCACGCAGGTGCATCGGTACCGAGTTGACGGCGTCGCTCTGCCGGGACATTCCGTCGTCGTCGCGTTCATCGTTTGGCAACTCAAGGAGCGCCATTCGTTCCGGCGCCCAATCTCCCTGCGACATCCGTTGCAGGGTTTCATCCCCGGCTTCAGTGACTACTGCCGTCGGAACAAGAAAGGAACGTGGAAGGACTCCGGAGTTCTCGTAGAGAACCGCTTCCTTATCTGAGTAGACCTTGCGGAACTTGGTGTTCTTGGCAATCTCTGCCTGTTCCAAGTCCTTGGTGGTGTCATTGAAGACCGCGAGGCCGTAGAGCTCGAACTGGGCGGTTGGATGGAGGAAAGTAACTTCAATCCTGTCGAGAGCTTGCACGCTTCCCAGTGCGAACTCACCGTAGTAAAGGTGTGCGGGGAACTCTTGACCCGATGGTCGGCTGCGAACGTCGAGTTCTTTCCAGGTGCGTGCAAACGTTTCGGTCGATGGGAGCTGATGCGCAACCTTTCCCTTCAACTCAGGGCGCTCCCAATCCCACTCCGCGGTGTGGACGCCCGCGAGGACTTGAAAGTCCTGGCGTGATCCATTGCGGGCAACCACCGAGAGTTTGGCGACCGGTTGGGCCTGTGCGACGCCTGTGGCCCACCGTAGGGTCGACACCATTCTGATCGAATCACCGGTGACACCGTCGAACCGAATGGTCTGGGTGCCGGATCCGTTCTGGCCTGTACTTGAAAACAGGGGGCGGTCTGTGTTGAAGGAAGTCAAGTTGAACGAAGGCAGTGGCAAGAAGCCGTTGCGGATGACGAAGTACTTGACGCCCATCAGGTCAAGCAATCGGTTCGGCGCGTACCAGGCAGCCGCGACGTATCGGTTATGCCGATCCGGTTCAAGTGAGGAGTACCCATTCGCTTCGCTAACGCCTGCAAGGAGGAGACGATTGGGTTCGTCACGAGTGTTCTTCTGTGTGTAGACCCGGAACAGAGCGCCACCTTCGGCCTTCATGCCGGGTAACGTGGAAACGAATCTTCCCAAGTCACCTGGGTCCTTAAGCGCCGAAAGCGATTGTGTCGGATGAAACGATTGCCCGACCGCGATCAGGTCGGCTGCCAGGGTAACTACGAGCAGTCCTTGCCAAAGATACGAGAGCGAACGCACACGATCCCAAAGCGTCAGGACGACAACGACCCCCAGAAGTAAGGCGAGTTGCCTTGCGACCGCCGGTTGTCCGATGTCAAGTGAAGTAAGTGCAAATTGGTACAGGTGTTCTATCGTGAGTTTTGTGTCAAACCCGCGCATGACAACGAAGTTGCGTTGCAGGAAGGCCATCGCGTCGTCCTTGTGACCGATGGCATACGTTGAGAAGAACATTAGTGCGGTAGGGGCAATCACCGCGGTGAGCTGGGCAAGGCCGAGCAATATCGTGGATGTGAGGGCTCGTGGAATTGCGCGCCATGCTTGCGTCCGAACGAGCGACGCTGATCCGGCGCGAATTACCCAATCTGTTCGAAGTGCATCCGCGCCGATAGCGGCGAGGACTGCCAATCCAATGGTCGCTAGGAAGACGAATCTCCCCGGTGCGCGCAGCGCGGAAAACCCCGGCAGCGACGACAGGAACTTGTGCGCCCCAAACGGAGCATGCTCCCCGACCGCAAGGGAGAGCGAGAGGACTACGATCGCGCCGAAGAACCAGCGAAGCCGAGACCGACCGACGAGTAGCCCGAACGGGGCGAGGCAAAGTGGCACGAGACCGACATACCCAAACACCTCCCATCGCGACCACAGACCCCAGTAGCGACGAGCGTCGTCCGGCCAGGACGTGGTCATGAACGCGTCAGGGAGCAGGAAGCTCAGGAAGTGGGTTACAGGCAATTCGTATTCGGTGGCGAATGAGTAATCGACACCGCTACCCCTGAAAGAGTAGGTTCCCAATTCAAAGAGCGGGATCAGTTGGACCGCAGAGAGTGCAGCTCCGATCCCACCGGCGATCGCGATGATTAGCCCCGCCAGAGACATTCGGGTAACCACGAAGAATGCGGTCGAGGTGAGTCCCCGGAGCACACCTCCTCCAAAGTCGGTCAGGACCACTCCAATGCGCGAAGTCGTGGATGAAGATTTGCCGAAAGTACTCCACCGGAACGCGCCCAGACGCAATCGGGTTGGGAGAAATGATTCCACCTCCTTGCCCGTCCCGACCGGTCCGACGGCCACTCGGTAGACGACGAACGCGCTAAACGTGAATGCCGAAAGAAGCAGGATTTGTACGTGGACGATCAGTCCTTGGAGCCCGAACGGGACCGAGGCCAGAAATGCAAATGTGTAGCGGGTCCTGCCGGTTGATCGGATGGCAACCTCGGCAAAGCAAAGGGCAAGTGGAAGCCAGACCGACCCGGTGCCGATGTTGACATGGTGCAATTGGGCGACAGAGAAGCCGCTGAACGCGAATGTAATTGAGCCGATCAGGCCCCCGAACCTACCCGTCCCGATTGCCCGGAGGAACCCGAACATGAAGAGCGCACCCTGGAAGAAGCGGATGGGTCGCAACCAGACAAATGCATCGTCAACAGAGAGGAACATCAGCGCCAGGAGATGGAATGGGTAGAGAACTCCCGCCTCCCCATCGGCAAAGACGGGATATCCGGTCAGAATGTCAGTTGACCAAAGTTGAAGGTGTCCCGACCGCCATGCTTCACCGAGTTTTACGAAAATCGGGTAGTAGAAGACCCGGGTATCGTTTTCGTAGGCAATCCTGAGTTCTCGAAGGGACGGTTCAAAGAATAGGTAAGTGATTGCCCACAGGACGATGACACAGTAGGTGTCGAGAATCAGCGAACGGGTCAGCGCACTCCAGACTGCTGAAGGCGCGTGAGATATGAACTCTACTGACTTGCGCAAAGTGGANNCTCCGTCCGACGATCGGTCGTCGGGCAAATGAGCGTCGAGCGGCGTTGTGGCCACTTCTTCGGGGCCGATGGCGATGACGGGAACTTCAACCCCGGTCACGTTTGCAGGTGATGGTGACGGTTCCGGGGACTCGCGAATGGCGTCACTTGGGTCAGTTCCCTGGGTCACCGGGGAACCTCACGAGGCCGGGTCGCAAGGACAATCGCACTCAATCCGAACGGAAGTGAGGCTCGTTCCAGTGCGAGCGCTTCCAATCGAAGAGCTAGGCTGCCGATTGCCTGGGCTGTGCCCGACGCCGGGCGGACGTCAGATGACGGCTCTCCGGGTTCGTGTGACGGTCGCCGGATCATTCTGGAAATGGCGGCAATGGGGAAAAGCAAAGTGTTTGCGTACGTCGCTCGCTCAATCACGAGGCCCGCAGCGGAAACTCGTTCCTTAAGTGATGCCAACCGGTAGCGCTCACGAGTGTGGACAGCGGCGTCGTGCGCACTCAGAAGAGCATCAAACGCTGGCACACGGATGAGGGCCCAGCCTCCCGGACGTAGGACCCTCGCTGCTTCACGAAGGGCTGCAAGATCACTCGTTACCCCAAGGTGGTAGATCACGTCGAAGCTCAGCAGGCCATCGAACGACTCTGATGCGAACGGCAGGTCGCACACCGATGCTTGGGCGACCCTTTCCAAGTTGCGTGCTTGGCAAAACCCCATCGCTTTTTCAGAAAGGTCAACGCCGAAACCTGTCCGGTGCTTGCCCAATCGTGGAGTATCCCCGTCAATCCAAGCGAGGTTTCCACCCGTGCCGCAACCCGCGTCAAGGATGCGGCTGCCGGGTGTCATGCGGTCGCCGATCAGAACAGAGGAGATTCGGCGCATGCCTTGGTACCACCAGAGGGTGTCCTCTACCCGGTACATGGCCTGATACTCGGCTGGGTTCATGCGGTCAGTCCGGATCGATCACTGGTCGGTTGTCGTTCGGCGTGTGAACATCGCCGCTTTGGTGCTGGTTTAGTTGATTTTTACGACAATGCAGCGTATTTGAAACCACAATCGATCTGCGGCACAGACTGTGTTCGTAGGTAGTGAAAGGCGTACGTATCAACAATGGCGACTGGTTTGGACGGGAGGCTGTCGCTAAGGGGTCGGCCGCTTCTCGATCAACGACCTCAGGATACGCCCAACCCGCGCCACGTCTGCCTCCGCCAATTCCGGATACATCGGCAAGGATAGAACCTCTCGGCACGCGTTTTCCGTTTCCGGCAACGATCCGTCCGCATACCCGTGGTCAAGATACGCCGGTTGTCGATGGATCGGTTGGGGATAGTGAACATGGGTGCCGATCCCAGACCCACGAAGGCTCGTTGCGACCTCGTCGCGCGCGTCGACCCGCACCACGTAGAGATGAAACACGTGGTGGTTACCGGGTGCCTCGGTCGGGACTACCAGAGAGGGCAAGCCGGAAAGATGTTTTGCGTATGTTGAAGCGAGACGTCGGCGCGCATCGTTACCCGCGTCGAGATGTCGCAGCTTTACGCGAAGGATGGCCGCCTGCATCTCGTCCAGGCGGGAGTTCACGCCCCGGATTTCGCTGATGTACCGTCGACCTGGTTGCCAACCATAGTTCCGCAGCATCGAAACCTGGTTCGCCACGGCATCATCGTTGGTCGCGACTGCGCCGCCGTCGCCATAGGCGCCCAGGTTCTTGGTGGGGTAAAAGGAGAAGGCAGAGGCATCTCCGAACGTCCCGACCATTTGTCCTTGCCAACGCGCGCCGTGGGCTTGAGCGCAGTCCTCGACCACTTTGAGGTGGTGGGTTCGCGCGAATTCCATGATCGCCCCCATATCGGCCGCCTGGCCGTACAGGTGAACCGGGACAATTGCACGGGTCCTGGCAGTGAGCTGCGCCTCCAGTTTGTTCGGGTCCATATTGAAGGTGACTGGGTCGATGTCACAGAAGACAGGAGTTGCGCCGGTCGCAGAAATGGCAACAGCAGTTGCAACCGCTGTGTGTGACACTGTCAGGACTTCGTCTCCGGTGCCTATTCCCAGTGCACGCAGGGCGAGCACGAGTGCGTCATATCCTGAGTTGCAACCAAGAACGTGTGCCATCCCTAGATACGTCGCGAACTCATGCTCGAACGCGTCACCATTCTTGCCAAGGACGAACCAACTCGTCTCTAGGACCTCGCGAATGGCGTCGTCGATTTCGTTCTTGTGGGCGACGTAACCCGGTTTCGTAAGGTTGAAGGCTATGGGGTTCACGCCGCCGTCTTCAAGCTTGGTTGGCATCAATTCACCTTCGGATTGCGGCTGACGGACTGTGAGGCCTTGCCTTCCGTTGAAATCACGACCGATGTGCGCCGGCCGTTCCCTGCAATGCACCCGTTTGCTGTGCAGCTACGTCACCTGCGTTCCAGTATCGGTCACGGTGGTTCCGGTAGTACTCAACGGTTCTTTCCAGGCCAGCGCGAAGCCCGGTCCGAGGTTCCCACCCGAGGGCCTTCCTGATCTTTGAGTAGTCCAGCGCGATTACACCTGGATCGATTGCTCGACGCTCGGCCGGCAGTTCGATTATCTGCTTTGTTCCGCCCCCGGCGACGTCAATCAGGACATCGGCCAATTCCAGATGGGTCATTGGCTCTCCTCCGAGATTGAAGACCTCACCGTCTGCTGCTGGAGACGCTGCAGCGAGAAGCATTGCTTCAACGCAGTCATCGATGTAGGTGTAGTCTCGACCTTGTTGACCGCCCATGATCATCAGCGGATGCCCATCGATAACACGCCTGATCCAGTAATAGATGAACGCGTATCGACCCGACTCGTCCTTCATCATCTGTCGGGGACCGTACGTGTTCGTCAGTCGGAGGCATACCGAACGAATGCCGTGCGCGGCGAAGTAGACCCGGTGGTACTGCTCGCCGGCGACGTTTGAAACTGCATTGCAGTCGATGGGTTGCAATGCGTGCGCCTCATCGACCGGCAGGTACCGCGGCCGTCCATAAACCTGTCGGGTGCTTGCGTACAGCAGCTTTGCCGTCCGGTTTACACGTCGACAAGCTTCAAGAACATTCAGCGGACCTTCAGTGTTGACGCGCAGGTCGTCGATTGGAGCCTCCATGGACTCCAGGTGGCCGATTTGCCCCGCAAGGTTGAAGATGTAGTCCTGTCCCAGGACCAGATACTCCATGGCATGGGGGTCCCGGACATCCGCGATGTTGACATGGACCTTGTCTTGAATTCCGTCAATGTTGAAGAAGTTTCCGCCGTAGGCAGGGATCATGGAATCGACGATAAGTACACGCGCCCCGAGTCCGGCGAGACGTACCGCCAAATTGCTTCCGATGAACCCAAGGCCGCCGGTGATCAAGCACCGACGCCCGGCAAACGATTCACCGAGCGATTTGAGGTCCGAGGCTGCAGGAGTTGCGTTCATTGTTCGTCTGGACCAAACGTTCGGTTCGGAATCGCGGAGCGACGGTGCTTCAAGTATCCGGCAGGCGAGCTACCGTCCCGCGGGCCTCGGTGCGCCTACTGGCAGCGGTTGGGGCAACGGGGATGGAATCCCGGACCCACCTTGGACCCGTAACCACCACCACAATTTCGCGAGGCTGACGATTACCTTGATGATCCGACCGAAGCGGAAGAATTGCGAGCCACCATATGCCCGATGGAAGTGGTTCACAGGAACCTCGACCGTCCGGAACCCTTGCATCTGAACCTTGGTCATCAACTCAAGCGCAATTGCACCGCTGTTCTGGGTCAGGATGACCTTGTCAAAGATGTGGCGCTTGATAAGCCGGAAGTCGCAATCGACATCGTGGACCTCAAAGCGAAACACGAACCGCATCAGGTGGTGATAGGTGTAGGAAATGAACCGCCGGTGCATCGGATCACGGCGAGTGAGCTTGTTGCCCATGACGACGTCGACACGGCGCCCAGCAGCTTCTTCCCGCTCAAGCGCTGCGTACAGGCTCCGAAGTTCCCGGACGTCGTACTGACCGTCACCGTCAGTGTAAAAGATCAGGTCGTAACGGCACGCCCCGAAGCCTGCACGGAGCGCGCCGCCGTAGTCAAGTGCTTCGGCAAACCGGATAATGCGCACACGGCCACGGTCATGCGGATCGACACCGTTCTCGCCGTAGAGTCGCTCAAGCTCGTCAAGGACGTCCCACGCGTAGTCGGTGCTGCCGTTCTCCACGACAACCACTTCATACTCTGAAGCAAGTTCCCGCAGAACCACAAGCGCTTCCATAACCATGGAAGCGATCGTTCCGGCATCGTTGAAGCAAGGGAAGAAGGCAGATATAGGCCTTCGGTTCATCACGGCCATGAGTATACGCGCCGCTTTCTGGAAGCACTGAACACGGGTGCCTCGATGATTGAACGACACCGCGAAAGATGTGGGGACATGGTCAGAATGCCGTACGCGTGTCAGGCTATTCGGTTAGCAATCAAGGTGCGACAGTGAGTGCTGGTTCCAGACAGGGTGCTGGGCAATTGACAGATGTGCCCGGCATCTCCGTGGGCTGCTGGTCCGACCGTGCCGGAATGACGGGGTGCACGGTCGTCCTGTGTCCCGCGGGAGCGTTGGCGGCAGTGGATGTCCGCGGTGGCGCTCCGGGTACGCGGGAGACCGACTTGCTTGCTCCTGGCATGCTCGTCGAGAAGGTCCATGCAATTTTGCTTGCGGGCGGAAGTGCTTTCGGTCTAGCCGCCGCGACCGGTGTCATGGGCTGGCTAGCAGAGAGGGGCCAAGGCTTTCCATCGGGTCCGGGTGACATTGTCGTACCGATTGTTCCGGGCGCCGTTGTCTTTGACCTCGGGGTAGGTGATCCACGCGCGTTTCCAGATCATCGTGCCGGAGTCGCAGCGTGTGAAGCGAGCGGTCGGCATGTCGATGAGGGTGCGGTCGGGGCGGGTACCGGCTGCACCACCGACAAACTTTTCGGGCCATCCCTTGCCCTGCCTGGCGGTCAGGGCACGTCATCGTTGCGGCTTGATGCCGCGTACGGTGGTTATGTTGTGGGTGCGCTGATGGTCGTGAACGCGGTTGGTCACGTTGGTGAGATCCGCCGACCTACACCCGAGCGCGGGGAAGCGACTGGATCCGGGCCTTGGTACCTGGCGCCACCCGAAGGGTTGGCTCCGTCTCGTCTCAACACCACCATTGGCGTCGTCGCAACAGATGCCCCGATTGACCGGCAGGCCGCTCTGCGGATTGCCTGGATGGCGCACGATGGCTTGGCAAGGGTGATTGATCCGGTTCACACTCCGTTTGATGGAGACGTGATCTTCGTGTTGAGCACCGCGCTTCCGGGAGATTCAAACGCTGCCACCGCCGTCGATGGGCGCCGTTGGGGCCGTCCGACAGAACTGACGGTAGCGGCACTAGGCGCGGCTGCCGCAGATCTCGTCGCAGAGGCGGTCATTCGCGGCGTCGAATCGGGTCGGCGTCAGCGGGAGTCGTGACGGGTTGTTTCCGTGGGTTCGAATCGGCGGTGCCTTCCCTCCGATTGAACCGAGAGATGATGTGTAAGCGATTGGAGTGTGTATGTCCGGAAACAACGGTGCAGGCCTCGTTCGACCGTCTGTCCAGGCGCTCAAGCCGTATGTCCCGGGTGAACAACCTCAGGGTGCCGGGTGGATCAAGCTGAATACAAACGAAAATTGGTTTGTCTCGCCTTCTGTGCTGGCTGCCGTCGCCGCTGCGGCAACTCATGACCTGCGCCGATACCCGGATCCGGTGTGCACTGATCTCCGCGTGAAGTTAAGTGCCCGGTACGGGATCGATTCGCAGCAGATCATCTGTGGCAATGGGTCTGACGAGTTGCTGACCATGCTCATACGGGCGATCGCAGGTGAGGGCGATCGCATCGCATTCACGGATCCAAGCTATTCGCTCTACGAGACCCTCTCGCACATCCAGAATGCTGCGCCAGTTCCGGTCCCCCTTGGCGACGGTTGGCAGCTCCCGGTTCAGGAGCTGGTCGCGGTGAACGCACCTCTGACGTTCATTACTACGCCTCATGCGCCCAGCGGTACCGCTTNNTTTGATGAGGCATACGTCGACTTCGGGGGAGACACGTCCATACCGCTTCTTGAGCGCTACCCCAATGTGGTGGTTCTGCGCACCATGTCGAAGGCGTTCGGACTTGCCGGGATGCGCCTCGGATACGCCTTTGGATCACGGGAGTTGATTGGCGCGCTCTACCGAATCAAGGACAGCTACAACGTCGATCTTTTGACCCAGGTCGCCGGGTGTGCAGCGCTCGACGCGTGGGATGAGTATGCGCGTGTGAATCAAGAAACCGCGGTGCGTCGTGACAGGGTTGCGGCTGAACTCCACCGGCGGTTCGGCTGGCGGGTTTGGCCTTCGGCGACCAACTTCATCCTTGTGGAGGTTGACGACGCCGATGCCTCTGAGATTGTCACGAGGCTAAAGACGGAGCAAATCCTCGTGAGGTACTTTCCCCGGCCCCGTCTCGACCGATCAATGCGGATCAGCGTTGGATCGGATGCGGAGATGGATCTACTGCTTGCAGCCCTTGACAAGGTTGTTGGATGACGCACATGGTCCGAGCATTGCGGATGGTTGTTATGCCGCGTCGCGCCTGAGGTAGGTGGGTACACTCCCGGTGCACAAAGGATGGTGGACGGACGATCCGGAGAAGTGGCCGGCAGTCGTTAGACCACCGGACTTGGAGTGCTGCGATGGCGTCGACCTGGGGGTACGGGGACGGCGTCGTGTTGATTTTCCTAGGTTCGACATTCTTCAGCTATCGGGGGAGAAAAACGTGGAGCTGGTCTGGATTGTTCCCGTTTCGGGATTGCTCGCAGTGGTGGTTGCCGGATATCTCGCTTGGGATGTTCTTGGGCGCGACATTGGCCCTGCAACCGTCAAGGCGCACAAAGATGGTGGCTCGAAAAAGATGTCAATGCAGGAAGTCGCTGACACCATCTATGAGGGTGCGGTGGCGTTTCTTGATCGGCAATACAGGACAATTGCGGTATTTGCACTCGTTGGTGCGGTAGGAATATCGCTTCTCCTCGCAGGACTGCGGGGCGGAGACGATGCACTCAGCATCGCCTGGCACACCGGCCTGGCGTTCGTAATCGGTGCGATCTGCTCGGGGCTCGCCGGCTTGATCGGCATGTTCATTGCGGTCAAGGCGAACCTGCGCACCGCCGTCGCTGCGCGGACATCGCTCGGTGACTCGCTGACCATCGCACTCCGGGGTGGTGCGGTTTCCGGGCTCCTCGTTGTCGCCCTGTCGTTGCTGGGCGTCTACGGTCTGTTTGAACTGTTTCGGATGATCGACGTTGCAAATGGCATCTCTGAAGCCGACGCTCTCAAGCATGCGCCTCAACTGATCGTCGGCTTCGGGTTCGGAGCGAGCTTCGTGGCACTCTTCGCGCAGTTGGGTGGTGGTATCTACACCAAAGCTGCAGACGTCGGTGCCGACCTCGTTGGAAAAGTCGAAGCGGGCATCCCCGAGGATGATCCGCGGAACCCCGCGGTTATCGCCGACCTCGTGGGTGACAACGTTGGCGACTGCGCGGGACGTGGCGCCGACCTCTTCGAGTCGACCGCGGCTGAGAACATCGGGGCAATGATCCTCGGTGTGACGATCTTCACGATCACGAAGAACCCGGTCTACATCTTCTTCCCACTGATCGTCCGTGCATTTGGTTTGATCGCATCGATCATCGGCATCTTTGCGATCCGTACCGGAGGTGTGGTCAGTGGAGACGGCGGGCGCAGCGCTCAGGCAGCTCTAGACGTAGGGTTCTGGGTGACAGCGGGCTTGTCGATTGTTGGCATGTACGTTGCAACAGTTGCAATGTTCGGCTCCAATACGTTGTTCTGGGCCGGTCTAGTCGGGATCCTGACTAGTGTGGTCTTCGTGTACATCACTCAGTACTACACCGCAGGGAGCTGGCGTCCGGTCCAATTGATTGCAAATGCGTCACGCACAGGGCCTGCAACGAACATCATCGCGGGCATTGCGATCGGATTCGAGAACACTGCTGCACCTGCAATCGCCATTTCACTTGCCCTCTTCGCGTCGTACAAGATCGGTGAAATTGCGGGCCCCGAACTCGGTCTCGGCGCAAACAGCGCAGCCGCAGGCATCTACGGCACCGCCATCGCAACGATGGGCATGCTGATGAGCGCGGGATACATCCTGGCGATGGACACCTTCGGCCCGATCACGGACAACGCCGGTGGCATCGTTGAGATGAGCTTTGACGAGAACGGTGAGGAGTGGCCTCACTCCGTTCGTGAGAACACAGACGCGCTGGACTCTGTGGGGAACACCACGAAGGCCCTGACCAAGGGATATGCGATCGGCTCAGCAGCATTGGCGGCATTCCTGCTGTTCTCCGCGTTCCTTGACGAAATCCGCATCCTGACAGGTAAGGAGACCCCGATAGACCTGTCGAAGGTTGAAGTCTTTATCGGTGGGTTCCTTGGCGCGATGTTGGTTTTCCTCTTCTCCTCGTTTGCCATCAGTGCGGTTGGCCGCGCTGCCCAAGCCATGATCGAGGAAGTCAGACGTCAGTTCAGGAGTGATCCTGGGATCATGCTAGGAACTTCAAGGCCTGACTACCGGCAGTGTGTTGACATCTCAACCCAGGCCGCTCTCAAGGAGATGGTGGTTCCGGGAATCCTGGCGGTCCTCGCTCCTGTGGCCGTCGGTTTGGTCTTGAAGTGGGAAGCGGCGGCGGCATTCCTCATGGTTGGCACGATGACCGGGATTCTCCTCGCAACCGTCCTCAACAATGCCGGTGGTGGCTGGGACAATGCGAAGAAGTTCATAGAATCTGGCCAGTTGAAAGACCCGGCCACTGGTCTTGCGTACAAGAAGGGCTCAGAAGCTCATGCTGCAGCGGTGGTTGGTGATACCGTGGGCGACCCCTTCAAAGACACTGCCGGTCCATCCATCCACGTCCTGATCAAGCTGCTAAGTACGATCACGTTGGTACTCGCTCCGCTGTTCATTTAGGAACCGTTCCAGCGTTCTCTTTGATCCGGTCTCCCGAACAGGAGGCCGGGTCATCTTCATTGGTGGCGCTGAAATCCACCGGCAGAATGTTTCGAGGTCGACGCTTGGGGAGTGCGGCATCATGGGAATAGTTCCAAAATCCGGAGACTGCACTTCGCCCAAAGGCTTCCTCGCCGGTGGTGGCACCTGTGGGCTGAAAGCAAGCGGTCGGCCGGATGTCGGCGCGATAGTCTCAACAGTCCCCGCCACTTCCGCCGCTGTCTTTACCAAGAACTTGGTCAAGGCTGCGCCAGTTCTGGTGTCGCAAGAGCATTTGCGTGCAACTGGGGGGCGGCAACGGGCTATTGTGTTCAATAGTGGAAATGCCAACGCCGCGACAGGCACACAAGGACTGGCTGACGCCCGCCAGATGGCGGGTCGGTTTGCCGATGGCCCGGGTAGCTCATACAAGGTCGCGGTCGATGAGGTCTTCGTTGCTTCGACTGGGGTTATCGGCGTTCCGCTTGACATGGATCGGCTAGGTAGTGGCATCAAGTCGCTGCACCTCACCGCCGACGGGGGAGACGCCGCGATCTCGGCGATGATGACGACGGATTCAGTTCCGAAGTCGGCGGCTGCAACATTTGTGGTGGGCGGGACCACAGTTACCGTTGGGGGCATCGCGAAGGGCGCGGCGATGATCGCTCCACACATGGCGACGATGCTCGCTTTTGTTACGACGGACGCCGCGGTTTCGCCCGCGTACCTGCAAGAGGCGCTTGTCCGCGCGGTCGACGACAGTTTCAACATGATCGTGATCGACGGAGACATGTCCACGAACGACACGTGTTTTGTCATTGCGAATGGTGAGGCCTGGACTGGCTCAGCACTGGATGGGACACAAGCCGAGTGTGCCGACTTCGAGGCGGCGCTGGGGCATGTCTGCGGCGAGTTGGCACGCGCCATGGCGCGCGACGGCGAAGGCTCAACCAAGTTCATCACCATCGATGTGCGCGGCGCGGCTACCCGGGAGGATGCGAGGCGTGTCGCCCGATCGATCGCGGGTTCGAACCTCACCAAGTCCGCGGTTCTCGGAGCCGACCCGAACTGGGGGCGCATCGCATGTGCGGCGGGATACAGCGGCGCGGCACTCGATCCGAACAGGATTGAGATTGCCATCGGAGATATGACCCTTGTGCGTAGCGGGGTTGCTACTCAATATGACCCGGAGCGCGCGTCATCCCAGATGAAGGGCGCTGAGGTGTCGATTTCGGTCAATCTGCACCTTGGCGACGGCGAGGCGACGGCTTGGGGCTGTGATTTGACCCCCGAATACGTGCGGCTGAATAGTGACTACACCACGTAATTCATTCCATGTCGGATGGGCAATTGCATGAACGAGACCCGTGGCAAACCGGTTGTAATCAAGTTGGGTGGGTCGGCCCTGCCCCATCGTGAGGCCGTGATCCGCGATTTGCGTGAAGCCCTTGATGCCGGGTACCAGCCCATCTTGGTCCACGGGGGTGGGCCCGTGATTTCTGCCTGGCTGAACCGGATCGGGAAAGTCGCTGAGTTCGTAGACGGACTTCGTGTGACCGATGAGGAGACCCTTGAAGTCGCGACGATGTCGCTTGCCGGCAAGATCAACAAGGAGCTCGTCGCCATCCTTCAACTCAGTGGAACCCCCGCGTTCGGAATGGCCGGCGCGGACGGCGGTTGCGTGCGAGCCAAGCGCATGACCACCCCGGACCTTGGATTTGTGGGCGAGGTTGTTGGCGTTGACCCTCGGCCACTCCACGCACTGATGGATGCCGGATACGTGCCGGTCGTTGCACCGATTGCACTCGGGGAGCGCGGGCTTCTGAACATCAATGCTGATACGGTTGCCGGGGACATCGCCCATGCCACTGGGGCAGAAATCCTCATCTTTCTCACCGACGTTCCCGGAGTGAAAGACACTTCTGGTGCGGTTCGCGCCACACTTACCCGAGCTGAGTGTGCGTCCCTGAGGAGATCGGGTGCCATTTCTGGCGGAATGATCCCCAAGGTTGATGCGTGTTTGCGCGCCCTGGATGGTGGTGCGCGAGCCGCGATTGCCGACGGCAGAGATGCGGACGCAATCGGAGTGCACTTGCGTAGCCAGGCGACTTCCGGAACGGTCTTCCTACCGTAGCTTCGGCATGTCGCCGCACAAAACATGACCCAAAGGTTCGTTTCGCGTGGTACCGTGCGAGTCCGCTCGGATAGAGGGGAAGCGAGTCGGATTGCCATGCTTCCTGCCCTTTGGAATTGCGCTTGTCAGCAATAGAGACCGTTGAGGTTCTTGTTGCTTGCCTCATTGATGCATTCACCAATTAGAAAAGGTAGTCATATGACCACAACTCTTTCGTCATCGGCACTTTTTGATGCCCGTGAGGCCGAGGCAAATCTCTACATGCGCACCTTTGCGCGCCAGCCGCTCACACTCGTGAGGGGTGAGGGTGTCCGGGTGTGGGACGACACCGGTCGTGAATACCTCGACTTCCTGGCGGGCGTGGCCGTCAACGCACTCGGACACTGCGCGCCCGTCATCGTCGAGGCCGTTACGCGTCAAGTGTCAACGTTGATCCACACGTCCAACATCTATCGAACGGTTCCGCAGCTCCAGCTGGCCAAGTTGCTGATAGACAACTCCTGCATGGATCGCATCTTCTACGCCAACTCAGGTGCTGAAGCAAATGAGTGCGCCATCAAACTGGCACGCAAGTGGGGCAAACTGAACCGCAATGGCGCGTTCGAGGTAATCACGGCGCTTGGGAGTTTCCACGGGCGTACGCTGGCGACGTTGGCAGCGACGGGTAATCGGCACTATCAGGAAGCCTTTGACCCTATGCCTGAAGGGTTCAGGCATGTCCCCTTTAACGATTTGGAAGCGATGGCTTCGGCAATTGGTCCGAATACCGCCGCCATCATGCTGGAGCCAGTTCTAGGAGAAGGTGGCATCTACCCTGCGACGCAGGAATACCTCCACGGCGTTCGCAAATTGTGCGATGACCACGGCATCCTTCTGATACTTGATGAGGTTCAATCGGGCATTGGCCGAACCGGGCATCTTTGGGGATACGAAGCGTACGGAATTGAACCGGATGTCATGACACTCGCAAAGGGTCTGGGTGGCGGACTGCCGATTGGCGCGTGCCTGTCAAAGGAACATGCATCCGTCTTTACTCCCGGTGACCACGGGTCGACCTACTCAGGAAGCCCGCTGGTGTGTGCCGCTTCCCTTGCGGTTGTGTCCTACATCCTCGAAAACGATGTGCTGGCGCATGTTCGGTCGATGACCGCGCATCTCGTGGCGGGGCTTGAAGCGATCAAGTCAGAGGGCGACTCCGGGATCAGTGAGATTCGCGCGTCTGGCCTTTGGATGGGTATCGAGTTTGGCGAGGAACGTGCTGCTGCAATTCTGGACGCTTGCCGCGAGGATGGCCTCCTGGTCAATCGGACTTCGACGAGGACAATTCGGATCGCCCCGCCACTTATCGTCAGTCAGGACGAGTGCGATCGGTTTCTTGACATCTTTGGCCGTGCGTGCGTGTCGGCACACTGAACCGGCTCGCCACCGGGACGGTCACACTGATGGCCGTCAACTGTGTTCCAATCCATCGAATTCAAGCCGACGGACACGATGATGACACCGATCACACACGCACGCCTCAGTGCGATAGATGTTGCCGAGCTTCCAGACCTTGCCGACCTTGGTGAGTTGGGAACGGTCACCGGTGTAACTCTTGATCGTGCCGTGTTTGACTACACTGCGAGCATTCGCTTTGACTGGCGCCTCTACCGTCAGGACATCACGGGAAGCATTGCCCATGTGCGAATGCTCGCCGTTGCGGTACCAGACATCATGCCGTCAGAAGATGCTGTGGCAATAGAGGCGGGGTTGCGGGATGTGCTTTCCGAAATCGACGATGTGCGCCACCGTCTAGTTCCCATAGGCGAGGACATCCACAGCCATGTCGAGTTGCGGTTGCGCCAAGTTTTGGAGGCCCGGTTTCCTGGTCGGGGCGAGGATATGGGGCGTCGCCTCCACACGGCCCGAAGCCGAAATGATCAAGTGGCAACGGATGTCAGGCTATGGGTTCGCGAGGCGTGCGTGGAAATCGTCCATGCAGTCTGCGATCTCCAAGATGCCCTGATTGAACGCGCCGCATTGCACACGGACGCACCGTTTCCCGGATATACGCACGTTCAAAATGCACAGCCAGTGACCTGGGGCCACCATCTTCACGCGTATGTGGAAATGCTGCGTCGTGACGTCGTTCGGTTTGACGCAGTCTGGCACGCCGCAAACATCCTTCCACTTGGATCCGCCGCGCTTGCAGGAACGTCATTCCCCATCCGTCGCGACTTGGTGGCGGACTCACTCGGGTTCGCTGGTATTAGCGCGAACAGCATGGATGCGGTCTCTGACCGGGACTTCGCAATCGAATTCGCTTCAGCATCGTCCATTCTGATTGCACACTTGTCACGATTTGCCGAAGACATCACCTTGTGGGCGACCTCCGAATTCGGGCTCGTACGGCTTTCGTCACGTTGGGCTGAAGGAAGCAGCATCATGCCCCAGAAGCGCAATCCTGATGCCGCCGAACTCACCAGGGGGAAGGCAGGGCGCGTATTCGGCCACCTCCAACACCTCCTTGTGATGCAGAAGGGGTTGCCCATGACGTATGGGCGCGACCTTCAGGATGACAAGGAAGCGCTGTTCGACACGGCACGGACGGTAAGGAGTGCACTACGCGCACTAACTGTCGCAACATCGTCGCTTGAAATTGACCGTGAACGCGCTTCTGCACGTGCGTCAGCGGGATATTCAACTGCGACCGATCTGGCAGATTACCTCGTTGGTTGCGGCGTTCCGTTCCGGACCGCGTATGAAGTCGTAAAGCGCCTGGTGTTAGACCGGCTCGCTGACGGCCGTTCGTTCGCCGACATGACAAGCAGTGAACTTCGGGAATATCACCCGGCATTTGAGGACGATGCGCTTTATTCAGCGACGGTGGCGGCGTCGGTCGCGTCTCGTGACATCCCCGGCGGCACTGCGCCCAGGCGTGTCTCGGCAGCGGTAGACCATTCACGCCGGCAGGTCGGCGAAGCGCGAGTGACGTGGGCGTCCCGAGAGTGACGTCAACTCAGTCCCGCGAACAAGACCTGACCTTGCGCGACGCGCAAGCGCTTGTCGACACGTGGATGGCGGATCGCGGATGGGAATACTGGCACCCGTTGTCGCAACTCGCACGCCTCACTGAAGAGATGGGAGAACTCGCGCGGGTCGTAAACCACCTCTACGGCGAAAAGCCTAAGAAATCTACCGAAACCCTCCAAGACCTTGGTCTGGAGATGGCCGATGTGGTCTATACCTTGATTTGCCTTGCCAATTCGCAGGGAATAGACATGCAGTCGTCGTTGGAGGAGGTGTTGGAAAAATACCGGCACCGGGATGCAGACAGGTATCCGACCGCTGACAGAAAGCCGCCGGCCCTGCTTCTTGGTGATCAGGAAACCGAGGCCTGAAGCCATAACAAGAATGGGGTTTCACGCAAGCGTGAAACCCCAATTGACCGCGACACCCGACGGCTTCTGTGTTGGGATCTGGGATCTACAGGTGTGCGACGACTGTCGCCATCACATTCCCGGCCTCGGTGGGATTGATTGCGACGTGGGCGCCGGCCGAACGCAAGGCATCCATCTTCGCCCCGGCAGTTCCGCTTGATCCGGAAATGATTGCGCCCGCGTGTCCCATCTTGCGTCCGGGCGGTGCCGTAACGCCGGCGATGTAGACGACAACAGGCTTGGTCATTTCGTGCTTGATGTAATCTGCAGCTTTTTCTTCCTCTGAACCGCCGATTTCGCCGATCATCATCACGGCACGCGTCTCGGGATCACGCAGGAATGCTTCCAGACAGTCGATGAAGTTGGTTCCGGGAACCGGGTCTCCACCGATCCCAACACAGGTCGTCTGCCCGATGCCTTTTTGTGTCAGCTCGTACAGGGCCTGGTAGGTAAGCGTTCCGGAACGCGACACGATCCCAACCGGGCCACCGCCGGTCGCAATCTCTCCCGCGGTGATCCCGATATTGCACTTGCCGGGACTGATGATACCGGGGCAGTTTGGCCCAAGCAGGCGGGTCTGCGGGAAATCACGCGCCAGGCGGTTGTAAAACCGTGCTTCGTCCTTGGCGGGGACACCCTCGGTGATCACTACGATGAACTCGATCCCTGCCTCCGCGGCCTCCATGACCGCACTCTCGACGCCGGGAGCCGGCACGAAGATGCAAGAGGCCGTGGCACCCGTTGCTTCACGTGCATCGTGAACATTCGCGAAAACTGGAATGCCTTCGACGTTCTCGCCTGCCCGCTTCGGGTTGGTTCCGGCGACCACTTGGGTACCGTACTCGCGGTTACGCAGCCCATAGAAACGGCCTGCGCTACCTGTTAGTCCTTGGTAGACGACTTTGGTCGTCTCATTGACAAAAATGCTCATCTGATTGCTTTCTCACGATGCACGGAATGCAGTTCCGACGCGTTTGGTCACTGAGCGGCGAACGCAACCGCAGCTTGGGCGGCTTCCACCATCGTGGGGCGCGAAACAAGGCGGTTGGATTCGTGCGCTTTCAGGATGGCACGACCCTCAACAGCATTTGTGCCATCCAGTCGAACGACGATTGGCGAGGTAATCGTCACTCTTCCGAGTGCAGTGACGATCCCGTTTGCGACCTCTTCACCCCTAGTGATCCCACCAAAGATGTTGATGAAGATCGCCTTGACGTTCGGATCGGAGTTGACTACTTCCAACGCATTCGCCATGACCGCTGCGCTTGCGCCACCTCCGATGTCGAGGAAGTTCGCAGGCGTGCCACCTACCTGATTCACAACGTCCAGGGTGCTCATCGCCAGGCCCGCGCCGTTGGCGATGATCCCGACCGATCCATCGAGGCCCACGTACTGCAACCCCCGCTCGCGTGCCATCTGCTCACGCGGGTCTGCCGACTCGGTGCCCTCGAATGCCGCCCATTCGGGATGCCGGAACGAGGCATTGTCGTCGAGAGTGACTTTTGCATCGAGCGCATGCACACGGCCATCCGGGGTAAGGATCAGGGGGTTGATTTCCGCAAGGTCAGCGTCGCCTTCGACGTAGCACTTGTAGAGAAGTTCGAGGATGCTAACCGCTCCCGAACGAGCCTCCTGATCTATCCCCGCCGAATCGATGATGTCGACCGCGTCGGCGTGTGTGAGACCAACTGCCGGATCAATGTGCCGGCGGATGATTGCGTCTGGGTTCGTGGCCGCAACATGCTCGATATCAACCCCACCCTCTTTCGAGACCATCGCAAGGTGCTTGCGGGCCCCTCGGTCAAGGGTGAATGACGCGTAATACTCCGCCTTGATGTCGGAAGCACGCTCGACCCAGACTCGTTCGACGACATGTCCGCGGATGTCCATTCCGAGAATGTTTCCGGCGTGATGCCGGACCTCAGAAGAGTTTGAGGCGAGTTTGATGCCTCCGGCCTTGCCTCGTCCCCCCACCTGAACCTGCGCCTTGATGACCACGGGATATCCAGCTGCGTCGGCGGCCGAAACCGCTTCATCGACCGTGTGGGCTACCCCACCCGGTGAAACGGGAATTCCGTAACGAGCGAAGTACTGCTTGCCCTGATACTCGAAAAGATCCACGGTTCAATCTACTCCTGTGCGACTGGGAAACCCATCGGAGACCTTGGGATGAGGCGTGTTAGAGGGCGGCTTTCAGGTGGGAAGCAACGGCGTCCATGAACGCCCAAGTGTCGACCCCGTGTGGATGTTCTGTGGTGGTCAGTGCCAGCAGATCCTTGGTCATGGTGCCGCCTTCGATCGTTTCGATCACTGCATGCTCGATTGCTTGCGCAAAGGCAACGACGTCCGCAGACCCGTCTAGCTGGCCCCGCCGGCCGATTGCGCCAGACCACGCGAAGATTGAGGCGACAGAGTTTGTCGACGTCTCTTCCCCACGCTGGTGCCGACGGAAGTGCCGGGTCACGGTCCCATGCGCGGCTTCGTACTCGTACTTGCCATCTGGGTTCACAAGGACCGAGGTCATGAGCCCAAGGCTGCCGAAGCCTGCGGCCACCATGTCGGACAGCACATCACCGTCATAGTTCATGCACGCCCAGAGGTGACCCCCTTCGTGCTTCATGACCTGAGCCACGGCGTCGTCGATCAGGTAGTAGCTGTACGTGATGCCGGCAGCCGTGAGTTCCGATGCTCGTGACGCAGCTTCCTCGGCAAAGATGTCGCGGAACCTGGCGTGATACTTCTTCGAAATGGTGTCCTTGGCGTTGAACCAGATATTGCATTTTTCGGCAATCGCATACGTGAAGCACGACTTTGCGAAACTGCGAATTGAAGAGTCCGTGTTGAACATTGCCATGGATATCCCCGTTGGCGAGGACCCCTTGAACTCGTTCACCACCTGGGAGACCGGAGCGGATCCATCCGCTGGGCGAAAGGTGAGCTCAACGGTCCCGGGGCGGTCAACGACCATCTCCTGATCACGATAGATGTCGCCGAAAGCGTGTCGGGCGATGGTGATCGGCTTTTTCCATGACTTGACCGCAGCCGGGATGTTGCGGAGGGTGATCGGCTTACGGAAGACCGTTCCATCCATGATGGCCCGGATCGTTCCATTTGGCGATGGCCACTGCTTCTTGAGCCCGAATTCACGGACCCTGTCATCGTTGGGTGTGATCGTCGCGCATTTGACGGCGACGCCGTGCTTCAGGGTCGCATTGGCAGAATCGACGGTTACCTTGTCGTCCGTTTCGTCACGATGGGTCACGGACAGGTCGTAGTACTCCAGATCAATGTCAAGGTATGGCAGGATCAACTGATCCTTGATGCGTGCCCAGATGACCCGGGTCATCTCGTCCCCATCCATCTCAACGATGGGTCGCTGTACACGAATCTTGCTCACGATGTAATTTCCTTCAGCGGCACCGGTGTCGGCGAAACAACCCGCAGTGTACGAGATTGGTGTACTGGTTGGGCCCCGGCGATCAGATCAGGTGGCGCAGTGTCGCTGGCAATCCCCGATGCCTTGATCGGGTGGTCTGAGGCAGGTTCACCCTATCATTGCCCCCATCGGGTCGCCGAATTTGACCCGCGTTTTTGTGACGGGTTCAGACAATCCGTCCATCGTCAGGGCACAATCGTCAATTGTTTGCAGATCGTTGTGAACTTGGTGCCCACGCATCTCACTGGAGGAAGATTGCCTGATGGAAGTGTCCGGTCATGGAGGCTCGCGCGTCCGGGTGAGGCTAGCGCCGTCCCCGACCGGATTCGTTCACATCGGAAACGTGCTCGTAGCACTTGTTGACGCTGCGATTGCACGCAAATTCAATGGGGCGTTCGTTATTCGTATCGAAGACACCGATCAGAAGCGCTTTCTTGAAGGCGCCGAGCAACTGATCTATGACAGCCTGGCGTGGCTGGGGATTGAATGGCAGGAGGGCCCTGACCGGGGTGGGCCATTTGCACCGTACCGTCAATCCGAGCGCCTGCCCCGATACCTCGAAGTTGCCGAACAACTGGTGGCCCAAGGCGATGCGTACCGGTGCTGGTGTTCCCCCGAACGTCTTGATGAGATGCGCAAAGCCCAACAAGCTGCAAAACTGCCCCCGAAGTACGACCGCCTTTGTCTCGGCAAATCCGAGACTGAGCGTCAGGCATTTGGTGGATACACCGAACGGTCGGTGGTCCGCTTGAGAATGCCGGACACCGGCCACACAACGTTTACTGACCCTATCCGGGGTGAGATGTCGTTTGAGAACGCGTTGCTCGACGACCGAGTGCTGCTCAAATCCGACGGGTTCCCAACGTACAACCTTGCAGTAGTGGTTGATGACCACGAAATGGAAATCACACACGCAATACGTGGCGAGGAGTGGTTGCCAAGTACTCCGGCGCACCTCCGTGTGTACGAGGCGCTTGATTGGACTCCCCCGGTGATTGCCCACACTCCGCTGCTCTTGAATGCTGATCGAGGCAAGATAAGCAAGCGCAAGCACCCGTGGGCAAACATGAGGTGGTTTCAGGATGAAGGGTTCCTTCCCGAGGCGGTCCTCAATTACCTGGGGAACCTGATCGCGTTTGTTCCGGACGCGGAAAATCCGCAACAAGGGGTCGCGCGGGAATTGTTCGGATTTGCGGAGATTTCCGAGCACTTTCAACTCGGCTCGATCGGTCCATCCGGGAAGGTGGTCGATCTCGACAGGCTTGATTGGCTGAACGGTCAATACATCCGTCGAATGGCGCTCGACGAACTCGCAAGGCGGGTTGGCCCGTTCATGACCGCCGCAGGGCTTGATACCGGCAACCCGATCTTCATGGGAGCCCTCGCGCTCGAACAGGAACGTCTAAAGCGCCTCTCAGAAGCGCCATCGGTACTGTCAATCTTCTTCAGGGAAGAGGCGTACGCCCCTGAAGCACTGGTGCCCAAGGGTGTCACTCCCGAGGTTGCGCGACAAATGCTCGACGGAGCAATTTCTGTGTGCGAGGGTGTCGCGGCGACGGGCGAATGGACGGCGGAAACACTAGAAGCGCCATTTCGAGATCTCGCGATTGCACTTGACCTGACGACGGGCAAGCAACGGGGACAGCTATTTGGTGTGGTGCGTGTTGCATCCACGGGCCGGACGGCAACGCCTCCGCTGTTCGACACCATGGCGATCCTTGGGGCCGAAACCATCTTGAAGCGTCTCGCTCACGCGCGGCTGCTTCTCGCCGGTCTCGGAGTTTAGTGTTGGCTTGACACAAGCCCGGCGACGTTTGAGGATCGCTAATCGGCGCGTGGTCGGTGATCGGGTTCCTCTCAGGCTTGTACGGTCAGGCAGTTCTCTTGCCTGCCAACTGGGTAGGATCGACCGCGGTAAAATTGGCGCGATGGACGGACCAGATACGGTGCGAGACACAGATGGCTTCCAGCCCGATTCACTCGCCGGTCCGCTCGAAATCCTCAGTCGCCATTCCGGTGGTGCCGCGCCGGCGCGAATGTTCGTGCTGTCGGCTCCCTCCGGCACCGGCAAGGATTCGGTGCTTGCTGGTCTTCGCCGACGCAATATCGATCTCCACATTGCAGTGGCGTGCACCACGCGTCAACCTCGCCCGAACGAGGTAGATGGAGTGGATTACCACTTTGTCGGGCGGGAAGAGTTCGCCGAGATCCGGGGTTCTGGGGA
>DDYL01000130.1:16190-22721 GCA_002347925.1 Chloroflexi bacterium UBA2235 | reverse complement strand
GTGGAGCGCGGAGTTGCAGACCAGGCAGATATCGAGAGGCGACTTGTCGAAGCCAGACGGGAACTTGCGTGCCTGCCAGGATATGACTATTTGGTTGTGAACCACATGCATCGGCTTGAAGAAACTGTCCGGCAGATTGAGGCGATCATTCTGTCAGAACGAACCCGGATTGGTGCGGTGCCAATTCGCGTATGAGCCCTCCGTGTCAGGGCGGACTACGCCGACCTGCACGCACTTCACGTTTCAGGACGCGACAATGGCAATACGGACGATCATCTCTGATCCCGATGACCGCATCGTGCGTGGCAAGGCTAAACGTGTGGCGCGAATCGACGATTCGATACGCCGCCTCTTTGACGACATGATCGACACGATGCGCCATGCTCCCGGGGTTGGCCTGGCAGCTCCACAGATTGGGGTTCCGCTTCGGGTGATCGTGGTGGAATACGAAGGGGTTCTTCACACGGTTGTCAATCCGGAGATTGTCAAGAGCCAGGGAACCGAGACGGATGACGAAGGGTGCCTTAGCGTTCCCAACTGGCAGGGACCGGTCACTCGTGCGACGAGCCTGGTCGTGAAGGGCCGTGACCGAGATGGCGCTGAGGTTCGGATACGTGCCGACGGATGGCTTGCGCGGATCTTCCAGCACGAATGTGATCATCTTGATGGAACGTTGTTCATTGATCGTGTACAAAATCGTGCGGACATCCACTGGGTTGACCCGGATGAATATGACGACGATGAACCGGGCGGCTCGAGGCGTCGCCGGGTTCGTCGCAGAATCCGGTCATCCGCCGCGGTCTCACAAGCGGTCCAATCAGAGACTTAATTGGTGACTATCTCCAGTTCGGTGCCGATGACTGACCCGGCAGGGCTTGGTGGGATTGATCGGGGACCTCCGCGTGCGGTTTTCTTCGGCACGCCGGGATTTGCTGATGTCATACTGCGGCGGTTGTTGCTTCCCGGGTCTCCAGTTGATGTCGTCGCGGTTGTGACGCAGCCCGATCGTCCGGTTGGCCGGTCACAAGCCCTGACGCCGCCCCCAGTCAAGGTCACGGCAGTCCACCATGGCATTCCGGTGCGGCAGCCCGTGTCGTTGAGACGTCCGGCGGTGCTTGATGCGTTGCGCGGCTATGGCGCGACCATTGGCGTAGTCGTCGCTTACGGGAGACTGCTGCCTGCGGAGTTGCTCGCAATCTTCCCGAGGGGGTGCGTAAACGTGCACGCATCGTTGCTGCCTCGCTGGCGGGGTGCGTGGCCAGTCGGCGCGGCGATCAGGGCGGGAGACTTGGAAACTGGCGTCTCGATCATGGTCCTCGATGTCGGAATGGACACGGGACCCGTCATTGCAACAGAAACCACCGCAATTGGAGACCGTGACACCACCGATGATCTTGAGGAATGTCTGGCGGCGCTTGGAGCCGACCTACTGGTTCGGGCGATCAGTCCGTATCTGAGTGGGGATGCCACACCTGTGGAACAGGACCACGAACGCGCGACGTACTGCCGGCCGGTTACCAAAATAGATGGGCTGATCGACTGGTCGGATTCGGCCGAGTCGATCGAACGCCATGTTCGCGCCATGCATTCATGGCCCGGGGCGTGGACGAGGTGGTCCGGGCGCCGGTTGGTGGTTCGCCGGGCGCACGTGATTCAAGGACACGTGGACGATGCAAACGGCGCTCCGGGCCAGGTTATTGGCGACGGACGCCAAATGTATGTCGTGACCGGATCCGGTGCATTGGCGCTCGATGAAGTGCAACTTGAAGGACGCGGACTTACCCCGATCCGGGCTTTCGCGCGAGGCTACCCGGGCTTTGCTGGTTCAGTTTTGTCGTCGGGGTAAGCACGGCTGCCTAAAGCGCCAAAAGGTGCTCACGAAGAAGGTTTAGCGTGTAAAGCACCGCCCGGGTCCGGATAATTCGGGGTGCAGTTGTGTCAATTCGATGCGTCCGCGCGAGTTCGGTTCCGTTTTTGTCGACGAGCACCGTGTAGGTATGTCGGCCCGGCGTAGCGTTAGGACGAGGCACGATATCGCTGGCTTGAGCTAGTCCCAAGTCCGAACCGAACGACAGCGCTGCACGTCGGGCTAGTTCAAGTGCGCGGGTCGCACCCGGCCCGTCCCGTTCGTCAACTCCGATGGAGGCAGGTTCGGCAACACTTACGATGCCCCCGACAAAGTGCTTTCCTCCCGCCTCGGAAAGTTCGCTCGATGTGAGGCCACCAGTGAACTCTTCGCCGACTGCAACAGTCAGTTCGTGCCGGGTCAGCAGTTCGGCGGTGACCCCCGCCAACGTGCTGTTGTCAGTCCCGTAAATCGCTTGGCCGAGAACCTCCCTGACCCTCGGTTCCATGCCTCCGAGTAGCGTTTCGGCGGTCGCCACGTCATCAGCTTTTGCACTCGTTCTGACGTGCACGCCATCGTTCTTGGCATACGTCGCGATCGTAGGGTTTGTTGACGCCAGCAAGGGACGCAGGAGGTCTTCGACTGCAGATTCGCCGATGCCGATCACCTTGTAGGTCCGGGTCAGGATGACGGACTGCCCTTGGACCCCACGCAGTCTTGGGATTACCTCATGTTCCCACATGCGAAACATTTCGCCGGGAACTCCGGGCATCGCCACAATGACGCGGCCGTCG
Source organism: Chloroflexi bacterium UBA2235 (assembly GCA_002347925.1). GTDB lineage: Bacteria > Chloroflexota > UBA11872 > UBA12225 > UBA12225 > UBA12225. The sequence continues at coordinate 20,081 of DDYL01000130.1, read as the reverse complement.
CGCTCAACCCACCAACCAGGCGCGGTGCCAACCGGGTTGGCCAGGACGCGTGCCGAAGGGATGAGGGTTGCCTGTTTGACATTGCGAGGTGGCATTACAACGCCCCGACGGTCAAAGAACTTGCGCAGGTCTGCTTCGAGGTCTGGTTGCACGACCATTGTTTCGCCGAGAAGACCGCTTATGGCCTCCCGCGTAAGGTCATCTTCAGTCGGTCCGACGCCACCGGTCATCACGATGAATTCCGACCGGTCCCACGCGCGTTCGAGATGCTCGACAATCCGACCGAAGTTGTCTCCTAGTTGGGAAATGTAGAAGCAGTCTATGCCGAGTTTCGAGAATTCTTGGGCCAACCACGACGCGTTGGTGTCAGTAATGTGCCCGAGCAGTAGTTCGGTGCCGACTGAGATGATTTCGCCACGCACGTGTTCAACCTCCGTGGAGGTGCATTGTCCACCGCACGATGGGTACGCCTCACGATTTGTCCGAAAGATACGTGAACGCAGCGGTCCGATGCCCGTGAGTGTACGCCCGGTCAACTGTTGTGCACCTGGTGGACGGTGACGCGTCGTTAGCGCAATATCGCGATCGGCTACGTTTTTGTGTGAGCGATCCACACGAATTTCTTATGGCGGGCGGGATAGGCGTGGAGGGTAGGGGCACGGGCCAGGACACCTGGCGGTCACGAGTGCGTTGTTTTGGGCAATTGAGTGCCCGGCTACCAATGCTCTTGGTCAAGAACGCTCCGCTTATGGCGTGGATGCTTTGGGCCAGGACGGGTGGCAAGTTGCCTCGAGGGGTGCGACTTAGGCTCGCTGGACTGCTCGGGGAGGCGGCCTACTGGGTAATGCCTGCTCATCAACGGGCTACGTTGCGAAATGTCTGGGCGGTCCGGACGCGAGAGCATGTTGGGCGACAGATCAAGGCAAGTAGAGATGTCGACCGGCGTATTGCCCGCGAGTCGTGGCGGAACTACGGCCGCGTTCTTGCTGACATCGTTGATCTCGTCACTGTCAGGTCGGCAGGGATCAATGATCTCGTGAGTTCTGTAGACGGATGGGAGAATATCGAAAGAGGTCTCTCTTCTGGAAGAGGATTGATCATTGCCTGTGCCCACGTCGGCAATTGGGAAGTCGCTGGCACTGTCCTTGCCTCGCGGTACCCGGTCCTAGCAATTGCCGATGCGATCCCGCCAGACGCGCTCAATCGGATAATTTCGGACAGTCGGTCGACACGAGGGATCCGGACTGCGCCTCCGACCCTCGCAGGTCTACGTGAGGTTCGAAGAGTCCTGTCGCGGGGAGGAATCGTAGTGATCCTCGTGGACCGTCCAAGGTCTCATCGCGACGCTTCAGGGTTTTCCGAAGTTACCTTCATGGGGCTGCGCACGTGGCTACCCAATGGAGTATCACGTTTCGCGATCGCCTCCGGCGCACCGGTCGTCGCTGCTGGTGCAGTGATGGACGCGAATTCGCGATACCGAGTTACTGCGTCACCACCGATGCATTTTGGGGGTGGCGCAACGGTGGAGAGCGTCATGAGTACGGTTCTCGGCGCTTTGGAACCATTGATTGCCGAATATCCCAGTCAGTGGTTCATGTTTCGCGACATGTGGCCTTGCGAAAAACCATCAAGATTGGAAGACACAACTCGGTCACAGTTGCTTTTCGGGTTGAGGAGTGCGACCACGAGCACTGTTCCCTCACCACAGGAAATCATCCTGCAGGCGGGTTTCACGATTGGTTCCCTTTTGCCTCGGGAAGCGCTTGAGGAGATAACAGGGATCGCCGGCATGGTTGCGTACTCCGTTCCAAACAACCGATCGGTTGGGCTTTCCCATAATCTCGCAATAGTTCTTGGACAAACGATAGATCACGCATCAGTTCGAAATTCGGTTCGGGCGTCAGTCGGCCTTCACTTTGAGAATTATGCGGACCTCCTTCGCGGTTCGCGGATCGGTCGTGAGGAAATAGAGGCACGATCCGAGATCCTGGGTCCGGGTTGGGATGTCGTGAAGGCGAGTATCGGGCGCGGGACCGGCGCTATCTTGATAAGTGCTCATTTTGGACGTGTGGAATTGCTGGGACACGTGCTCGAGAACCTAGACATCCCGGTCACGCTGATGGTTGAACGTTTACGACCCAGTCGACTTCACGAACTGGTTTCCCGAAATCGAAAGCGTGATCGATTTTCGATCCTCACTCCGGACGTCGGGGCGAGGCCAGTGTGGCGGGCACTGGACCGGGGCGATTTGCTTGTCTCGTTTACTGACTGGGTGCCTCCAGTTGCCCCGGTCCCCGCAACCTCTTCGACATCGCCTATCGCGAGTGGGAATCGTTCGTTTGCAGTCAGGATTTCTGGCCGAGAAGTTCATTTCCCGGCGCTTCCCTATCGCATCGCGGCGCTCAGGCGATTGCCGTTGCTGTTCGGATACGGCCTGGCACTGCCGTTGGGCAGGGTAAGGGCAGTAATCGAGGCACAATGTGCTGGAAACGATCCGGGGTTTGAGACGCCAATCAGTGTTCGTCCTCAGAGCGGCTATGTTCGATGGACTGGTACAGACGAAGATGCTCCCCGGGCGGCGCATGAGGTTGCGAACCGGCTTGGCGATTTGCTTCGTCGTCACCCTGATCAATGGACGCTCGGCCACCGAGTGTTCGACACCCCGTGATCGGGTTCACAGTGCCTTAGCACGATTGTTCCGCCAGATGGCGGCTTGGAAGTGGATGCCTGCGTGTTGGCAGTAGTCATGAGCACGCGCTAGGGTTTAAACAACGTTGGCGATTACACGAGGCGCGATCTTTTAGCGCCATTCTGGGAACCTGTAGGCTGGTGAAAATCGCTCTGGTCAGTCCCTACGATTTTCCGTATCCCGGAGGGGTCACCGAACACGTCAGGAACCTAGCGCGCTGCTTGTCCGACGTCGGACACCACGTCCGCATCATTGCGCCTTCGTCGCGGGACGACGTCGAGGTCGTGCATCCGGAGGTGTACCGGGTCGGTTCACACATTACCAGCGTGCCTGCAAATCAATCGGTGGCGCGTTTGACGCTCTCATTGACCCTCAGAGGCCGCATCACACAGATTCTTGATCACGAACGCTTTGATGTCGTTCACCTGCATGAGCCATTGGTCCCGGTTCTCGCTCCGCTCGTTCTCCGCGAATCTCGCGCCGCGAATGTTGGCACGTTCCACTGTGCACGTGACCGATATGTTGGCTACGCCTTGGGCCGCCAAGTTTTTCGTGCGTTGCTATCTCGGCTTGACGCGCGAATAACGGTGTCCGCTGAGGCGCACCGGTTCATAAATTCCTATTTCCCGCACCAGTATTCACCGATTCCAAATGGTGTCGAAACAGATCACGACCCGATTTCGGACGTCTGTCCGGAAGTAATGCAGGATGGAACCCCGACAGTCCTCTTTTTGGGGCGACTTGAACGGCGTAAGGGCCTCGCGGTTCTAATCGAAGCGATGAATCTGGTGGCTGCTCGGGTTTCACCAATTCGGCTGGTTGTAGCCGGACCGTTCAGCGAATTTGCTGCAGGACCGTTCCGAGAATTGTCCCATCGCCTGGGTTTGAAGGATGTGGTCTTTGTTGGACAGGTGTCCGACACGCTTCGAAAGCAGTTGTATCGCCATGCGACCGTTTTCTGTGCGCCTTCTACCGGCCGTGAGAGCCAGGGAATTGTCCTGTTGGAGGCAATGGCTGCTGGCACGCCGGTCGTCGCATCTGACATTCCTGGCTACCGTACGGCTTTGGTACACGGCGAAAGTGGACTGCTGGCGGTTGCACAAGACGCAGCTTCACTGGCGCACTGCCTTGTTCAAGCAATTGGTAACGAGAGAGTGCGGCGGACAGTCATCGCCGGCGGGCTGATTGCGGCGAACCGTTTC
>DDYL01000130.1:9780-16176 GCA_002347925.1 Chloroflexi bacterium UBA2235 | reverse complement strand
GTTGGGATCTCCTTCAGCAAAATCCTGTTACGTGTTTGCTACCACTACACCCAGTTCGGTCAGAGGCATACTGCCGTGGGGCACCATGCTCAGTCTCTGCGGTGCCTCTGGGATCTCGGGATCAGCAAGAAATTTGCCAGCGCTGAAATTGGCAATGAAATATTCAGCAGATTGATGACAATTTATGACAGGTAGTTCTCGGTACGGGCACATGTACGCCCCCCTTCGGATTCCAAATTTTCGAATGTTCATTACAGGTCAGACGATTTCGACAATCGGAACCTTGGTGCAAATGACGGCCCAAAGCTGGGTGGTTTACCAGCTGACGCATTCACCGGCTGCACTGGGATGGGTGACAATGCTGGGCTCTCTGCCGATGCTCCTCCTCGGCCCGTTCGCTGGCTCAATTGCCGACCGGGTACCGCGCCGCACCCTCCTGATCGGGACGCAAGCAATCCTGGGTTCGCTGGCGGCAACACTTGCAATCCTTGTGCAGACTGACGTGATTCAGATTTGGCACATCTATGTGCTTGCAGTCATTACTGGGATTGTGACGGCGATTGACATGCCTGCCCTTCAGGCGTTTGCAGCGGACCTTACGGGTACCGCCATGATCCGGCAGGCGGTGACCCTCAACTCAATGGCCTTCCAACTTGCGCGGATCGTTGGACCATCGCTTGCGGGTCTGTTGATCGGATATTTCGGGACGGCGACGGCGTTTTGGGTAAACGCGCTCAGTTTTGTGGCCGTAATAGTCGCGCTTGCTCGGGTTCGGTTCACCGACACCGCCGCCACACAACTGACGGCCCGGCCGGGCGCTTCCAGTCATGGGGCAGCTGGATCAAAAGGCGGACCGCTTGAAGCAATCGCGTACGTGCGGTCGCAGCCGATGATGATCGACCTTTATCTGTTTTCAATGCTCTTCGTGTTTTTTGTTTTTTCCACAATGACGGTCATGCCGGCGTTCGTTGCGGAGGTTCTTCAAGGTGATGCCCGTGTCCTCGGTCTGCTGGGAGGAATCAGTGGCGCAGGTTCGATGACGGTGACGCTTCTGATCCTACCCGTCGTTCACAACGTCAGACGGACAGGGATTTTGGTGAGTGGCGCGCTGATCTGGTTCGGCACGATGCTCATGATCATGACCTCCATTGCCAACCCGAGTGTGTCGGAAGTCATTAGGCGGGTCGGGGATTACCTTGGCATTTCCGAACCAATCGTGGTCACTGCGGCCATCTTTGGCTACCTTCAAGGGATGGCCGGACCGCTTGTAATGACCACTTCGATGGGGCTGTTGCAACAGATGTCTCCCCAGGCGATGCGAGCCCGCTTGCTCGGTCTCTCCTCCATGATCACGTTCGGCCTGCAGCCGTTTTCGGGTCTTCTTGTGGGGTACTCGGGTGAGCATCTGGGGCCAGCGAATGCCCTCTGGATCAACGGCTTCCTTCTCGTATCGTGTACCGCCTGCTTGCTCGTGTTCAGGTCGTCCGTACGATCCGAGGCACCGAGACCAGCATCACCACTATCCTCACCGGCACTAGTGATCAGCGGAGAGGCAGAGAAACACGAAGTGCCTGCGACCGCTTCCGTTGTTGCGGGTGCATCGGCTAGCTGACTGCAGCAGCCCCTTGGTTGAGGTCATTTCTGGTGCAGCACGCGCGGTCATAGCCAAGGGTCACCGCGCGGTCCATGGCATACTCCGACGCGGTGGCGACCTTCCGAACGACCATCCAACTACAGACGCGGCGCTTCGCCGAGTGGGCGATAGCTCCAGTCGCTCGGACCGGTATTACCCCAAATGGGCTGACCGTGTTCGGCCTTCTCCTGAACATCGGCGCCGGCGTTGTACTCGCAAGTGGCGAGTGGTTTCCGGGCGGAGTTCTTGTTCTCGTTGCCGGTGCATTCGACATGTTTGACGGCGCATTGGCCCGGGTGATGAACCAGAAGACGGCGTTTGGCGCGTTTCTGGACTCGACACTGGACCGATATTCTGAAGTGGCGGTCCTTGTCGGTTTGCAACTCGCATTCTTGCGTGCGGCTGAAAGCGACTTGACCATGTGGGTTGGCGTGACGCTCTCAATGGTCATCCTCGCGAACTCGCTGATGACGAGCTACGCCCGTGCCCGGGCTGAAGGCCTGGGATTGGATTGTGAGGTGGGCCTTTTCCAACGCCCTGAGAGGGTGATTGGGCTGGGGGCGGCGCTATTGCTGCCCTACAACGCAATGATCGTGGTACTAACGCTGGTCGCTTTGGGAACCTTGGTTACGGTGTATCAGCGAGTGCTGCACGTGTGGCGCCTTACGGCATCGGAGCGAGCGCAATGACGGGTTTAGACGGACCTCGAGTAGCAGAGGTGAAGCGCCATACCCGTGAGACCCGGGTTGAGTGCACAGTCAACCTTGACGGAACCGGAGTCAGTTCAATCCGGTCAGGCGTCCCGTTCCTCGACCACATGCTTGACCAGATAGCGCGCCATGCAGGGTTCGACCTTACCCTCTCGTGCGATGGTGACCTTGAGATAGACACACACCACTCAGTTGAAGACTGCGCCTTGGTTTTCGGACGAACTTTCCGTGATGCGTTGGGTGACCGGACCGGGATTGCCCGAATGTTTGATGCGACGGTCCCAATGGATGAGGCTCTCGCCCAGGCAGTCGTTGACTGCAGTGGGCGGCCCTTCGCATCGGTGTCGACAGGTGACGCCGGAGGAGTTGGGCTTCCACCGTCTCTCATGGCGCACTTCTTTGAAAGCTTCGTTGCGGAAGCGCGGATTACGTTGCATCTACGGGTCATTGCCGGAAGAGATTCACATCACATGGCTGAGGCGTGCTTCAAGGCATTTGCGCGCGCGCTCGCAGGTGCGGTTGCGCGGGACCCTCGTCGAAGCGGTGTGGTTGCTTCCACGAAGGGCACACTTACCGCGTGATCGTCGTGCCATCGTCTTTTGTGGCGTGATCGAGCGGCAGCCGCGCCTTATTTCTCAGGGATCTTCTGGAGCATGTCAACCTTGGCGTTTTCTAGGTCAACAATGCCTCGATAGAGGGCAGCGGGAATTGAAGCAGATATGAGTGGCGTGTCGCCCATAGTGCCACGGGTTCGCGTGCCGCTGTCAGATCTCGAAATCCAGGTTGGAATTGCGAAGGTTTCCCGGTACGCCGAACGCGAAAGTGGCGATACCGTCGAACTTACTGAGCGCCCAACTGGCGGCGTTTCTGTGGTCCTTGCAGACGGTCAGGGGCATGGTCGGCCCGCCAAGACGCTTGCAAACCTTGTGGCGCGCAAGGCAGTTGGACTGATTGCCGAGGGTGCGCGCGACGGCGCAACCGCGCGTGCGGTCAGTGACTTCCTGCTTGCCTATCGTCACGGACAGGTATCGACAGAACTCAGCATAATCTCGGTTGACCTTTCGTCAGGCACGTTGGTGGTTTCACGAAATAGTCATTGCCCCGCCGTAATTGCGATGGGGGATCACGTTGTTAGATGGGATGCTCCCAGTGTGCCGGTTGGGCTTTACCCAGACACCAAGCCGACCATTACGGAAATACCGCTGAAAGTTGGCGTGATGGTGGTTGCGATGAGTGACGGAATTGCTGACGCGGGTCGTCGGAGTGGGCAGTCCTTTGACATCCTCGCCACCGTTGACCGGCTTTACCGGGTGGATGCCGATGCTCAGACCGTAGCTTCGACGCTGTTGGACGAGGCACGCGAGCTAGATTCCGGGCGCCCTGCTGATGACATGAGTGTGGTGTGTGTTGCGATGCGCCAACTGCAGTCCGGTAACGAGCCTCGTCGCCTGACTCTGCTGTGGCCAGTTCCGTAGATTTGGATCAGGCGCGGTTCGGATCGACGACCCGTGCGATTGCGGAAGCCGTGGCCGAGGCGAGTGCCATCCGGCGCGCCCACGAGGCAGTGCTGTCATACGTCGCAGCTTCCCAGCTCGCGCGCCCGCCATGGTCGGAAATTTCCTTGGTGTAAAAAGTGGCGGTCTCGAATTCAAGACCCTCACACAGGGTGCCTGCCACCCGGTCGCTGCCAGATTTCCAGATGATCGCAGGCCACTCCCCATCGGTCGCATTTGAGACTTCGGTCGATTGGCTGACGATGATCTTCGCGCCGTTTGCCGTGATCAGGCATGCGCCGGCGGTGACATCCAGATCCGTCCCGAGCGCAATGGTCGCTACCAGGTTTGACAGGGTTTCGGTGTCACGCTGTACCCGTGGGTGAGTTTCAAAGGCGCGGCGCGTGCGTCCAAGGCAGACAAACCACGCGTTGGGGTGATCGTGTAACACCCGTGACGGGAGGTCCAGGAGCTCATCGGGATACGTGCTTTGCCAGTGAAGCCACCTGTCGAAGTCGCAGTAGAGCACCGGATTGCTGTCTATGCGTGCCGACCTCGCCACAACATTGCGCCGGGCCGTCCCGATCTCACTGCCAGCCCGCGTGTCTACGAGTGCTCCCAAGTCGCGAAGGCGAGTGATCAGGTCTGCATCCGTTACATTCGTCGCCGAGACATGCACGCTGCCATAATGCTTCGTGAGTGCGCGCGCATGCGCCAAAAGGAGAGGCGTGAGCCGCGCGTCGGGGTCGTGAACGGTCGTGCACAATGAGATCGGGGGGTTCACTGAAAGCATCCCTAAATGGTGCTGGTGGCACCCGGCTGATGTGCGTCCATCGCCATTGATCGAAGCCGTTCAAGCGATGCGCTTGGAACGACCGGATATTCCGTAGTTGGCGAGAGGTGCCGATACTGCTCGGGCAGTTCGCTGAGGTTCTGCTGCGCAAATTCCCGAACTTCGCTTAGCGGGGGCGAACTCCCGGAAACGACGGAACCGGAGAGAATGACGGGGCGCAAAAGGCGCTTCGACCCTGATGGAGGCTGTTCACCTTCAAGCTGAACGACATCGTGGTCGAATGCACCAATCCGATAGACCTCCTTGCGGCCGGGCCAGGTAGTCTTGTTCTCCGCGAGCTTGATCAACGGAGTGGGGGTGCCGTCCTCTTCAACATAGTGGACCGCCTTGTATACCCCCCCAAGACCGCCAGGGTTCGTTGAGGACGCTGTTGCAACTCCGAGACTGGTGCCGACCCCAAACCCGTCGATAGGCGCATCTGCCCTGACAAGCGTCTGAATGGAGAACTCGTCGAGGTCCCCAGACGCAATAATCCTCGTGCGATACAGATTGGCTGCATCCAGGGCGTGTCGCACATGACGGCTCGCGGCGTCGAGATCCCCGCTGTCCAAACGGACGGCGGCGAGGTGGTGACCCAGTCGTTCCTCAACGTCATGTGCAACCTTGATCACTTTGGAGATAGCTTTGGTGACGTCATAAGTGTCGAGTAATACCGTGTACCGGTTGTAGGTTTCCGCGACGGCCATGAATGCTTCGGTTTCGTCGGGGAACAGTTGAACGAGTGCATGGGGAATCGTGCCCGTCGCCGGGATCCGGAAGCGCTCGGCGGCGGCAACGAAGCTCGTGGATGCGCATCCGCCGATGTAGGCGCTCCTTGCGACCGTGAACGGGGCCGCTGCGCGCCGAAAGGCAAACTCTGATACGCGGCGACCGTTTGCGGCGAGGACCGTTCGTGCCGCCTTGGTAGCGACCCATGTCGAAGTATTGATCGCCTGGAGGAGACCGGCCTCAATCAGTAACCCTTCGATGAAAGGCGCGGTCACTCTTATCAGGGGTTCTCCAGGGAACGCCACGGTGCCTTCTGGCATTGCCAGGACGTCGCCGGTGAAGCGAATGTGCCTTAGGTAGTCAACAAAATTCGGGTCGTAGTCCCGTATCTGGGTGAGATATCGCAGGCCCTTCTCTTCATATTGAAACTCACGAATGAAGTCGAGTGCGAACTCGAGACCCGCAACGAGGAGGAACGCGCCGTCGCAAGGCGCGCGACGCGTGTACAAGTCAAAGGTGGTGATCCCAATGCGTCGAGTTCGCCACGCGACGTACGCCGCGTCTGGATGATAGAGGTCCGTGTGCATCCCGCCTGAGATGGCTCGCGAAAGGAACTCGTCAAGCATTTGGTGATTGTACGACGGAATCAACCGGGTATGTGCGGGGTGAAGTAGCAGAGTTGGACAGTCAGCCCTTTCGGCCTATGTCCACTGTGGGCGCAGCCCCCGGGTTGGTGCCGTGAGCTAGAGACCAACCTGGGTTCCAGCGATGCGCGACCACACGGAACGACCCATTCCCACAGGTGCACCCAAAACGAATGACCTCGCGTTAGTAGAACTGGATGCCTTCTGGAATCTTTGACAGGCGCCACATCATTGGAAGCGGAGCTCAACCGACGGCGTTCAACGGCCGCGAAGAGACCGCAAACCTGCGGCGTCCGTCCTAATCTGGGCGGTCATAGTCGTTTGCCTCAGCGCCGAGAGGTGCATATACTCCAAT
>DDYL01000130.1:8714-9713 GCA_002347925.1 Chloroflexi bacterium UBA2235 | reverse complement strand
TAGGCGACGCGTCACTAACACGTTAGGGGATGGTTGAGGTAATCCATGGCGCTACAGCGTAGCTCTGGTGTACCGGTTTCCGCCCCGGGGGCGACTCAAGGGCAGTCCTCCTCAGCAGGCGGACCTGCGTTGTCAACCCGTGAGACCATTGTTCAACCCCATGTTGAATTGGGGGTTATGTTTGGTCAGGCCCTAGGTGGCCGTGAGCCTGTCATGTCTGCGTTGCAAAATCTCCAGGCGATTGGCCAGGAGCACGGGTGTGACGCGATTATTGCCGTCAAACTGATGCAGTACCCCACCAGTGCTGGGCCAGCGGTTGTTGCCTACGGCACGGGTGTGAAGTTCGCCAAGCCGTAGGAGTTGCTTCAATAGGAAGTGCGTCCCAAGACGTTGTCAACTTCCGGCTGATCGGTGTGTCTAGGCAACGCTTGCCACTGCACACTTCTGGTGGGAGTATTTTTTCGCCGGGAGCCACGTGCGACGAGCTACCGGTACGCTGGCTTGGACGGCAATCGGGTCTCGCATTTGTGGAGGACGCGGAATTGTGATCCGTGTCCTTCTGCGTTTCGCTTCGTCTTTGGATCAGTTTTCCGCTCCGGCCCGACTGCTTGTTGCCCTTGTGTTACTCCCGGCGTTGCTGGCATTGGCAACTTCCTGGGTGTACGAAGCGGTACATCAGGATCGTGTCTACTCTGGAGTACGGGTCCTCGGCAAACCGATTGGTGGCCTGACGGTGGACGAAGTCCGCGACGCTGTAGTGGACGCCGTAGCTGAAAAGCTTGCCTCGGAAATTCTCCTCACGCACGGGGAAGAAACGTGGAAGCGAGGCGTTGAAGCACTCGGCATCGAGGTTGACGGAGATACGATAGATACAACCGTGTCCATGACGGGAACCACGGGACACACGGGAACTGGACGTCAGTGGTTGACCGACCAGCTGAGGCTCATGACCGTTGGCGTTGAAGTCCCGGTTCGTTTCCGCCTCGACCGGAATCGAGC
>DDYL01000130.1:2015-8624 GCA_002347925.1 Chloroflexi bacterium UBA2235 | reverse complement strand
TCGAGGGAACGTTGAACCGGCTTGAGGCTTCTCTTGTGGGTGGGTTCCCTTCATCAGTCACCTTGGTGATAGATGTCGTGCAGCCGCGAATCGATGAGGCCTCGTTATCAGACGTCGTCGGAGCGGCGAAGGCACTTCTGGACACTCCGCTCAAGCTTGTCGACGACAACGGGCCCGCCCGAAGGGAATGGAGGCTCGATCCGGTCGAGGCCTCGCGGATGCTCATCCTTGACGTGCCGGGTGGCGAGGCGCGAACGAGGATTACAGGGGCTAGGCTTGACGAAGTCAAACTCCGTGACTGGGTCACCAGGGTCGCATTGAGCGTCTCTGAGGAGGCGCGAAACCCGTATCTCGAACTGGTGGATGGGGTTCTGAAGACGAACCCTGGACGTCCGGGACGCATCGTTGACATCACCGCAACCACAAAAAGGCTTGTGGATGCGCTTCCAACTTCTGAACATGCCGTCAAACTTGTCGTTCGAAACGATGAGCCTTGGGTGCCAGTTACAGGTACAGATGCAGCGAGGCGTCAGATCGAACAGGCAATCCGGGAGCCACTCGTGCTTCGGTTGAACTCGGAGTCTGGTGCCCCAAGAATGGTGCGAATTGATCCTCCTACGATACTAAGTTGGGTTGAGTTGCCACGGATGCAGGATCTTCCGCGAGACACATCTCGTCTGGCACCTCAAGACCGACCTCGCCTTGAGTGGCGTGTTGCATCGGGACGCCTCCTCGAGTTCGTCAATCGTGAGGTTGCTCCAGTGTTAGCGGTGCCACCGATCGACGCGACTGTGCTGGTTGTGGCGAAGCCGGGCGCTGTCGCAACAACTGTGACCCCAACGCCACCTGCGGGGCCAACTAGTGCGGAGGAGGTTGATGCAGACCTTCGGAGCGGGATAGCTCTGGAGTTGCAGCGTTTGCGATCCACGCCGGTCCGCGTGGCAACGGTTACTCCATCTGGTGGTGCTGCCACGGCAATTGCAAGGGCGACATCGATCGCGCCGGTTCAGTCGGCGAGTCCAACTCCATCGGCAGTTTTCGCGATGTTTACGGTAGTCACGGTGACGCCGTCAGACCTTCCGCCATCCCCGACCGCTACGGCAACTCCGGACGCGGGAGGAGTCACGACTTTCGGGGCGAAAGTTTTCGAGGGCACCGATGGAAGTGCCGTGGATGTCGAGGCGCTCGCGCGACTAATTGATGACCTTCTTCATCGGGGCCTTGAGCCCCTCAATGGGTTGCTTATTGTGCCGCCGACTGCGGTTCCCTCGAGAGGAATTCAGTCACAAGACTTTGCCGATCCCCGCACGAGCCCATCTGCGACGAATCCGATCACTGTAACTCTGACGCCGACGCCGACGCCGACTCCGACTTTAACGCCGACTTTGACTGCGACTGCGACCCGCAGTGCGACCCCGACCGCAACAACTACGGCCACCCGTACGCAGTCAGGCAGCGACGCGACTGGGGCCGTGTCTGCGCTCACGCCAGTTGCCTCGGGCAGTTTCTCCTTTGCCGTGGCGACGGCGTCACCGTCATTGAGAGTGATCGACGTTCCAGTGACGATGCGGAGACCGAATGTGGTTGCCGCCGATTTGATGAGCGTCAAATCGCTTATTGACCGCCTCGTTGGTGAACCGATCAGAGTGAGGTGGAACGATGCGTCATGGGATGTGGTTCCGAACGACCTCGTAGACCATCTGCGAATTGGCGTCGATCAGAACAAGAGGCCCACTGCATACCTTAGCCGGGACGGATTGATCGAGGTTTCCGGGAGGATTGCAAGATTGGCCGAACGTCTGCCTGATGCCCCGCGAGACAAGGCAGGAGACGTCCTGCCGGTCGATGTGCCGAGGACTGCGGCAGCCGTCTGGGCAGCAGCAAACGAGGAGGGTGTTGCACGGCGATCGGTCATTGTCTGGACTGACGAGGAACCTGAGATTGACGAAGACACGCGCCGTGCATTCGGACTGCCTACAACCACGCCTCGCCGGTTGTCTCCATCGGTAACTCCGGTACCAACTGGAACTAAGGGTCCGATTGGCATACCGCGCCCGGTGATATAGGCAACGGCAAGAGGCACGCTCGCTGATTTCTTCGTGGTCGCCGATGAGAGCGCGACCGACTACGGGTTATGTACCCGTGCCCGAGATTAGAGTGCTAGTCACTTAATCAGATGGCGATGCGTTCGTCAAGCAGATGCATCACTGCAATAGCGCTCTCGATGGCACTACGCTCGAATTCGACCCATGCAGATAGTGGGACGAGCTTTTCTGCCTGTTTTATACACTCCTCCCATTCGAACCGATGCCGATCCCGGATTGCCAGGACAGTTGCGTCAATACCGGATGCAAGTAAGTCCGTTGGTTCCGCCTGTCTCAAGTCGGCATTGTGGCGCACATAGGTTGCTTCGGCAATCCATGGATCAGTCTGGGGTAGCACGTGCATGACGAGTGTGTTGAGCAGGCGACTTACTGGGGCCATGAGTACCCAAGGCGGTGCATCTCCGTAAGGCACGTTGTCAAGATTTATCTTTCGGTCTGGCTCCGAAACTGTCAAACGGTCGGCGAGTAGCCAGACGCCATGGTGGGCTGCCCGCTCTTCAGGAAATGGAGGCAGGTGTTTCAGGATGTGGGTCCAGTTTGCGATGTCGGCCATGATGTGGGCNNGGCCTCTCTCTCAAGCACGTATCGACAACCGACCATGTCGACCAAGTGTCCGGGTCTTGGTCATCGTAGAAGTGAGACGACCGCTTATCAAAGGAGTCGAACAGCCGAATTGCGTCCGGAGCGACACCACCGGCGAAAAACGCCTCATTTTCGGACACGATATCTGCGTGTAGTCGCGGCCACTTTCTTGCAGTCGCATCGCGAGTGCGAGCGAGGAGGGCCCAGTGGCAGCGCACTCGTGGCATAACCCGAAGATGATACGACCGATTTGATGCCGTAATCCCATCATCATCCAGAGCCCTAGTATCGGGTCGCCCTGTGAAAAAAGAGACGCCTCCCCACAGGGGAGGCGTCTCGACCACCAGTTGTGCCGACGCGCACCCTATTCGAGTTCGGGCTCGGCAACGTCGTCTTCAGCGCAGTAGTCCTCAACCTCGGTTGCGAGCTTCGGCTCGTCAACAGCAGTTTCGGAGGCACCAGTACTGCCTGTTGAAATTGGCCCGAGGTTGAATGCGACCATTTGGGAGCGGTCAACACCGGACTTCGTGTCATTGATTGCGAGAATGACTGGTTCTCCGGACAATGGGAGTGAGGTTACGCGTCCCGCGCAGGCGTCAAAAACAGCGTTGGCAACAGCCGCGGGCGTGGGGACAATTGGAACTTCGCCGACCCCGCGCACACCGTAGGGGCCATCTATCGCAGGAACCTCGACGAGAACACACTCGATGTTCGGCGCATCAAGGGCGGTCGGCATGCGGTAGTCGAGCAGGCCTGGGTTTCGAAGTCGTCCCTGTTCGTCGTAGACATACCCTTCGGTAAGTGCCCATCCGATCCCTTGAACAACGCCACCTTGGATCTGGCCTTCGCATGCCGTTGGGTTGATTGCCCTTCCGACATCCTGGGCGGCGACGACGTTGACTACCTGAACCGCTCCGGTTTCCGGGTCAACCTCAACCTCGACAAGTTGCGTGGCAAATGCTGGCGCCCGGAGGAGGTGGGTCACCTCGCCGGTTCCGACGACTGGCCCATCACCCGAACCGGCCGCGCTCCGTGCGACCTGGCCTATGGTCAGTCGAACTGACGGGTCGGACCGGACCCAGAACTCCCCGTCCCGGTAGTCGACTTCATCGGCCGGGCACCGGAATTGCTGCGAAGCGCGCTGCTTGAGCTTTGTCCGCGCGTCAATGGAAGCGCGGTAGACGGCGGTTCCGAGGCTATATGTGATGCGGCTACCGCCGGTGGGGTTGTTGAACGGCGCGGTATCGGTGTCCGGTTGGACGATATTGACACGTTCAAAAGGAATCTGCAGTTCCTCGGCGGCAATCTGGGCCATCGTCGTCCGCGTGCCGGCGAGGTCAACGGCTCCGGTCACAATGACTGCCGACCCATCCTCACCGATGTTCACGTGGGCCATCGAAGTCCCTACGCCACCACCCCACAACCCACATGCCACTCCGCGACCACGTAACCAGCCTGGTCTTGACGAGGCCGCTTTTGGCGATGCCCATACCGGGTGCTTTTCGATGGCTTCCAAGGTCTCTCGGAACCCAATCCGTGGGTACGGGACATCAGACGGGTTGCGGTCACCTTCGCGAACGGCATTCTTTAGCCGCAACGCGACAGGAGACATTCCCAATTTGCTCGCAAGCATGTCGAGCGCACTTTCAACGGCGAAGGCACCTTGCGGACCGTTCGGCGCCCGATATGCACCTGTGCTTGGGCGATTGGTTAGAACGTCGTATCCATCATAGGAATATGCGGGAACAATGTAGGGGCCAAACCCGCAGTTGATCCCGCCTACAGATCCGCCGCCCGGATACGCACCGACATCCCAGATGAACGCTGCCCGTGCACCAAGCAAGGTTCCATCTTTGCGGGCGCCCAACGTGACATGCATGACCGCGTCAGGCGCAGGTCGGGTTGCACGGAGCACTTCCGAACGCGTCAGCTGCATCTTGACGGGCCGTCCCGCGGAATAAGCAAGGAGCGTGCAAATCGGTTCCAGGGTCATCGCGCCCTTGGCACCGAAACCGCCACCAATTTCCGAGGCGGTGACACGTATTCTCCGGGGGGGGATTTTGAGGAACCCTGAGAGTCCACCCCGGACTCCAAACTGACCTTGGGTGGAAGTCCAGATCGTAAACCGGCCGTCCGCGCTGTACTCGGCCAGGCATGCCTGCGGTTCAATGTACCCCTGATGAACCATTGCAGTCCGGAATGTCCCAGACACAGTCACATCCGAATTCGATATGGCCTCATCCACGTTCCCCCGGCTCAATTCGGTCAGCTTTGCGATGTTACTCGGCGTCGTCGCCTTGCCACTGAATGTCTCGGTGTAGACCGCATTCTGGACGAGCGGCGCATCTGGACGCATTGCAGCCTCTGGATCAATCACGACCGGGAGGGGGCTGTACTCGACCTTGATCAGGGTTAAGGCTTCCTCGGCGATTGCTTGGGTCACCGCGGCTACTGCCGCGACGGGTTGTCCGAAGAAGACCACTTTCTTCCACGCAAGAATTTGTTTGCCCCGTGATGGCGTGTCGAACTCTTCTGGCGCGGCGTCAGTGTCGGAAATTCTTGCCACGATAGTTGGAAGATCAGCACCCGTGATTACCGCAAAAACCCCTGGTAGAGCCCGCGCGGAACTGACGTCAATGGATGTGATCATTGCGTGTGCGTGGGGGCTTGGGAGCATTTTCCCCCACAGCATCCCGGGCCGGCTGGTGTCCGCGCCATACAGGGCTTTTCCGGTTACTTTGTCGACGCCTTCGATCTTTGCTACCCGCTGGCCGATAACGACGTGAGTAGCCGTGTCGGCGGGCGCCTCAGTGACCGTGCGTGGAAGTTCGGTGGTGGTCATCTTTCGCTCCCAGGCGGTTGTGCCGCCTTCCCGTCAGTGGGATGCAATTGCAGCGTCTGCTTGCATCGTCTTCGAGGCAACCTCGATTGCCCGGACGATCTTGTCGTACCCAGTACAGCGGCACAGGTTTCCGCTGATGGCGTAGCGGATCGCTTGCTCTGATGGCTCAGCGTTTGACCGAAGCAGCGCCACAGCAGACATGAGCATCCCAGGCGTGCAGATGCCGCACTGAAGCCCGCCTTCTTCGATGAACGCTGTCTGGATTGGATGAAGTCGATTGTCTTCGGCCAGACCTTCCACAGTCGTCACGTGGCGCCCTTCAGCTTCGGGAGCAAGCACAAGACAAGAGTTGACCGGTCGACCGTCAAGAAGCACCGTGCACGCACCACAGTCGCCAGTGCCGCAACCCTCCTTGGTCCCAGTCAACGACAGGTTGTCGCGAAGCAGGTCAAGGAGCGTGCGATAGGGCTCGGTCAGGAGTTCTTGACGCTCTCCGTTTACTTCGACATTGACGATCATTTTGGCCACCAGTATCTCCTCAGCATGTTGAACCGATCCGCGGATCTGCACCAAAACTTAGCCCTGGGCAGATGCGACTGCTCTGGTCAATGTGCGCCGGGCAAGGACATTAATGAGGTGCTTCCGATACGTTTCGCTGCCACGTTGGTCACTGATTGGCCGCGAGTCGGAAACCGCGGCGATGGCTGCTGCCTCGATGACGTCGGCTGTAGGTCTCTTGCCAATCAGCACTGCCTCCGCCGCATGGGCTTGGAGAGGGGTAGGACCAACTGCGCCGAGAATGATCCTCGCGCCGGCAACAGATCCGTCCGCAGCGAGCGTGACAAACGACGCGACGCTGGCGACGGCAATATCCATTTCCTGACGTGGCGTGTATCGCTCGTATGCGCCGCCGGACCGTGGATGCGGTTCCGGCACACTGATTTCCGCGAGGAGCTCACCTTCGCCTAAAGCGGTCCGACCTGGACCGACAAAGAAATCGGAGATGGGCAATTCCCGTTCTCCCTGATCCGAATGCAGGTGCAGGATGGCACCCAGCGCAATCAAGGGAGGAGCGGTATC
>DDYL01000130.1:0-1864 GCA_002347925.1 Chloroflexi bacterium UBA2235 | reverse complement strand
CCGCCTGGGCCTTCGCGTCTGAGTATCGCGACCGCCTCAGCGAGGCTGGCGGGGGCGTGGTAGGCAAACGCACGCATTGTCTGGATTTCCTCCCCATCGCACTTCATCAGCGACAGTAATGGCCGGGTCATGCGCTGAACCGTCAGCCAGACAGTGACACTCTATAAACCAAACTGGCGGACTTGCAGTGAACGCTGATGGGTATTGTAGCCAGTCGGTGACACACCTTGAGCTGTCCCTGCGGTTGCGTCTCCATTGAAACGATCCGCGCCAAGGCACTATCACTTGGCTCAATGCAGAACTTCATGCCGGAGAGAATCACGATGCAACCGCGCTTGCGATCAGTTGGGAAGTTGCCGAATGGGTGTGGCTGATCTTCACATCCATACCGACTGGAGCGACGGAATGATGTCCGTTCGGTCCCTGCTTCAACACGCGTCGTCAAGCTGCGCGCTCGATGCAATCGCAATCACGGACCACGATCAGATCGGTGGGGCGCTCGACGCCATTCGACGGTCTGCGGAACCCGGGTACGTCGGTCCGTCCATCGTCGTTGGCATTGAGACGACGACGAAGTGTTTCAGGCACATTATCGGTCTCTACTTTCGCCCGCCGTTTCCCTCTAACCCATTGCCCAGGTTTGAGGCACTCCACAGCACAGTCTCAAGAATCGCGGACTTCGGTGGGATTGCAGTAGTTCCACACCCCATGAGCGTTCTCGTCCCAAGCCTCCATCAAAAAGAGATTGATAGCTTTCTCGCAACCGAAATGGGGCCGAACCTGGTTGGGATTGAAGTTGCATCAGGAGCGATTGGAGGAAGGCGCAAAGAAACCGTCATCAGGGCAATGAATGTCGGGAGGTGGGGACTTGCGGAAATAGGTGCGAGTGACGCACACCATTTGGCCCAAGTAGGAACGGCGGNNGACCAAAGCCGTCTGGGGCAAGGCAGGCCCCGTTCCGGCGACAGCCCACATCAGGCAGGTGTGGCGGGCTTGGACAGGATCATTATTTCGTGGTGTTCGACCAAGCACTCCGCATGAAGTGGAACCAAGGCGCTAGAGTTTGCCTGGAACGATAGGGAGAGTGACGCGAGCCAATTCGATCCCTAGGTCCTGCACCGCCGAAGCAAACGAAATGAACTCTTCGTCAACAAGTTCGGTGATGGTTGGAGGCTTCGCCTGTTGAGCAACCAAGTACTCATTGTATTTTTGAATGCACGCCTTGATCGGGTCAGGCTTTTGTGCAAGTAAGGTACGGAATACCGTGTGCGTATGAATGTCGCGCTCGGCCTCCCAGTACCACTCACCCCACTTGTCGAGGCCCCGTACCGCGCGTTCCAGGTCCGGCATCAACCGTTGGATCGACTCTCCTCGACCTTGAAACCACGCAACACGGATCCTCGTGAGGTGAAGGGACGCCGCAACCAGTGGTTCCGGGTTCAAATCAGTGTTGGCGATAAGCGAGCGGCACGCTTCATCAATGGTCGAACCAGTCGTTGCCAGTAAATCCCGGTCGCCCGACATCCATGCTGCGCCGATAGCAAGAAGGGCAAGTGGCGCGTAGAAACCTTGCCTGCGTCCGTCGTCCTGAGCGGACTGAAGGATCGAAGTCGCAGCACGTTTGTAGAAGTTGGCTGACCAGTCCATCTCGGCCAGAAGCCAGCACCCTCGTGCCGCACGCAACCAAACCGGTCCGGGAATGATGGCCCGAACGCTCCGACGCTGCGTATCGTCGATGAGCTTCAATGTCGCGTCCAACTCGTTCGCAACGCGAGTCTTCAGGTCGTCGGATGCACTCGTAGCCATTTGACCGCATTATACGGCCGCCACTGCCGAGCGGGGGGGCATATGCCGGATGTCGGCG
>DDYL01000006.1:6211-8662 GCA_002347925.1 Chloroflexi bacterium UBA2235 | reverse complement strand
TGGATGTACGTTGCGCCGGGACTCACACGTCGGGAGAGGCGCTATATCCTTGCGTTCGTCCCGGGAGCGACGTTCTCATTCGTCTGTGGTGTCGCTTTCGCCTACTTTGCCCTGATGCCGGCCGCACTGACGTTCTTGCTCGGCTTCGGTGACGACTCGATCAAGGTCGTGCCGACCGTGGCGAGTTACATCACTTTTCTCACTCACTTGCTGGTCGCCGTGGGCGGCGTCTTCCAGTTGCCGTTGATCATGTTCATCCTCACCAAGGTTGGCGTAGTCAACGCTGGCATGTTCGGCAAATGGAGACGGTACGTGATCGTTCTGGCGTTCATCGTCGGCGCGATCGTCACGCCGACGCCGGATCCATTCAACCAGTTGCTGGTCGCGATCCCGGTGATGATGCTTTACGAGTTCGGCGCACTCCTCGCCCGCTTCGCCTAGGCGCACCCCGACCGTTTAGTGTCTTGCCTGGTTCATCGCGTCTTGCAAGTCGGCTGGAAGCGGTGATTCGCAGACCATTTCCTCGCCATCTGGGCGTCGGAATGCGAGATGGGCGGCATGCAGGAACTGGCGTCCGACAGCGATGGTCGGTTCTGGGCGGCCGTATACCGTGTCACCAGTGACCGGAATGCTGATTGAGGCAAGGTGGACGCGAATCTGATGCGTCCGTCCGGTAACAATCTTGCATTCGATCAAGGTGTGCTTGGCGAAATTTTCGACGGTACGGAAGTAGGTGAGGGCGTTGCGCCCTCCCCGTGGAATGCTCACGAGAGCCATTTCGTCGGGGCGGTCCGGTCGTCTGCCAATTGGTGCGTCGATCGCACCACGGTCGGTCCGAGGGTGACCGTCCACGAGGGCGAGGTACCGCTTCTCGACCGTGCGGTCTCGGAACTGCGCCTGCAGGAATGCCAATGCGCGCTCGTGCTTGGCGACGACGATCAGGCCGGAGGTGTCACGGTCGAGACGGTGAACGATACCGGGACGAATGGTGCCATTGATTGCCTGCAGGTCTGGAAGCCGAGCCAGCAAGGCATTCACGAGGGTTCCCCGTGGATGACCAGGGGCCGGATGGACGACCATGCCGGCAGCCTTGTTCACGATCGCGATATCTGCATCTTCGTAGACGACGTCGATGGGTATTGCTTCGGCGATGAGATGGGTTACGACGACGGCGGGGACGATGACCGTCACGGTCTGACCAAGCCTGACTTTCGTCGCCGCATCGGCTTGCTCGCCATTGACCCGGACTCCGCCAGAACTGATCAGCGCCTGGACACGCATCCTGGAAAGACCGGGTCCGTGGGTAACCACGAAGCGGTCGAGGCGATGCCCCTGATCCGGTTCGTCGACCATGAGGTTCCAGGTCGTTGGTCCGTCCGGGTCTGGGGCTAGGTCCAGTTCTGTCTCGTCAAACGCTAAATCTGCATGCGCGTCGTTTGCCGTCCCGTCGGGAAAGTTGCCAATCAGTGGCGGGGTCGGGTGGTCATTGGTGGGTGGTGATTGCGCGATGGTCATCCCTCATTCTGGATCAGGAGTGCGGCGACAAGCATGACGACCCCAACACAGATGGCGCTGTCGGCGACGTTGAAAATCGCGAAGTGAAACTGCAGTTCGTCGATGTGAAACTCGATGAAATCCACAACCGCGCCAAGGCGTACGCGGTCAATGACGTTTCCGATTGCACCTCCGACTTGGAGGGCGAGGGCGATCCGAACCCACAGGCGTCTGGTCTCGACGGTCCGGTAGACGTAGATGATGACGCCACAAATTGCCAGCGAGAGAGGCAGCAACACATCGCCGAATTGACGGAACATCCCAAACGCTACACCGCGGTTCGTGATGTAGTGCAGCGCCAACCACGGGAGAACCGGAATAGTATCCCCAAGGTTCATCGACGAAACCACGAGAAACTTCGTCACTTGGTCGACGATAACAACCGTACTCGCGACCATGACCATGAGTCCCCACCGAACGATGGGTGTGGCCCACAAGGCGTTTGCCTTGCGTTGTCCTGCAAGGACGCCTTCAACAGACTGTTGCTGGCGTGCGGGTGTGACCGAAAGGGCAGACGCCGATTCGGTGTCCGAGGCAATCGGACCGCGAGTTGTCATTCTCCGAAAAGGATACCCGTATCCCGTCCGGCGACTCTGGTCGGGCCTCGACCGGCACGTTGCCCAGACCCTTTCACGGTGGGACGAATTGGTGAGCCGTAACCGGAAATCGGCCCCTGAGGTTGGATGACCACTCCCTCAGGGGCGCGAAGGCGGGTCAGGGGCGGGTCACTGGGGTACGCACGGTGAAGTGGGGCGAAAGTGCGTTCAGGATCAGTTCGAGTTCTTCATGGTCATGCGCATCAAGCGTCAGGCCGGGAAGCCGCTTGTATGGCGACGCGATAATGCGTCGGCGGTAAAGGACTTCCTTGTAGATTGCCGTTCCGAATGCTGCCTCGAT
>DDYL01000006.1:0-6156 GCA_002347925.1 Chloroflexi bacterium UBA2235 | reverse complement strand
ACTTGAGAGTGGACATCGGCACTTTCGCATGCCGGCATCGTGCCGCACGCGCCGCGTCGAACCTCGTCGAACAGGTAGCGTCCGGCCTTGCCTCCCATGATCCCCCTGCAGTGTTCTCCGGCGTGCGCGATGGTGTGCGAGATCTTGAATCCGGTGTTCTGGGATTCCTCCTTGATGTACTGCACCAGTTCGATCTCGCGGCACAGGCGAACGATGAAGTCGGCGGACATGGGGTGACCGATACCGTTCGTCTTCTCGTGGTTCTGGATGTAGATCGGTAGGCCAGCACCTTCTGCGAGGGCCACATAGAAGTCGAAGATGTGCGCCTCGTCGGTAGGTTCCTGGTAGGCGGGCATGGAGATCACGGCATCGGCGCCGGTATCGCGGGCATGGCGGGCGTAGGCAACCGCTTCGGCAGTCGTCTCGGCGCACACCCCGATGACCGCAGGGACAATGCCTTTCTTGCCTGCGCGCGAGATCTCTTCAACTGTTGCCCGGTTGACGGTATGTCGTTCCTCGGTGGTGAGCGTGCTGAACTCACTGGCGTTGACTGGAGTGACGATTCCGTGTGTGCCGGCTTCCAGGCAGAACGCGAGCGTGCTTCGCAGGGACGCTTCGTCGAATGCGCCGGTATCAGTGAACGGGGTGACCGGGATTGCAAATAGGCCGCGGTGCTGGGTTGTCATAGGTGTCGTTTCTCCCATCGGCACTTTGTGTCAATCAGGCGCCCTGGTTCCAATCGGACCCGGCAAGGAAGCCGCCGTCGACCGCAATGACCTGGCCGGTCACGAAGTCTGAAGCCCCTCCCGCAAGGAATACAGCCGTTGGCGACACATCCGCTGGTGCGCCGAACCGCCCGGCTGGAATGCGTGAAAGCACCCATGTCTTCCTCGGTTCGACGCCGATGAAGTTGCGATTGAGATCGGTGAGGATGAATCCCGGCGCGATGCAGTTCGCCTGAATGTTGGTTGGAGCAAGCTCGACAGCGAGCGCCTTGGTCAGGAGGGCGACACCACCCTTGCTGGCGGCATACGCGGACATTCCGGGGGCGACGCCCTGTACGGATGCGAGGGAACCGACCGTGATGATCTTGCCGCTGATCGCGCGTGCACTTCCGTCGGCTGGAGTCATCGCCTTGGTCGCCGCCTGGCACCCGAAATAGAGACCGCGAAGGTTTGTCCCGACCACGAAATCGTAGTCGTCTTCGGTCACATCAACAATCTTCTTGCGACGGTTCGTGCCTGCAACCGGGACGTAGATGTCCAGGTGTCCGAAATGCGCGACGGTTTCGGCGACTGCGCGTTCGTTGTCGGCGCGGCTGTTCACGTCACCGCTGATCGCTATGGCGTGTTCTGGTCCGATCTCCGCCACGAGTGATTCGTTGTCGGAAGCGGTTCTCGACATTGCGGCGATCGAAGCACCCGCGTGGGCAAGGGCAATTGCGATGGCGCGCCCGATGCCACGGCTGGCTCCAGTGATGAGGGCCACCCGCCCGGTAAGGTCGAACGGCCCGATGCCGGTTGCTGGGGTAGTCATGGCTTTCTCTCCTATAGCGAAATGAAAAACATCACGGCGCAGTGGGGTGGGCTAGGCGAGGCGTGTATGACACAGATGGGGTGGTGATGCGAACGCTCCCGGCACTCGCCGACACGAGCCGTGCCGCGCGTCATCGTACTACGTCGAAGAGGGTTCCCAGACAACGATCAGGATGCCCGCCAGGATCACCCCTGCCCCGGCAATGGAAGTGGATGTTGGCATTTCGCCGAAGAGCCAGGCCGTCAAGATGACACCCCCGATCACTTCCAACATGGCGATGATGTTGGCAGCCGTGGCTGGGATGCGCCGCAGGGCGGCGTTGTAGAGCGTGTGCCCTGTCCCGAGCGGGGCGACACCGAGGGCAATGATTGCCAACCCGGATACGACGTCGTAGGTTGACCCGCCCATGCTCCAGATGGCGGCGGGAAGAAGCCAGATCGCTCCCCAAAGGTAGACCCCGAATGCGTACTCGAATAGGGTGTGCTGGTTGCGGGCCTGGCGCCCGATGATGGAGTAGATGCCGAATGTGACCGCGGTGAACAGGGCCATTCCGTCACCGATGAGGCTGCGCGTCGTCAAGGTCGGTTCGAACCCGGTCAGGAAGACCGCGCCGGCCACGGCGATGGCGATCCCGATCCATGCCTGTGGACGGATCGATTCGTGCAGGAAGACGTGGGCGAACATGGCGACGAAGACCGGTGCGGTGTACGTGATGGCGAGTGAGTGTGCAGTGCTGGTGAACCCGAGAGACGCGATGTATGAGCCGAAGTGGAGGGCAACAAGGAGGCCATAGATTGCGAACTTCGGGGTCGCGATTGCACGGAAGTTGATGCCGGGGCCCGCCCCCGACCGTGCGTCGCCGCGTGGCGACACGATCGACGAGACGATCAGGATTGTCGCTGCGCCAGTTAGCAGGCGCCAGAATGTGACCTCGATCGGGCCGACGAGGGGCGCGTAGCGAACGAGCGCGGGCGAGGTGCTGAAGAGTGATACCGCGATGACGGCGAAGAGGTAGCCGAGACGCCTGGAACCGACGTCGGTCCACCCTCCCCGTGGCCCCCGATGGATGGACGCTTCGCTGGGAGGGCCGGATGCCTGGGCCTCGTTGGTGCGCTGCGCGGCGCTGGGTTCTGACACGCCGGTCACGGCCTTTCCTTGCGAGACTGGTTCACCATTGGAGCGTCCTGCGCCAGGGGCGGGTGATCGCAAGCGCCGTAGCCGGAACGGTCTTGAAGCCTCTGCGGGCCTGGCGCCTGTGCGAGGTATGAGCATATAGATAAGGGGGCGACGGCGCGGGGTGGTTGGTAAGAGGCGGGCGAGGCGCAGTCCCATCCAAAGGCGGCGTGCCGGTCAATGCTGGATGGGACTGCCGGCACGCCGCCTTTGAGGACTGTTGGCTTACCCGCGTGGTTTCCCGTATTCGGTGATCGGCAGGACCGAGTACTCGTTTGCCCCGAGCGAGAGTGACGATGCCAGGGCTGACGCGGTATCGAGGGAGGTGAGGCACGGGATGCGGGTTTCGACTGCGACGCGGCGGATCTCGAACCCATCCTGAAGGACGCCTTTCCCCCCGGTGATGGTGTTGACGACCAAGGTGACTTCGCCGGAACGGATCAGTTCGGTGATGGTGTGGTCGCCATCGTTGATCTTGCCAACTTCACGAACGGCGAGGCCGAGGGTGCGGATCAGTCGCGCGGTGCCGGCGGTGGCGAAGAGGCGGTAGCCATTCGTGGCGAACTGCTTGATGACGGGTACGGCGTCGTCCTTGTCGCGGTCGGCGATGGAGAGCAGGAGGCCCGGGGTGCCGGACCTTGATGGGTTCATGGAGATGACCCCGGCGCCAACCATGGCCTTGTAGAGGGCGGGGGCGAAGGCATGGTCGATGCCCATGACTTCGCCGGTGCTCTTCATCTCGGGGCCGAGGTACGTATCGACGCCGACGAGCTTGCTCATGGAGAAGACCGGTGCCTTGACGGCGACGAGTTTCTGCCGGGGCCAGAGACCGCCGGCGTACCCCATTTCGCGCAAGGTCTTGCCGAGCTGGATGTGGGTGGCGAGGCGGACCATCGGCACACCGGTGACCTTTGAGAGGAACGGGACGGTTCGGCTGGACCGTGGGTTCACCTCGATCACGTAGACCTGTCCCTGGTGGATGACGTACTGGATGTTGACGAGACCGCGCACGCCGAGGCCGATGGCGATGCGTTCGGTGTGGGAGACGAGTTGCTCGACGATGGCCTCGGACAGGTTGATGGCGGGGTAGACGGCGAAACTGTCGCCGGAGTGGACGCCGGCGCGCTCGATGTGCTCCATGATGCCGGGGATGAGGGTGACTTCGCCGTCGCAGATTGCGTCGACTTCGACTTCCTTGCCCTGCAGGTACTTGTCGATGAGGACGGGCGACTTCTCGGTGGGTGTGACGATGTTGGTGAGGTAGCGCTGGAGATCGGATTCCTCGCCGATGATCTCCATGGCGCGTCCGCCGAGGACGTAGCTGGGGCGCACGAGGACGGGGTACCCGATGTGGTTGGCGATGGTGATGGCGTCGCTGACGGAAGTGACCCCGGTGCCTGGTGGTTGCGGAATGCCGAGGCCGTCGAGGAACCGCTCGAACCGGCGGCGGTCCTCGGCGAGGTCGATGGTGTCGACGGATGACCCGATGACCGGAACGCCGAGGCGGTTGAGCGGGCCGGCGAGGTTGATGGCGGTCTGCCCGCCGAACTGGGCGATGACGGGGGGCATGGGCTTGCCGGGGCCGCCGGCTTCGTTGCGGATGACCTCGAGGACGCTTTCCTCGTCGAGGGCCTCGAAGTAGAGGCGGTCGCTGGTATCGAAGTCGGTGGAGACGGTCTCGGGGTTGGAGTTGATCATGACGCTGCCCCACCCGGCGTCGCGGAGTGCCCAGGCGGAGTGGACGGAACAGTAGTCGAACTCGATGCCCTGGCCGATGCGGATCGGGCCGGATCCGATGACGATCGCCGACTTGCCGGGCGGTGCGATCGCTTCGTTCTCGACCTCGTAGGTTGAGTAGAAGTAGGGGGTGCGGGCGGCAAACTCGGCGGCGCAGGTGTCGACCATCTTGAAGACGGGGGCGATGTGCCATTGGTCGCGCAGTTCGCGGACGCGGTCCGGAAGGCCCTGCACGGTGTCGGAGAGGGTGGCGACCTGTGCGTCGGAGAAGCCGCGCCGCTTGGCATCCCAGAGGAGGCCGGGGGTGAGTGGTTCACGGAGGAGGCGCTGCTCGAGGGCATGGATGCATGCCAGGCGGTCGAGGAACCAGGTGTCGATGCGGGTGCGCTGGTGGAGGGCGGCGACGGTGACGCCACGGCGAAGCGCGGCCATGAGTGCCCAGAGGCGGATGTCGTTCGGGGTGTCGATCAGCGACCAGATGCGGGCCAACCCTTCGGGCTCGCGCCATGAAGCATCTTCCCAGAGCAGGCTGCGACCGCCCATCTCGAGGGATCGCACGGCCTTCTGGAATGCTGCCTCGAAGGTGCGTTCGATGGCCATGACCTCGCCGGTGGCCTTCATCTGGGTGCCGATGGTGCGGTCGCCATGGGGGAACTTGTCGAAGGGCCAGCGCGGGATCTTGACGACGCAGTAGTCGAGGGCGGGCTCGAAGGCGGCGGTGGTCTCGCCGGTGACGGAGTTCGGGATTTCGTCGAGGGTCCGGCCGACGGCGATCTTGGCAGCGACGCGGGCGATGGGGTAGCCGGTGGCCTTTGATGCGAGTGCGGAGCTCCGGGAGACGCGCGGGTTGACCTCGATGACGATGTAGTTGAACGAGTACGGATCGAGGCCGAACTGGACGTTGCATCCGCCTTCGATGCCGAGGGCGCGGATGATCTTGAGCGCGGAGGTGCGCAGCATCTGGTATTCGCGGTCGGTGAGGGTCTGCGAGGGTGCGACGACGATGGAGTCGCCGGTGTGGACGCCCATTGGGTCGAAGTTTTCCATGTTGCAGACGGTTATGCAGTTGTCGGCGGCGTCGCGCATGACCTCGTACTCGACCTCCTTCCAACCGACGAGGGAGCGTTCGAGGAGGATCTGCCCGATGGGACTGGCGCCGATGCCGGATTGCACGACGAGGTCGAGTTCGGGCCATGCATGCGCGATGCCGCCACCGGTGCCACCGAGGGTGTAGGCGGGCCGGACGATGAGCGGGACTTCCGGGAACCCGATCTCGTGGGCGAATGCATGGGCCTCTTCCATGGTGTGGACGATGGCGGAGGTGGGTATCGGTTCGCCGAGGGCGTTCATGAGCTGGCGGAACTCGTCGCGGTCCTCGGCCTGGCGGATGGCCCTGAGGGGGGTGCCAAGGAGGCGGACGTTGTATTTCTCAAGAATGCCGGCGTCGGCGAGTTCGCGCGCGAGGTTGAGGCCGGTCTGTCCGCCGAGGGTGGGCAGGAGGCCTTCGGGGCGCTCGCGGGCGATGATGCGCTCGAGGACGGGAACGGTGAGGGGCTCGATGTAGACGGCGTCGGCGACTTCGGCGTCGGTCATGATGGTGGCGGGGTTGGAGTTGACGAGGATGCTGCGCACGCCTTCCTCGCGCATGGCCTTGCAGGCCTGGGTTCCGGCGTAGTCGAACTCGGCGGCCTGGCCGATGACGATGGGGCC
>DDYL01000191.1:1862-2613 GCA_002347925.1 Chloroflexi bacterium UBA2235 | reverse complement strand
ACCTGGTTCTTGAGCTTCTCGGAGACGGCCAGGCCGGCAGCGTCATCGGAGGCCCGGTTGATGCGGAGGCCCGAGGAAAGGTGTTCGGCCTGCTTGGAGTAGGAGTCCTGGCTGGCGGCGAGCCCGCGCTGGGCAGCCGAGGCGGCTTGGTTGAAGTTGATGCGTAGAGCCATTGTGGTGCGATCTCCCTATCGTGATCGGATGGGCCGTGGCTGACCACCCCATCCGTCTGTCCTCCCTGAGGACGCTCCGAGGCCTTGGAAACCCCGCCGTTCGCTGGTGTCCGCTTGGCAGTGCGAACACCCTGGTTGCGGGATCCGTGTCGCGCATCACTCGCAACCTATCCGGGGTATTCCTCCCCGTCGGGCTGTTCGTGGAACTCCCGGGTGACCAGCCCGTGATGAAGGGCCCAGTCGGCATCTTGCGTTCATCGGGTGCCCTGGATTTCCAAGGCGCCATTTGCCCGGTTCTGCTGCCGTCCGTGTCCTTGAGCCTGTGCGCCTGTCCTGCTCCTTCCGCTGGCTGACCGGTTGCCCCGAACCTGGTGTGGCAGCACCGTGGATGATGGGTCGGTCGTGTCTGGTTGTCGTTCGTGTTGGGGTGATCCACCCCCGCCACGCGGTCCTGCCCTCCATGGCAGGTGATCAGCCGGCGCACGCGCTGACGATCACCGGTCTGCCTACTGGAGGAGCTTGAGTACCGACTGTGGCGCCTGGTTGGCTTGGGCGAGGACGGCAATACCTGCCTGCTG
>DDYL01000191.1:0-1832 GCA_002347925.1 Chloroflexi bacterium UBA2235 | reverse complement strand
GCGGCGACGTTCTCCGAGGTGACCCCGAGGCTGTCTGACGTCGACTGGAGGCGGTTTGTCATTGCCCCCAGTGCCGACCGGTACCCGCTGATCACCTCGATGGCTGCGTCGAGAGGCGAGATGGCAGCGTTTGCCGTCGCTTGCGAGTTGAGGTCGGTACCGCTGAGCGCCGCTGCCCCTGTGGCGGAGTAGGCGGCATCGCCCTCGATACCAGTGACCGTCGCATTGGGGAATGAAACGACGAGCAAGTCGGGAGTGTTCGCCCCGACCTGCAGGTTGAACGCCGACGCATTGCCGTTCAGGAGGGGTACCGATGCATATTGCGTCGCATCCCCGATGCGGGTGATTTCGGTCCTGAGGGCATCGAACTCGGACTGGGATTGGGTCCGGTCGGAGTTCGTGAGGGTGTCATTGGAAGCCTGGACGGCGAGTTCGCGCATCCGGGCAAGGATGGAATGCATCTGGCTCAGCGCACCCTCGGCAATCGCGATGGTGTTGATGCCGTCCTGGACGTTGCGCTGCGCTTGGTTGAGGCCTTGGATCTGGACCTTCAGCTTGGTGCTGACTGCCAATCCTGCCGGGTCGTCCGATGCGCGGTTGATGCGGAGCCCCGTGGCGAGCTGTTCGGCAGCCTTTGAGCCAGAAAACTGGCTAGCTGCGAGCCCGCGCTGGGATTGCAGTGATGACAGGTTGAAGTTGATCCGGAGTGACATCGCGGTAGAGTCCTTTCCTTGGTAGGCAGACCCCATCCATGGGGTCGTGACCGGCATTGCGGTCGGTGCGTGCGACGGTTCATCGCTTTCCCGTTATCGGTTGCTGGCGCTTTCCCGCCGTTTTCCCAAGGTGTGCTCGTCCAAGACATGTAATTCCCAGTAGCAGGAAGCATGTCGGGGAGTGCACAGCACCACTTGGGGTCTCGCACCGATGCGAGGGACGAACCTACGGACCATCAGTCCGTCCGATGTCTCGTCAACGTGGCCACGTGGAGGGTGCGCGGGGCGGTGCCCCAACAGTCCCGGTGGCTACGGCAGTAGCAGTCATGATTGCGATCTCCCTATCGTTTCGACCCACCGCATTGCGATGGAGGCCATTCGGGGCAGTCTCCGGAACCCGAGATGGCATCCATGCCAATCGAAGTTCGGAACTGGTAGTGTCGCGCGGTTCCCTGGACATGGCTCCCATCACTCCGGGTGGAGGACAAGTGCACCGACGGTTGCTGACGATTGGTAGCAGCCAATCACCACCCGACCCGACGCATGCCCGAGGTTCCTGCGGGTTCCGGTCACTACAACCGGAGTGTCTCGAGAGTTCCGAGACCCCACGCTTCCCTGTCCCCCTAACTATCGGCCAAGTGACGGATGGTCGTGAGTTAACAACCGGGAGGAGGTGGAATTCGCCTGGAAAGTGGTCGGTTTGGTCCGGCATCACTCCTACGGTGCCGGGTTCCTCCGCACGGGTATAGTTCTGAAAGCGTTCCCGCGAGGAGCACCATGGTCAATTCAGTGCAAGACGATTCAGAAAACGCACCACGCACCGCTCTCGACGATGTCGACGAGTTGCTGCAGGACATCGCCTTCGAGGCGGCAAACCGCCTTGATTGGGTAGCCATTGTCAAGCAGGGGTTCCCGGCGCTGCCGGAGGATCAGGAACAAGTTCTCAAGGACATGGGCGAGGCCTTTGCCGCCGACCAGTTGGTCCAACGGATGTGGGATGGGCCCTCACCGACCAACGATGATCGCCGGTGGATTGCCGATGTCACCGAGCGGCTTGCAACCCGTTACGATCTTGACTTGCCTCAGACGGTCCCGGCACTCCTTCAGGAGTGGCGGGCC
>DDYL01000096.1:14319-15194 GCA_002347925.1 Chloroflexi bacterium UBA2235 | reverse complement strand
TCGTCCGACCAATCGCCGTGCCCCGACACCACATCGCGAACAAGCAGGAGCTCTCCCCCCACCGCAAGACGCGTTGCCTCCGCGAGCGACGTCTCGGCAAGCTTGGTGCCGTCAAGCGGGACAAGCACCCGCCATCCCGGATGTTCCGAAGTCAACTCCGGCACCGGATCTTCCCACGGACGGACAAGCAGGACCGGGACATGCCCGTTACGTACGACTTGTTCGGCAACGCTTCCCCAGATCAGCCGGTCCACGCCCCCGCGCCCGTGAGTCGTCAAGACCACCATCTGGGCATCAAGTTCCGACGCCACCTTCAGGATTTCCCGCGAGGCATCACCGATCTTGAGAAGTCCCTGGGTATGGACGTCCGGCGCGACCGCAGCGCACGCGCCAACCTGCGTCTCAAGATACTGGGTGACCTCCTGCAAGGCATCCGGCACCATCGAGTTATAGAGAGGGACCCCCGCAGAAGCCGCCAAACCGAGTGACGAAGCCTGATACGCGTCAACCACCCCCATCATGATGACGGGAGCTTGGCGGGTGCGCGCGATTGCGACTGCCCAGGGGCGCGCCCGTTCCGACAGCGCCGACCCGTCGAGCGGGAGAATCACCGGGCGCACCGCTGAGGCCCCGACCAGGTCCGGAGCATCCGGCGCCGGCATCGTTTCCGCACCATCGGGCAGGACCGTTCGTGGGGGGTCAATCGTCGCGCGCATCACCGCCTCCTTCACCCCACGAAGTCCGACTTGGAATAACTTCGCGTGGCACTAGGAGCGTAGGCGCGCCCGCATGTGCACGCATCAGGCAAGTCCCCGACTTCCGCGCGACATCGCACCAAGACCGGGAGTGAAATTCCCCAAACGGTTTGCCCACCC
>DDYL01000096.1:10032-14311 GCA_002347925.1 Chloroflexi bacterium UBA2235 | reverse complement strand
CCATGCGTCGCCACGAACGCACGGGCCGCCGAAATCACCGCATCGGATGCCCCCAACGGCAGTCGCAGTCCCCACCGGCGCGATGCCCCGGCAAACCATCCCACGAACCGTGCACGGGCCAGGATCGAAGCTGCCGCGACCGCCAGGTTCGCCTCTGCCCGTGGCGCGTGCATCACCTCCAGCGGGGGTTCGCCCTGCCGGGCAAGTGCACTATCCAGGTGCCGACGATCCCCGAACCGGTCTACCAGCGCGTAGGCCGCGGGGTGGGTCTTGCGCACCTCGCCAATCGCCTTCGCGTGCCCCCACGCCAGCAGGTCGTTCAGGTTGCGTCCCTGCCGGGTGACATCCCGGTAGATCGTGTTGTACCGGGCCGGTGGCACCTCCACCACCGCCACACCGTCACCCCCGATGGCGATGATTTCCGCCGCCACCCGCGCAATTTCGGTATCGGCCACCACCTTGCTGTCACGCACGCCAAGCGCCTCCAGCAAGCCAAGCATGCGGTCGTCCACCCACACCGCCGCCACGACAAGTGGCCCGAAGTAGTCGCCCTTCCCCGCCTCGTCACTGCCAATCCACGGCCCGGGGAACGGACGCGTCAGGTCCGGGTCGTCATCCCGCTTGGCCGCTCCACCCACGATCACCGTCTTAGTGCCAACCGTGCGGTCGATTGCCTCCACAAGGTCCGCCATCAGCGATCCGGACGGCGAAGCCGATTGCAGGAACAAGGTGCCGTTGGTGTACTGCTTCACCACCACCCGTTCGGTCCCACGCGCAATGTCGAACCGGTACTCGCACGACTGTTCGGTACGTGCCTGCACCGGTGCAACCGCACGGATTGCCGCCTCGACCGCGCGTCGCGACGCCGGTGACGGCACCGCGAACTTGTGCATGCCCGATGTGCCACCCGTACCCGCCATGCCGGTTCCTCCCAATCGCGGCGTGTCACGCGCCAACGGTGTCGGAACGGCCGGATCAACCTCGCGGCGGGCAAGACCCGGCCGTCACAGGGACGCCGGGATCACCAGTGCGACCTGTCACGCGATCATGCGTGGTGGGACTGGCCTGCGCGAAGGGAATCAAACCCAGAGGAAATCGGGCTGGTCTGCGGAGAACAGTGGCACCCGATCAATTCGGCCAGTTCGTTGGCGTTGCGCGGGGGCACGGCATCGGTCGGGATGTACCCCATGTGACACAGGTGACCAAAGGTCTCCAGCACAATCGGCTGCTGCAACCGGGCACCTGCAAGGACGGCGGCGTCCTGGAAGACCTCCGTCGGGTGTCCCGTCCGCAGCAGCTCGCCCTTGCGCAGCACCACCACTTCGTCGGCCCACGCCAAGGCCAGTTCCACGTCATGCGTGGAGATCACGATCGTCCGTCCGGCATCGTGCAGCGAGTTGAACAACGACACCAGTCGCGCCGTCGATTCCGGATCGAGACCTGCAGTCGGTTCGTCAGCGATGATCACCGATGGGTCCATCGCCAGTACGCCGGCAATCGCCACGCGCTTCTTCTGGCCATAGCTGAGCAGATGTGCCGGCCGGTCGGCGAGGTCGGCAATCTGGGTTGCCTCGATCGCCGCCTCAACCGCATCGCGCACCTTGGCCTCGGACCACCCAAGATTCAGTGGGCCAAACGAGATGTCCTGGCGCACACTCGACGCGAACAACTGCGAATCAGGGTCCTGGAAAACCAGCCCGACCTGCTGGCGCAAGCGGGTCATGCCCGCCCGGTCGTATCGCACTGGCTGGCCGTCAAGCACGATCTCGCCACTCTTCGGGCGCAGCACCCCGCCGAAATGCAGGAACAGCGTCGACTTGCCGCAGCCGTTGGCGCCAAGCACCACCACCCGGCGACCTCGCGGGATGCCTATCGTCAGCGAGTTCAGCGCCACCGTGCCATCGGGGTACGAGAACGTGACACCGCGCGCCTCCAACAGCGTCTCCGCGGGTACTTCCCTCTCCCGCCGTCCGGGTACCGGGTAGGTGACGGGGGCGGCCTGGTCGATCAACGGTACGGTCACAGCCATCGCTACACCCATCCCCAGGTACGCGTCGCCACGCCCCAGACACCAACAAGCACGTGCA
Source organism: Chloroflexi bacterium UBA2235 (assembly GCA_002347925.1). Lineage (GTDB taxonomy): Bacteria > Chloroflexota > UBA11872 > UBA12225 > UBA12225 > UBA12225. The sequence goes on along the minus strand of DDYL01000096.1, from coordinate 12,224 downwards.
CGCCAAGGATGCCAAGCACCCTCGTCGCCGACCACGGCGCCCGGTCAACGAGCACCCGCAGCTCCCCGGAGTATCCCCGACACGACAGTGCCGTGAACAGTGATACCGCACGCATCTGCGAACGGAGGTAGAGGTTGGAGGCAAGCATCGCGACCGACCGCAACCAGAGGCGGTTCGTCGAATAGCCGAGGCGAACCTCCTGCGCCGTCTTCATCGCGCCTGCCGTCGCCAGCAGCACGAAGGTGAACCGGTAGATCAGCATCATCATGTCGATGAAGAGGACCGGAACATACCAGCGTCGCAACTGGTCAGTGATGTCAACGACCGGTGTTGTCAACGCAAGGAAAAGCGTGCCCGAAAGCGATCCGAACGAAGACGCAAGGATCGCCATCGCCTGCGCAAGCCCGCGACTGGTGACACCCAGGTGCCACGATCCGATGTGGATGGCCGCGAGAACACCGGGTGTCTGCGGACCAAGGAACTCGATCGCCATCGGCACCACGCCGGTCAGGATGAAGCCACTTGGCAGCCACAGGAAACCCCAGAAATCCCGCAGGCCAATCCCGGCCCGGAGGCGCAGCACTGCGGTCACGATGGTCACAACCACCGCCGTGACCGCAAGGGACCGGAACCACACACACAGGGCGACTGCCCCGGCGGCGAAGAGGATCTTCTCGGCCGCCGGTGCCGAACGCAACCTGTTTCCGTACGCGATCGCATCGATCGGGAAGGGGTTCATCCTGGTGGTTCTTCCGGGGCGCCAACCTTACAAGGTCAGGCGTGCGTGTGTGTCACTGCAGCCTTCCGGCCCACGGGATAGCCAACGAAGAAGCCGACCAAGCCGAAGCAGACTCCCTGCGTGGCGCTGAGGAATGCCTGCAACTCACCGAAGTCCGTCTCGATGAACTGGGTGCCAATCCCGATCAGGATGGCCGTGCCGACGATGATTACACCGTTACGGACATCGGATTCGCCCGATGCGCCGTCCAGGGCACGACGACGGCCGATCATCCATCCGACAATGCCACTCAGCACGGCCGCACCGAGAACCGACTGGAACTCGAAGAGATAGCGTTCGTAGTCGCCAAGGTCGAAGTACTCCAGCGAGAAGACCGACTCAAACCACGGTTGGTATGTCGGTGCCAGTTCGGTGATCGCCGCCGTGCTTCGGTCATCCGCTCCGAGCCACTCGGCATTCTTGTTGAACAGGAAGGGGACAGTGGCAAGCGCAACCGCAACGACACCAAGCGCAATCGTCCGTTGCCAGACCGGCATGGATGGGGCTGCCAACGCAACCACTGGCGAGGCGATGACACCCTGTTCCTCAAGCACCTCGCGGTTGTACTGCGCCAACTGGTTGAAGATGATCAGGGTCAGCAGGCCCTCACTCACCGCCAACGGCACCTGCGTGATCGCGAAGATGCCGAGGAACTTGGCCAGCGATGCCTCGAAACCACCCACTTCGGCGGGAAACGCCAAGGCAAGCTGAACCGCTGTGGTGGAGTAGGTCGCCAGATCTGAGATCGTCGCAGCGACAAAGACCGCCGGCCCGGTCCCGAAACCCCGGAGGGCGCGGAAGACCCAGTAACCGACGATCGGCCCGACCACGGCCATCGAGAAGACGTTGGCGCCGAGGGTGGTCAGGCCCCCGTGTGCCAGGATGATCGCCTGGAAGAGCAAGACAATCGTTCCAAGCACCATCATCGGTCCCGGGCCGAACAGGATCGCCCCAAGGGCAACACCAGTCGGATGCGAGCAACTGCCGGTTACCGATGGGATCTTGAGGGCGGAGAGCACGAAGGAGAACGCACCGGACATTCCCAGCGTCAGTTTCTGCTGGGGTGACCGCTGCACCTGCGTGCCAATCACGCGCATGCCGTAGATGACGAATGGCGCCGAAGCGAGAAACCACACCAGTGCCCACGTCTGCGGTAGGAACCCCTCGGCGATGTGCATCGCCGACGCAGTGCCCGTCGAGAATACGGCTAGTGCAGCCGCACTCGCGACCACCAGTGCGCGCCGGTAGCGGGTGGTGAACGGACGACGCGGCACGCCTGCCACTTCCGTTCTCGCCTCAAGCATCAGGGTCGTCATCCCCGGTTCTCCTTATTGCAAATACGTTGCAGTAACAAGTCCATCGTAGCACAAACGGGAATCAGTCGCAATACACGCCAACCGGCGGCGCAGGTACC
>DDYL01000096.1:7813-10011 GCA_002347925.1 Chloroflexi bacterium UBA2235 | reverse complement strand
CCGTCCGCGTCGTAGTGCGTGTGAGTCGGGGACCGGTGGGGGGTGACCGTCAGGTAGTAGACCGCGGGAGTGGTCCCCGCACAGCTCACCCGGTGACGTTCGGTCGGGGTCGCCACTACCGACTGTCCGGCGGTCGCGACGACCGAGGTGATCTCTCCATGGCCATCGTCAAACTCGAAAAGAACCTCGCCCTCGAGGACTACCCAGACCTCGTAGCCACCGGATTCCTCGTGCGTGTGGAAGGTCCCGACCGGTTTGCCGGGTTCGGTGCGGATGAACCGCGCCCGCACTTCCGGCACCGCTAGCACCGTTCCCATCGGGTCATCTCGCCAGTCAAACGTGCGCGCCGGCATCTTCTCGATCCTTCCATCCAATCCAATACCTGGCCTCTTCGTGGCCGGGTTGCCAGACTACCCGGGAATCCCCAGGCACGTGAAAGCGATCAATCCGTACACAAAGGGCGACTGGCTCGGGTAGGGCAACCGGCACACTCCGTAGCTCAGGAGAACGCCGCGGGATGTCGAGCAAACCTATCGATGAAACTCCGGACCGACCACGCCACTGGATCCCCGATGACCTCTGGCGCTCCATCCAGAGATCCATCCCCATCGTGTGCGTCGATGCCATTCCCGTGCGCCTCACCACCAAACCGGATAGGAGCCAGACCGTTACCTCCGTGGGGTTGATCCGGCGGGCCGTCCCCGTTCCCTTCGGCGAACCGGATGGATCGTCGCTAACCGGCCGGTCAGGGTGGGGGATTGTCGGTGGCCGCATGAGACACGGTGCCACCTTCGCCGAGGAACTTGCACGGCAGGTCCGCGAAACCCTCGGCCCGGCAGCCGTCGTCACGCCAATCGATCCGACAAACCCGACCTACGTTGCCCAGTACTCACCACACGGACCAGACAGCCGGTTTGACGCCACCGATCCCCGGCAGCACGCGATTGGCGTCACCTGGATCGTCACCCTCGTCGGCCCCTTGTCGCCACAAGGCGAGGCAACCGGGTTCCACTGGTTTCCGGTTGATGCATTGCCCCCACCCCACGCATTCGGGTTCGGGCAGCACAACGTCGTCCGCGCCTGCCTCGAACGGCAACGCACCATGAGCGCCGGCGATGTCGGTGACACGCAAGTACGCGGTTGCGCGGGCGTAGACTGATCTCCAATGACGATCACGCCACGCAACCACGACACCGACGGGCTCGAACGCCTGATCCTCGTTGGAGGACGATCCCATCCGGGGTTTACCGAAGCGATTGGCGCCACCCTCGCGCACCCCACCGATCCCGTCCGACTGAGAACCTTTTCCGACGGTGCCATCGAAGTGAAGTACGAGGCGAATGTCCGGGGCCGTGATGTCTTCATCGTGCAGACCGGCCATGCCAACCCGAACGACCACCACATGGAACTCCTGTTCCTGATCGATGCCGCCCGGCGCGCAAGTGCGCGCAGCATCACCGCCGTCCTTCCCTACTTTCCTTATGGCAAAGGTGACAAGAAGGACGAACCCCGGGTCTCCATCCGCGCACGCGTCATCGCCGACACTCTGGAGGTCGCGGGCGTCGACCGGGTCCTCACCGTCGATCTCCACGCCGGGCAGTTACAGGGTTTCTTCCACGTCCCGGTCGACAACCTCTACGCCATGACCATCTTCGCCACCGAGGTCGAGAGGCTCACCTCGGCCGGGACGATCAACGCTCCCGTCTTCATCGCCCCCGATGCCGGCCGTGCCAAACTCGCCCGGGATTACATGCGTCGTCTTGCCCACCTCGGTGCCGGGGTTGCCATCGGCGACAAGGTTCGCCCCACGCAGGATGAGACCAGCGAGGTCACCGCCCTTCTTGGATCCGTCACCGGGCGGGATTGCATCATCGTGGACGACATCATCTTCACCGGCGGCACGCTCTGCAACATGGCACGCGCCGTTCACGACGCCGGTGCGAAATCGGTCCGCGCCATGGTCACCCACGGTCTCCTGACTGGTGACGCGTCGGTCCAGATTGATGGCAGCCCCCTGGCCGAAGTAGTGGTCACCGATACCGTGCCCTTGCCTGCCGCCGCCGGCACCCGGGTCCGCCAGGTCTCCATCGCGCCGCTCTTCGCCCACGCCATCCGCTCAATCTGCGAAGAGACCTCGATAAGCCGCCTCTTTGAGTGATCTCACCCGGACCACCTAGCCTGCCGATACCCGAACGCCG